>JAHDWR010000081.1 GCA_023382755.1 Dehalococcoidia bacterium
CGGGCTGGCCGCGGAAGTGGTCGTAGTCGGTGGGCTCGAGGTTGAGTTGCCGGAGAAGGAAGGCGACAGCCTTGTCCGGCGAATCCTGTGCGGGTTCGGTCATGCGGGAGGAACTCTTCTTGCGTCCGCGCGGCATTGCCGTCGCGGCGCGGGGATATGTGCAGCCAGCATAGCCCGAGGGGTGCTCAGGCGCATTGCGCGGCGGCAGATGGTTCACCCTCGCAGCGGCTCAGGTTCGCCCCCGGCACCCCAGTTCGACCTTTCACCAAGACGGCCCGCTGCGCTCCATCGCGCATGTCAAAGCGGGCGCTACTTCACGGTAATGATTCCAGTCATTTCCACCGGATGGATATCGCACCGGAACTTGTACGTGCCGGGGTCGGGTACATCCCAGGTGAGCGTCCCGCTCTGGCCCGCGAGGATCACCTCCGGTATCGACACCGCACCCGCATCGAATGCCCCCGAGAGGGTGGCAATGCGTATGTTGTGCGGCTGGAGGCCCGCGCTGGGTAGCGTGAACCTGACCCGGGAGCCCGCCGACAGGTCCACAGCGTCCGGTTTGAAGACGTTGTCGCCCATGGCGATGGTGACCTCTCGTGTGGCGCCACCTCCCTCACCCGGCGTCGCCGTCGATGTCCTGGTCGGCGACCGCTCCGCCGTCGCTGGCGACGTAGGGCTCGGCTCGGCTGCCCCGGGCACGCCAAGGGCCTGGAACGTCTCAGGATCCTCGCCCCCAATCACGTGGAGGATGCCGAGACCACCCTTCGAAACACGCCCGATCGCATGGTCCACGAGCTTGTAGTCCCCGGGCACGTCGAGGCCGAAGTCGACGATCGCCGCGCCGCCCGGCGGGATGAGGACGGTCTGGATGCCCTGCAGCGGCGGGCTCATCAACGTCCCGTACTGGTACGCCCGGTCGAAAATCTCCCCAATAATGTGGAAGCTCGATATCAGGTTCGGGCCGCCATTGGTCACATACAACCGGACTGTCTCGCCCGTGTTCGCCCGCAGGACATCGTCGCCCTGGAGCGCCCTGGTCGCGCCGTTGAACACCACATGGGTTGGCTCCTCGGCAAGCAGCTTGGTCGAGTCGAGCTGCGGGATCCCGCCGGGGCCAGGCGTATCGCTCAGGTAGTACTCGTGTTGGCCCACGTAAAACTCCCGATCGACGGCGGGGCCGCGTGTTAGCCCGTCGACCAGGATGGCGCCGTACATGCCGTTGGAAATGTGGTCGGCCACTATGCCGGCCGCACAGTGGTACGTGAACAGGCCGGGCGCCTTCGCCTTGAACGTGAAGGCTTTCTCTTCTCCCGGCGCGACATTCGTCGCCTCCGCCCCGCCCCCGGGCCCGTTGACCGCATGAAGGTCGATATTGTGGAGCGTCGTGTTCTCGGAGCGGTTTCGAAGGCGGATCTCGACCGTGTCTCCCACTCGCACGCGGATCAGCGGGCCGGGCACTGATCCGTTGAAGCTCCACTCGCGATATTCGACCCCCGGCGCAATCTCACGTAGCTCTTCCCGGGCCTCGAGGTTGACGATGACGTGTGTGGCGTCGCGGTTCACCCGCGGCGGGGCGTTGGGTGGGGCAACCAGCACGGTCTGGATGGTTTCCGTGCCCCCAGTCGAGCAGCTGGCCGCGGTGAACCCCGCCAGCACCACCACCGCCAGCAGGGGGGCATGAGTGTGCCGTGCCCAGTTCCTCATGCGTTGAATGTGAATAGTGGATATTTTGCCCCAGGCAAGTTTCGACAGAGTCCCCATTTTCGTGCTACCTCATTCTCACCTTACCCGAATCGGGCGGCGATTTAAGCCACCGCGGTAGTAGTGATGCGAGGCGGGCGGGGCGGGCCGCGAAGTGCGCATGGGGGCGGATGGCGGGTATCAGCCCCGGCGACGATGGGGACCGCCGGCTGTTGTACCATTTCGGCATGGATCCACGAGACATCGAGAGCGCCGTATTGCGAGACTTCTGTCGCGCAAACCGCGTGCGACGGCTGGCGCTGTTCGGCTCAGTCCTGCATGGCGAAGCCGGGCCTGGGAGCGACGTTGACCTCCTTGTAGAGTTCGAGCCGGATGCCCGGGTGGGACTCATCCGCCTGGCCGAACTCGAGCTCGAACTTTCCCGGCTGTTGCGGGCGAAGATCGATCTGCGCACGGCGCGCGATCTGAGTGCGCGATTCCGGCCGGAAGTGCTCGCGGAAGCCGAGGTGCTCTACGCAGCCGCGTGACCGGATTCGACTCGAGCACATCGTTGACGCGGCGCGCGAGGCCATGGACTCCGCGTCCACATCCTCAAGAGACGAACTCGAAACCAACCGCCTGCTTCTTCATGCGCTGGTGCGCTGCCTGGAGATCATCGGGGAAGCCGCCACCCAGCTGTCCGAGGAAACGCGGGCGAGCCTTCCGAATGTGCCGTGGGCCGGCATTCGGGGCATGCGGAACCGCCTGATTCATGCCTAACTTCAGCGTCGATCCCGATCTGGTCTGGGATACCGTCACGGTCGACCTGCCTCCGGTCGTGGCGGCCATCAGCGAATTCCTCAACCAGGCGGACAGCTCACTCAACTGAAGCGCCGACAGGAAAGTGCCCTCAGCCCCGCAGCGGGAAGATCGCGAACGTGCCCAGTGCCTTCGCGACCAGGCGATCGCCGTTGCGCACCTCGGATTCGAGGAAAGCGACTCGCTTGCCCTTGTTGAGCACCTTCGTCTCGCATTCGAGCGTGCCATCGCGGACGCCGGCGATGTAGACCATCTTCAACTCGATGGTGGCGCACGACTCGTCCTCTTCGAGGCGCGTGTAGAGGGCCGCGCCCATGCCGGTGTCGGCCATGGAATAGAGGACGCCGCCGTGCACCACGCCGTGCGGGTTCATGTGGTCGGGTGTGACTGCGATGCGGGCGCGGCTTGCGCCGTCGTCGCGCTCGTGGATTTCGAGGCCGATGAGTTGCTGGAACCCCATTGGGGGCTTTGATTCCTTCGCCATAGCGGGGGCGATAGTACCGCGCGAGCGCGGACCTGTGGCGATACCCGTTGGCTCGATGGCTCGCGGCTCAAGCTCACGGCTCCACGATGAAGGTGCCCACCATGTCGTGGAGGGTGCAGAGGAAGTAGTACGACCCCGCGCCGGATGCGGTGAACGTCTGCGCCCGGTTGCAGGGGCCGGCACAGGTTTGGCCATGGGCCAGCCCGGGCAGGCTGAAGCTCAGGTTGTGCTCAACGCCCGGGTCGTCGTTCTGGAGCGTGGCGGTGACGGTGGCGCCATCCGGCACGCGGATCGTGGACACATCGAAGGCCAGGTTGGCGGCCCGGACCGTCAGGCTGACCGATGACGCACGGGGTCGCGGCGTGGGCTGCGGCGCCGGCGTTGCCCGGGCGGCCGGTTGGGCCGGCGTGACCGAAGCGGTAGGTGCTGCCGCTGATCCCGCCGGCGTGGGCGGTGCGGCGGTCGTCGGGGCGGCAACCGCGCTCGGGGTCGCGGTGGCGGCCGCCGTTGGCGTTGAAGCGGGGGCCGGCGGGGTCGCGGGCGCAGTCGTTGGGGATGGCGCCGCGGGAGCCCGGCCGCCGCCACAGGACGCAGCCAGGAGCACAAGCAACAAGACGGCGCCCACGACGGCGGTCAGGCGAGCGTCAGTCTTCATCCTGTTCGGCCAGCGTGCGGACCCCGCGCGGCCGGCAGGGGGCGGGCCACGCCGGGTCGATGCTTCGCGAGGTGGCGTCGCTAGGCCCGGCGCTTCGCGAGCGACAGGGCCAGCGTCCCGGCCGCGAGCGCGAGGAGCAGCACGCCGGCGCCCTGCGTGTACCCCATCGGCCCCTCGGAGACGGCCGAGTTGCCGGTGGCAGGCGGCTTCGGGGCGATGGACGTGGCAGGGATTTGTGCGCGGATGAGTCCCGCGGGGTTGTCCGTGGAGTGGACGTTGACGTACAGCGTGCCCTTGGCCATTGCGTCGGCGAAGCCCTTCCAGTTCCCGGCCAGCGGGCCGACGAGGTTGGCCTGGGTGATGGCCCCGGTTGGGTGTAGCGCCCCGACCGCCGGGTCCGCCGGGCCGAACAGGAACGCGACCACCGGCCCGTTCGCGCCCTTCGCGCCGGCGTGGATGTGGGCCATGGTCAATTCGGGCCCGACCGCGCTGAGGTCGAATTCGAACTTCCCTTCGGTAAGCGTGCCGGAGAAGTATCCGATCGCGTTGGCGGTGACTGTGGGAACTTCCTCGGCGCCGGAAAGCGTGATCTGCTTGACGGTCGCGGAAGGCGCCGTTTGGGCCGAGGTCGGCCGGGGTGATGCGAGCACCAGCGCGAGCCCCAGTGCGGCCATGGCGAGGATCGCCGCGAGGACGCCCCTCCCCCTCCAGGTAGAAACCATACTCATCGTGTGAACTCCTTCGTCCATTACCGGGCCGCATAAGACGCGGCGTCAGCGGCCACATCATGGAGTCGAATGGTTAAGCTCCGGGAAATGCCGGCGTCTCCGTCCCGCTTCGAAAGGCGGACGTCCCTGGTTGCCGTGGCGTCACTCCGGTAGGGCGGCTCAGCAAACTTCGCGGCGGTTGTCGACCTGGACAACGAGCACGAGCAGCACGTTGTCGTGGATTTCGTAGATGAGCCGCCCGCAGTACGCGGCTCCCGCGCAGACGGCGGGAGGTTTCGGGGATGGGGCGGTCGTCGGGATCCATGGATGCAGGGTGCCACAGGGGCCGATGGCTCAGGGCTCCGGGGTGGGTGTGCCGAGCGCGCCGTTGACCGCGTCGCGGGCTTCGCGGAAGAGGTCGAGGCTCTCATCGAACCCCTTCGGGAGGAAGGCCAGGACCGTGGGCGTGGCATCGAGCAGCGCGGTGGCGACGCGCGATTCGTCGATCGTGTCGCGGAGGTCGGGTTCGGGGTAGCGGACGAGGACGATGAGGACGACCTGGCAGATGATGACGGCCTTGATGAAGCCGAAGGCGCCGCCGGAGAGGCGGTCGAGGACGCCCAGGTTGAGGATTTCGGCGGTGCGCTTGAGGAGGTGGGCGCCGACCTGACCGAGGATGATGACTCCGGCGAAGATGGAGAGGAACGAGAGCACCGCCGCGAGCGTGTCGTTGGTGACGATCGGTTCGACCTTGGGGTACATGTCGTCGTAGAGGACGCCGGCGATGGGGATGGCGAGGACGACGGCGGCGATGGAGACGAGCTCGCGGATGAAGCCGTTGGAGTAGGCGCGCCAGGTGGAGAACCCGATGCCGGCGAGGAGGACGAAATCGAGCCAGTTCACGTGGGGGTCAGGTTGGGGGGCTGGGCGGCAACGCTCAAGGGCGGGTGGTGGGTGGCCGTTGGCCGGTGGCCGGTGGCCGGTGGCCGGTGGCCGGTGGCCGGTGGCCGGTGGCCGGTGGCCGGTGGGTTGTCAGCGGTCCCGGCCAACCCGGGCAAGCGCGAGAAAGGCCGCGCTGCCGAGCAGCGCGTAGAGGCCGCCGGTCGCCAGGCCTTCGATGACGGCACTGGAGGTCCCCACCTCGTGGGCGTCGTTCCGGACCAGGACCAGGGCCCAGAGCGCGACTGTCCCGAGGGCCGCGCCCAGCAGGGGCTGCGCCACGCCGACTCTTCGCCACGACCAGACTGCACACGCCGCGAGCAGAAAGAGCAGGGACGGCACCACCACGGTGGCAGCAGCCTGGAGGGGCCCGCGGGGGAGCGGCCACACGAGCAGCCACGCTGCGTGGAGAAGGAAGGCGAGGAGAGCGGCGAATACTAGGCTCCGGGTCATCATTTCAGTCCGCGGACGCGACGGTGAACCCGGCGACGAACTGGCGGCAGTCCTTCAGGAAGGCCTGGCGCGCAGCATCGCAAAATACGACCCAGGACACGCCGGAATGGTCGCGCAGGCCGGCGACCGCCACGAGGATGTGCCGGTTCTTCCCGGTGCCGGGGTCGACGCGTGTCCCTTCCAAGAGCAGCTGGCGTTGATCCCCCCGATCGCTGGAGCGCGAAGGGCCGAAGGTCGCGCTCTCCAGCTGCGTCCGCCAGGACGCCTCGGCTTCGGCGAGCGCGCCTCCAACGTGCCGAAAGACGACGATGCCGCTGTCGCGGACGTCCCGGCGGCCGGCGAACATCACCGGGACCAGCTCCGGGTCGACGTCTTCGAGGCCTTCGGGCCCAAGCCCAATCCGCCAGCCCGCGGGCACGCGCACCTCGAAGTCGCCGTAGCGTCCAACCGTGACCGAACCGTCGCCGCCGCAGGCGCCCGCGCCGAGCCCGAAGAGCGCGAGGGCCATGGCCGCGAACAGGACCGCGGCTGCTCGGTGAAGCGGCAAGCCCTGTCGAAGCTGTTTCATCGCTCACCTCCGCCCGCCCCACTCCAGTAGGGTAGGATATCATATCACACATGCGGGTGGGACTCCATCGGAACGGACGAAAGCGGTACTGATTGCCACGCCGGGCGTCTTGGCCCCGACGATCACTTCAGCGAGTGAAGGAGCTGCCGCACTTCCTCAACTCTTGGCTCTTCATTCTGTACGTACCAGAGCAGAAACTGTCGGCCGTTCATTCTCACAATGAACTGAAAATTCAATGAGCCGTTGGCATCCTGGAATGGACTGGGTGGCCGCCCTACTTCGAGGCCCTCGAGAAATGAAAGCGGCGGCGAGGATTATGATCCTCGTGCGGAGCCACGAGCGGGAGGAAACATCACCCTGCGGCGCGCCGCCCGATTGCCGAGACGACCACGCACCCCACAAGAACGCCAATCGACCCCAAGCCTAGAATTCCGACGAATGTGAAGAATCGCGCCTCATCCGCGGGAATGTCCGGCGTCAGTTCTGAGGCCCGCGAGGCCACATGGGCGGCGATGATGAAGAGACCCGTTGCGGCACCCAGGAGGTAGGCGACAATGCTGCGCCTGGGTCTCCACGTCCAGACTGCGGCGACCCAGGAAGGCGCGAGGAGGAACGCCCATAGCCCGACTACCATCGGCTCGGACGAGTCCTCCTTCGCCGCAACGAGTGCACCGGCTGCCAGGTGGCCGCTCACCCAGGAAGAGATCAATAGCCCGGCGGCCCGCCAGGGGAGGCCGCCGGACCGATTCGCGAGGGCCGCGGAGTTCCGAAGCCAGTTCAGCGGCCAAACTCGCGCAAGCTGTCACCCGGCGAAACCTCGTCGAACTGAAGAGCCTCGTGATTCGCCGAGCGCAAGTTCGCCAGCGCTTCTTCAACGAAGGGCGCATTGGCATGGATCGTGATGGTCACCGTCTCCGTCCAAATGAAGGGGCTGCCAGAAAGCGCCCTTGCGGCCGCATCTCGGACCGAAGTGAGTTCACCGGCATTCACTAGCCGGCCATCTTCGGGTTCTGGGACTGTTCCCGGCGCGTTCGTCACTATTTCCAAAGGAGGCACGCAACTCGGCTCCTGCGAGTCGGGCCTTGGAACACACTCGCCGTAGATGAGATAGACAGCGTCTTGACCGTTTGCGTTTGCGCGAAACATCTTCGTTAGCTTAAAGCCCTCGAACTCCTCGCCAAGCCACGCCACCGGGTACGCGGCAAAGTTCTCGGCTTGAGCCACGGCCGAGGCCTCGACCTCGCCCGGTCGGAAGCGTGACGAGTCCGCCGGCAAGCCGTTGCCGAGAGGCTGACGTTCGGGCTGGGCGGCGGCAAGAGCGGCCCAGCTGGCAATCAGTCCCAGCACCAAGACCGCCAATAGCACGTTGGTTTTTGCCAAATGGGACATCTCAGTTCACTCCTTATGATGTCGTTGATGGTCGTGTTTCAGGGCAGCGCAGATCACGGAAGATCGATGTACCACACATAGCCGTTCGTGTAAGCATACTCTCCGTGACATTTGGCGATGGCCATGGTGTTTCCCCAGTAGTTGTTCTGACTGCCCGTATGTCCATCGCTAGCGGTCGTGAACGCGTCGTAAACATAGGCTCTACCATTTGTGAAGCCATATGTATCGACACAGTGATGGCCGGTCGGCCAAATGTCCCTCTCCCACTCATCGTAGTGAGGTGTCGCTGCGTACGACTGCCCGTATGCCGTAGTCGCTGCTACCTCATCGCGGAAGTGCCAGCGGTCGTTCGACCATCCCGAGGCTGTTGCTGCTCCATCGTCGTTGGTGGAACACCCGTAGTCATCTTGGAAATACTGATCTCCTTGTGCTTCGTGGGTGTCGAACTCCCCGTGGTCCGAGTATTGGCCATGTTGATAGGCGTCATCATAAAAGCCACTGCCGTTCGTAAACACGATGGTTATGGTGTCGACAGCGGTTGAGCAGCCCGACTCGTAGCTGTAGCCTGAAAACGTCGACGCGGGGCTGTAACCGGCGTGAACGAGCCGCGCATTCGCGCGAATCATAAGGATGCCGCATATTACGAGCGCCAATCCCAATATCAGTTGAACCCGTCGAACGCGGGCGGTCGCGATGTGAATCATGGCGTTGGCTACCTCCGAGACGTCACGATGGTCTCCGTAGCGCTGTCCCGACAATCCCTCTCTTTGGCTCCATCCGATCGGCCCTAGCCATTCGTACCCGTCCCAGCGGAGGCCCACCAGTCCGCCAGCGCGGTCCGGTTATCCACTCCCACTTTGTGCATCGCGTTTGCGAGGTAGTTCTTCACCGTCGCCTCTGTCAGGCCCGTCTGTAGCGCGATTTGGGCGTTGGTTTTGCCCTGGGCCACCAGCCCGACCACCTCGCGTTCCCGTGGGCTCAGGTCCTGGTGCATCGCTCGAACCTCCTCTCCCTCCCGCTCGCCGGGGGGGGGCATCCTCGTCATACCACAAATCCATTTCGGCTTCCATCACAAAGACGTTAACCGCCGCCGGAATGTTCCGCCGGCTGCGATGTCCCGGCGCCCCCGGGAAGGCACCCGGACCTGACCCTTCTCGGCGGCCACCTTCGCCTGTCGCCTTTGGCCTTTCGACCCCCGAAACGGTATACTTAGCCTAGCGATTTCCCCTGCCCACCATCGCGCGGAGCCTGCCCTTGTCCATCGAACCGACCTCCAACGTCCGACCCGTCCAGATCGAGAACGAGATGCGCACGAGCTACCTCGATTACGCCATGAGCGTGATCGTCTCGCGGGCGCTGCCCGAGGTGCGCGACGGGCTGAAGCCGGTGCAGCGGCGCATCCTCTGGGGCATGTACGAAGGCGGCGCCCGGGCAGGGACCGCCTACCGGAAGTCGGCGGCGACGGTCGGCGATGTGATGGGCAAGTACCACCCGCATGGCGACCAGGCGGTCTATGACACGCTCGTCCGCATGGCGCAGGATTTCTCGCTGCGCTACCCGCTGGTCGACGGCCAGGGCAACTTCGGCTCGGTCGATGGCGACCCGCCGGCGGCAATGCGGTACACGGAAGCGCGGATGTCGGCCATCGCCGAGGAGATGCTGGCCGACATCGACCAGAACACGGTCGACTTCGAACCGAACTACGACGGGCGGCACCAGCAGCCGGTCATCCTGCCATCGCGGATGCCGAACCTGTTGCTCAACGGTTCGTCCGGCATCGCCGTGGGCATGGCGACGAACATCCCGCCTCACAACCTGGGCGAGTTGGCCGACGCGGTCTCGCTGCTCATCGAACAGCCGGACTCGACGCTGGACGACCTGCTCCAGATCGTGAAGGGGCCGGACTTCCCGACGCACGGCATCGCGCTCGTGGGCAAGGACAGCGAGCAGGTGCGCCTGGCCTATGGCGAGGGCCACGGCAAGGTGACGATGCACGCGCGCACGAGCATCGAGGAATCGAGCCGGGGCCGGACGGCGATCATCGTGACCGAACTGCCCTACCAGGTGAACAAGGCGCTCCTCGTGGAGAAGATCGCCGACCTGGTGCGCGACAAGAAGATCGAGGGCATCGCCGACCTCCGCGACGAAAGCGACCGGAACGGGATGCGGATCGTGATCGAGCTGAAGAAGGAAGGCTCGGTGACGCAGATCAAGAACCTGTTGTTCAAGCACACGGCGATGCGGACGAGCTTTTCGGTCAACATGATGGCGATCGTCGACGGGGCGCCGCGGCGGCTGGGGCTGAAGCGCGCGCTGGAGTTGTTCATCGACCACCGGCGCGAAGTCATCCGCCGGCGCACGGAGTACCAGCTCGAAAAGGCGCGCGAACGCGAGCACGTGCTCAACGGCCTGCTGAAGGCGATCGAGATGCTGGACGCGGTGATCGCCACCATCCGGGCATCGGAATCGGCAAACAACGCACTCGAGCTGCTGCAGGGCACGGGGCTCGTCTCGGCCGAGCGGCTGCCGGCGAACAGCCCTGCGGCGCTCCGGTCGCTCACGCGGCAGAACCCGTTCGACTTCACGGAGATCCAGGCGCGAGCGATCCTCGACATGCAGTTGCGGCGGCTGGCCGCGCTCGAACGCCAGGCGCTGCTGAACGAATACGAAGAGTTGATCAAGAAGATCAACGAACTCGAGGACCTGCTGGCGAACCCGCGCAAGATCGACTTCCTGATCCGCGACGACATGCTCGACCTGAAGAAGAAGTACGGGGACGCGCGGCGGACGGAGATCGTGGAGGCGGACCCGGAGGACTTCCGCGAGGAAGACCTGATCGCGCACCAGGACAGCGTGATCACGCTGAGCATCCGCAACTACATCAAGCGGATGCCGCTCGAGGAGTTCCGCCGGCAGAAGCGCGGCGGGCAGGGGGCGCGGGGAGCCCCCACGCGCGAAGAAGACGCGGTGATGAAACTGGTGGTGTGCGACACGCACGACAACTTGCTGTTCTTCACGGACAAAGGGAAGGTCTACCACCTGCGCGCGTACGACGTGCCGGATACGAAGAAGCAGGCGAAGGGCCTGCCGATCGTGAACCTGATCGATATCGAGGCGGGCGACCGCGTGACGGCCATCCTGGTCATCAAGAGCTACGAGGCGGACTTCATCCTCCTGGCGACGCGGCTCGGCGAGATAAAGAAGACGTTGCTGAAGGACTTCGAGGAAGTCCGCCGCAACGGCAAGATCGCGATGGACCTGGAGCCAGACGACCAGCTCATCGCGGCGCGGTTGGCAACGAACGAGACGAACGTGATCCTGGTCTCGAGCGAGGGCCAGGCCATCCGCTTCAAGATCGACGACCTGCGGCAGGCCAGCCGGACCAGCGGCGGCGTGCGCGGGATGAAGCTCGCGAAGGGCGGGTACGTCGTCGGCGTGGAGACCCTGGACGATGGCAACCAGCTGCTCATCATCTCGGAGAAGGGCTTCGGGAAGCGGACGCGGGTGGAGGAATACCCGCTCCAGGGGCGCGGCGGGCAGGGCGTGAAGACGCTCAACATCACCGACCGCACAGGGTCGGTGGCGGCCTGCCGGATGGTGGGCCCCGGGCAGGAGCTCATGCTCGTGACGCGCGAGGGCATCGTGGTCCGGACGCGGGTCGACTCGATCAGCCTCATCGGCCGGAACACGCAGGGCGTGACCGTCATGAAGGTGGCCGAGGGCGACCAGGTGGCGAGCATCGCCGCGTTTACGATGAGCGACCCCTCGACCGGGCGCGAGAGTTCCGACCCGCACATCAATGGGAACGGGACCGCGAACGGAGCCAACCCGGACCAGACGCTGAACTCGACCATCCCGCTCGAACTGGACGCAGACGCCGGCGAGGACGAGGAGTAGGTCCCGGGGGCGGCTGAGCCGCGATGTCCGGAGGTGTGCTGTACGGCCTGGGAGCGGCGTTCGCCTGGGGGAGCGGCGACTTCCTCGGCGGGTGGAACGCGCGGAAGCTCCCGGCGACCACCGTGGCATTCTGGGCGCAATCGACCAGCCTGTTGATCCTGCTGGCGCTCGTCATCGCGGTGCGGCCGGGGTGGGACGCCGCGGCCTTCGGCTGGGGGCTCGTGGCCGGGCTGTTCACGGGGTTTGGCGGGGCGATCCTCTACCGTGGGCTGGCGACGGGCAACGCCGCCGTGGTGGCGCCGCTTTCGGCACTGGGTGCGGTAGTCCCGGTGGCGGCATCGGTCCTGCAGGGCGATGCGCCGGGCGGCCTGGTGTGGCTGGGGATCGTGCTCGCGCTCGCGGGCGTGGTGGTCGTGTCGCTACCGGGCGAGGGCGTCAACTTCCGGAGCAACCACCATCTCGGTCCGATCCTGATGGGGCTGGGCGCCGCGGTGGGCTTCGGGCTCTTCTTCGTACTCATCAATGAGGGGACCGGGGCCGGGCGCCCGGAGCTGGTGGTGCTGCTCGGCGCGCGCCTCGGGGCGGCGACGCTGATCGGCTCGACCGCGGTCGCCGGTGGCATCCGCAACCCGGGGAGGCTACTCCCGGGCCTGGTTGGGCTGGGGGTCATCGAACTCTCGGCGAACGGGGCATTCGCCCTGGCGAGCACGCGCGGGAACCTGGCGGTCGTATCGGTGCTCGCCTCGATGTACCCGGTGGTCACGGTGGTGCTGGCCCGGGTGTTCACGGATGAGCGGCTGACGGGGACACGGGTGGGAGGGGCCGCGCTGGCGTTGGCGGGCGCGGCCCTGGTCTCGGTGGGTTAGCCCTCACCCAGGGGGAGTTGCCCGGCGCGAAGCCGCGACCATCAGCACGGAGCAGTGAACGCCTGGGTGGTCTGCTTGCCGGATGCATCGATCGCGACGACGCGGAAGTTCGAGCCGTTGCGGGCGCTCACCCCGGTGAGCGCGCCGGCCCAGGTGGTGCCGCCCGTGTTCTGCAGCTGAACCTGGTAGGCGGTGCCGCCGGAGGCCGTGAAATACACAGTCGCCGAGCCCATGGCAACGTCGTCCGAGATGGTCGCGGTGAAGCTGACACCCAGGGCGGTAAGCATGCACTGGCCGGTGATGGACTGGACGACCGGTGGCTGGCCTCCACGCGTGGCAGTTACCTGGACGGTGAACGAGTTGTTCGGGCCGAAGACCGTGACGGTGCCGAAGTAGTCGCCTTCGCCAGGCGGAAGCAGAGAAGAGCTGACGGAGACGATGACCAGCGCTTCGGACTGGGCCGGGATCACACCGCCCGCGGGCGAGGCGGAAAGCCACAGTCCCCCGGCGGTGCCGATGGAGAAGCTGGCGTCGCACGATTCTGGATTGGTGACGACAAACGTGGCCGAGCTGCCCGAGGCGATGTTCAGCGAGGTCGCCGAACCCTGGAGCACCGGATTGCACGGTACCTTCGTCGGGGTCGCCGTGGGCTGCGGAGTGGGCGTGCTCGTGCGCGTTGGCGTGGCAGTCGGCGTGCTCGTCCGGGTGGGCGTGGGCGTGGCGGTGTTCGGCGCCTTCGTCGGGGTCGCGGTGGCGGCCAGGGTGCTCGTGGCCGTGGGACTCGTGCCGGCTGCGCCGCCCTGCGACGTGGGCGCCGGGGTGGGAGTAGAGGGAGGCGTATCCACGGGCGAAGGGCTCGCGGCAGCGGGGGTTGGCGTGGCGGTGGCGGTGGCGGGACCATCCACGCCGCTGCCGGGACCGGGGTCCGCTAGCTTCACGCTGCTGCCATCGTTCCGCGTGAGCGCGATGGGG
>JAHDWR010000082.1:0-6175 GCA_023382755.1 Dehalococcoidia bacterium
CCCGGCGCAGCGCCTGCTCCGCGTCGATCCCCAGGTGGTCCGCGATGTTCACCGCCACGAACAGGATGTCCCCAAACTCGTCCTCCCGCTCCCCGGCGTTGGTCGTCCGCGCGAGCTCGCCGATCTCTTCGCGGAGCTTTTCGAGCGGGCCTTCCACGTCCGGCCAGTCGAACCCGATCCGCCGCGCCCGCCCCTGGATCGACTGCGAGGCTGCCAGCGCCGGCAGCGTCGCGGGCACCCCGTCGAGAATCGACTGGCGCGGCTTTTCCTGCTGCTTCAGTGCTTCCCAGTTCTGGTAGACCTCTTCGGCGGTGGCGGCCGTCCCCTCGCCGAACACGTGCGGATGGCGGCGAATCAGCTTCCGCGCGATGTGCTCAACCACGTCTCCGAAGCTGAACTCTTCCAGCCGTTCAGCAACCGCCGCATGCATCAGCACCTGCAGCAGCACGTCGCCGAGCTCCTCGGTTAGCGCCGCCGGGTCGCTCCGGTCGATCGCCTCCAGAGCCTCGTAGCTCTCTTCCAGCAGGTGCGGCCTCAGCGTTTCATGGGTCTGTTCGCGGTCCCAGGGGCACCCGTCCGGCGCGTGGAGCCGGTCGATCACGTGATGCAGTCCGTCGAACCGCCGTACGTCGTCGAGCGGTTCGATCGCCGGCAGGTACACCGAGTCGAGGTGCCCGAACGCCCGGTGGTCGATCTCGCTGAGGGCCACGGTCCGCACTCGCTCGTCCGCGGTGCCCAGTGCCGAGAGCACAGTCACCTCGTGATCGTGAGGGTACACGTCGAGCAAGCGCAGCTTCAGTTCGGTTACCGTATCGCGGTCGTACACCTGGCTGATGAGCGCCGGCCGCCAGGTGTCGATCCGCGGGTCCAGCGCGTCGCATAGCTGGATCGTCCCCAGGTCCACCCCGAGGGCGCTCGCGGCAACATCGACGTAACTGACTGCCGGGTACACGCGGGCGCGGATGCCCCGCTCTCGCGCCAGCGCGAGCAGCCGGACTACCGAGCGCTCCGCCAACAACGGGTGACCCGGCACGGCGTAGACCACGCCTTCGCGCCCTCGGGCCGCCAGTACCCGTTCGGCGGCCGCTTCGTACACAGCTTCGAAGCTCGCGCCGCCTGCATACAGGTCGTCACAATCCTGCGCGCCGGCGAGTCCCGGCAGGGCTGCCACTACCGGATGGTGCCGAGTCCGAAGGATGACCGGCAGGCCGGAATCCAGCAGTTCCCGCGTCTCGGCGGTCACCTGGCCGGGCGCGCCAGGCCCCAACCCCACGATGTGCACCGCCGCCGCGCCGGTCACACCGGCTCCACGCTCCCGGATTCCAGGCTCCGGTGGAGCGCAACGAGGATCCGGGTTACTTCCAGACCGTCGCCGAAAGGTACGCCGGTCCTTACCTCCCCCTCCATCCCCCGCAGGAATGCCTGGAGCCGGGCCGGGGCCCACTGGATCGTCCCCGGATAGCGGTGCCGCTCCGCCGTCACCGCAATGTTCTGGTAGGTGGTGTCAACGTCGATAACGCCCTTCGTTCCGATGGCCTTGAAGCGGAACTCCACGCCGCCGGGCCAGCTGTCCGGCAGGATCCAGCAGCTCTCGAACACGCCGTCGGCTCCATCCGTGTAGCGGACGACCGCGTGGATCCAGTCGTAGGTTTCGATGCCGTGCCCCGCAAGCTCCCCTCTGCCGCCCGTGGCGTACACCGTGAGCGCCTTCTTTCGTCCCAACCAGAGCGCCAGGTCCAGGCAGTGCGACATCAGGAACCAGGCCGGCGTCGTCCCGCCGCTCCACCGCAACCGGTCCCGAGGTGACGACACCGGGTTGTTCAGGCAGACATTGAACGAGCGCAGCTCGCCGATGTCGCCGCTGTCCACAGTCCGCATCGCCTCGACGAACGGCGGGTTCCAGCGGTTGGAGTAGTTCACCTCGGCATACACTCCCGCGTGCTCCACGGCCGCCATCATCGCCCGGGCATCCTCGACGGTCGTCGCCAGCGGCTTCTCGACGAGGATGGCCAGCCCCAGGCGGGCGAGGACTTCGACCGGGGCGCGATGGAGGCTGTCCGGCGTTGCCACATAGGCAGCCCCGGCACCGGTCTCGGCGACCGCGGTCTCGATATCGCCAAAGGCGGGCGCCCCGGTCGCGTTCGCAAGTTCGAGCGCCTTTGTGCCGTCGATATCCACCACGCCGGCCAGCGTCGCCCCGGGCACCCTGCCGCTGGCGAGCATCCGGGCATAGCCGTTCCCCATCGTCCCGGCCCCGATCACGAGAAAGCGCTTCCCGTTGGTCATGCGCGCGAGCATACCAGCGTCCAGATCCCTTCGCAGCGCTCGGGCAATGCTATTCGCGCGGGACGATGCCCCGCCGCCGGAGCGCCAGCACGTACGCCTCGACATAATGGGTGGCAGAGGCCCGCCACGAGTAGTCGCGGCTCATCCCGTTCGACTGCAGTCGCATCCACACTTCGGGGTCCCGGAATGCGCGAATCGCCCGTTCGAACGCACTCACCAGCCCGAACGGGCTGAATTCGTCGAAGAGGAATCCGGTCCCCCCTTCGGGGTTCTCTTCCGCATCGAGGATCGTGTCGCCCAGTCCTCCCGTGCGCCGCCCGATCGGCACGGCGCCGTACCGCATTGCGATGATCTGGCCCAAACCGCACGGTTCGTACCGCGAAGGCATCAGGAACATGTCCGTGCCCGCGTAAATCCGCTGGGCGAGACCGGCGTCATACCGTGCCGCCAGCCGGACGTTTTCCGGGTGGTCCGTCTGCAGCCGCGTGAGTTCGTCCTTCAGCCACCGGTCGCCATCGCCAAGCACCACGACCTGGGCCCCAGAGGCCAGGAACTCCGGCATCGCCCGTAGCACGAGGTCGACACCTTTCTGTTCGGTCAGCCGGGTCACCATCCCAAGGATCGGGCCGCTCGTCTCGGGAAGTCCAAGCTCACCGCGCAGCGCGGTACGGTTGAGCGTGCGTCCTTCAAGCGTGCTCAGGTCGTACTGGTGCCGGACCTGGGGGTCAGTCCGCGGGTTGAAGACGTCGTAGTTCACCCCGTTCAAGATCCCGACCAGCGCCTCCCCCTTGAGCTGCAGCAACGGCTCCAGGCCCTCGCCGTATTCCTGCGTCAAGATCTCCCGCGCATAGGTCGGGCTCACCGTCGTGACAATGTCGCTGTAGTAGATCGCCTGCGAGAGGAAGTCATTCAGCTCGTCCGGACCCCGGTAACGCAGGTTGTGGATCGTGAACACCGATGCCACTCCCCGCAGCTTCGGGTTGGACCAGGCAAGGTTCCGCAGGGCGAACGCCAGCGGCGCGGTGTGCCAGTCGTTCAGGTGGAGGACATCGGGGACCCAATCGTCCTGCTTCAACATCTCGATGATCGCCCGGCAAAAGAACTGGTACCGCAACAGGTCATCCGGCTCGCCATACACTTCGCGCTTCCCGAAGTAGTGCGCATCGGCCACCAGGTGCACGGGTACACCGCCGTAGCCCTCCGCCACCCCCACATCGATTTCGCGCGGGCGTCCCGGCAGCGCCACCGTGTACGCCCGGTGGGAAGTCGAGGCCGCGTGCGCCGCCAGCGACGACTCATGGCACGGCGCCACCACACGGACGTCGTGACCTATCTCCATCAGCCGCCGCGGAAGCGACGCCGCCACATCGGCCAAACCGCCAACTTTCGAAAACGGGTCGACCTCGGCGGCCGCGAACAGGACCTTCATCCGCCCTCGCTCCCGATGAGTTCCCGTTCGATCTCGATCCGTGCCTCGTTGGCTGCCGCCAATCGCCAGGCCGCGTTGCGCTTCACTGCCTCCGAGGCCGATCCCTCGTGGATCGCCTTCGAGGCGTAGACGGCCACTTCGTTCAACAGCACGAAGCCCCTGTGGATCATCGAGACATCCCACATCGGGCGGCGGCTCGCCCACCAGAACTGGCAACTATGGAGGCCGGGCTGGAGTTTCTCCTGCGCAATCGTCGCGAACTTGCGCGCCGGAGCGGTCGTAGCATACCGCCGCGCCACCGCAACCAGGTCGAGGCAGTGGTCCACGTAGTCCCACTGCAACTCGTGCAGCCTGTTCCCGGGCGATTTCCAGAGCGGGTACGGGTTGTGGGCTGCAATGTCATCCCGCGTCGTGCTCCAGCTCGATGCGAACGGCTCGATGGTCGGCCCCGCCGGGAAGAGCGTGAGCAGGTCGCTTGGCAGCGCCATCCGCACCTTGCTTCCCCCGTGGGCCCGGTGGTGTGCCAGGAGCGTAAACGCGGCCCCGAGGAATTCTTTCTCCCAGTCCCGGATGTGGTGCCCGTACGTCTCCGCGTCCATCGCGGTGATCACATACGCCTCTTCCGAGCCGCCGACTTTGCTGAGGTCATCGATGAACCGCTCCGGGTCCGTCTCCCGAAACGACACGCGGTTGCTTCGGACATCGTCCCGGAACAGCACCGCCACGGTGCTCGAGTTCGAAGGCATCCGGTAGACCCGGTCGATCGGCCATTCCTCGGGGCAGGCAACGCCGCTCAGGATCACCCACTCATGCCCCGCCGAGTGGATCCCCTGGGTAATCTCGGTGCTGAAGCACATTTCGGGAGGGAAGAACCCCCGCGGCTTCCACGCCGCCCCGAATGCGCGTCCGTTCGTGCGGGCGTTCTCGGCGATCGAATGCGCCCGTTCCGACTCGGGGATCAGCGGGAGGATCGGGTGGAACTTGCCGCTGCCAACGAACTCAACCTGGCCTTTCTCGGCCAGTTCCTTCAGCCCCAGCACCACGTCGCCGAGGCCGTGCTCGATCAGCAGTTCGGTCAGCACGCCCTGCATGTTCACCGCGAGCCGCGCGTTTTCGTGCTGCCGGATGACGTCAATGAGCGGCCGGTACGATTCCTCTGCCACCTTGTGCAGGATTTCGTGGGTCTGCGTCGGGGGCTGGTAGAAGTGCAGGAGCTGAGCCCAGTACGTCATCCGCGGTCAACCGCCTTCCCCTGGAGGGCGCGCCACGCGAGATCGACGGCCCGCGCGGTTGCTACGCCCATAGCACGAGCCCCGGCCCGAACATGTCGTGCAGCGCGGCGTGCCGCGGAAGGACGCGGATCGCGTACCCGACTCTGCCGCCCTCTTCCGGCAGGAATGTGCCACTGAACCGGCACACCCCGTCGTCCCGCCGTTCGCGCAACGCCAGCTCCTGGATTCCCGCGATCGTCAGGTCCCCGCCCGGCGTTGCCGGGCCGAACACAACATCCACGCGGAGGTCCTCGGGCGCCAGTGGACCCGGATGGACCTGCGCGGTCACGGTGATGCCGGTGCCTGCCAGCCGTGTATCGCCGCCGTCGTCATCAACGTCGCACACTTTCACTTCGCCCCAGCCAGCCGAGACGCGGGCCAGCCACGCGGCCTGGTCGCGCGCGGCCGCAAGTCCGGATTCCCGCAAACGTCCCCAGCTCGAGGCGGCGTGTGCGTACGCCGTCCCCGCATACTCCGCGACCATCCGGCTCGTGTTGAAGACCGGGGCGAACGCCGCGATCGAGGCCTTCATTCGCTCTATCCAGGCCCTCGGGAGCCCGTCAACGTCGCGCTCGTAGAACGCGGGCACCAGTTCGTTCTCGATGAGGTCGTAGACCGACTCCGCGTCGAAGGTGTCCTGCGCCTCCGGGTCGTCATCCAGCCGGTCGCGGCCAATCGCCCAGCCGAGACCCGGCCGGTACGCCTCCCACCACCAGCCGTCCAGCACGCTCATGTGGAGACCGCCGTTCGCCACGGACTTCATCCCGCTCGTGCCGCTCGCCTCGAGGGGGCGGAGTGGTGTGTTCAGCCAGACATCGGCCCCCTGGACCAGCGTGCGCGCCAGGTCGATGTCGTAGCGTTCCAACAGGATGAGCCGATCCCGGAACTCGGGCCGCCGGCTGAACTGGAGCACGTCCCGGATGAGCGCCTTGGCCGGCTCGTCCCGCGGATGAGCCTTGCCCGAGAACACGAACTGCACCGGCCGCTCCGGGTTGTTCAGGATCGCCGCCAGCCGCTCCGGGTCGCGGAACAGCAGGGTTGCTCGCTTGTACCCGGCGAACCGCCGCGCGAACCCAATGGTCAGCGCGCGACTGTCCAGGGGCTGCCCCGCGCGCCCACCGGTGATGGCCTGCCCCCGCCGCACGAGATCCTCGGCGTGCTGCGCCCGGGCCCGCAGCACCAGCCGCTC
>JAHDWR010000082.1:6185-13369 GCA_023382755.1 Dehalococcoidia bacterium
GTCCGGGATGTCGAACACCCGTTGCCAGTCAGCGTTCACCGGGTCATCGCGCCACCCGGGGCCAACGTAACGGTCGAAAAGGTCGCCCACCTCGTGCGCCACCCATGTCGGGAGGTGCACGCCGTTCGTGACCGCCTGGATCGGGACCTGATCGAGCGGCAGGTTCGGCCATGCCGCCTCCCACAACCGCCGCGAAACTGTCTGATGGAGCTTCGAAACACCGTTGCGGCATCCGCTCAGCCGCAACCCGAGCAGCGCCATCGAAAACGGCTCCGTGTCGTCCGCGGGGTTGGTCCGGCCCAGGCCCAGGAACCCGTGGTCGTCCAATCCCATGCTTGCGTAGTAGTGCCCCAGGTAGTGCCGCAGCAGGTCCGGCGCGAACAGGTCGATCCCGGCCGCCACCGCCGTGTGCGTCGTGAACACCGTCGCCGAAGTCACCGGAATCCGCGCCTCCGCGAAGCTTACGCCGCTCTCTTCCATCATCATCCGGATCCGCTCCACGCCCAGCAGCGCCGAGTGTCCTTCGTTCATGTGGCACACGGCCGGGTGCAGGTCGAGCGCGTGGAGAGCGCGCACGCCCCCGATGCCGAGCACCATCTCCTGCTGGATCCTGGTCTCCGAATCCCCGCCATAGAGCCTCGCTGTGAGCTGCCGGTCCTGCGGGCTGTTCGGCTCAATGTTCGTGTCGAGCAGGTACAGCGGCGTCTTCCCGACATCCAGCCGCCACACGCGCGCGAATACCTCGCGACCGTCGAACGGCACTCCGACGCGGATCGGTTCGCCTTCGGCATCGAGTGCCGGTTTGAGCGGCTGCGCTGCCAGGTCGATGTCGAAATACTCTTCGTGTTGCCAGCCGTCTGGTCCCAACTGCTGGCGGAAGTACCCCTGGTGGTAGAGCAGCCCAACCCCAACCAGCGGCAGCCCCAGGTCGCTGGCGGACTTCAGGTGGTCTCCAGCAAGCACGCCGAGTCCGCCCGAGTAGTTCGGCAAGCACTCCGCCAGCGCGAACTCGAGCGAAAAGTACGCGATGACCTCCCGCTCCGAGGTCCCGGGCACCTCCACCAGCGGTGGCCGCGACATGTAGGCGTCGAACGCCTCCACAACACGCTCCATGTCGCGCCGGAACCCAT
Source organism: Dehalococcoidia bacterium (assembly GCA_023382755.1). Lineage (GTDB taxonomy): Bacteria > Chloroflexota > Dehalococcoidia > Tepidiformales > Tepidiformaceae > Amarobacter. The sequence continues at coordinate 7,316 of JAHDWR010000082.1, forward strand.
CGTCGTTGGCGAGGGTCTCCCAGCGCGAGGCTGCCACGCGTTGCAGCAGGCCGACCGGGTTGTGGCGAGTCTCCTGCCACGCCTCGCGGTCAATCCGCTCGAACAGCGCGACTGCGTCGGTGTTCCAGGTCCAGAAGAGGTTCTCTGAGAGGCGTCGGAGCGGTTCGAGGGCAGTGGGCAGCGCTGGCTCAACGAGCAGCGATCGAGAGGCGCGAAGTCGCATCGGCCCATTGTACCCCGCCCGGCCACCTCCCCTGAAACCCGAGCGTTGTCCCGTTTCCCGGCGGGTGCGATCATCGAGTTCGGTGGCCGTAGCCCGGCCGGCAGGTAGCTCACTCCTCATGCAGCTCCGCGCAGTGCTCTTCGATGTCGGCGATACGCTCTGGCACGCCCCCCGCCCACCTCGGCCCGCCGAATTCCGCAAGAAGGCCGCCGACCGTGCCCGGGCATTCCTGCGCGATCTCGGCATCCCCTGCCCCGACCCCGAAGTCCTGGCTCGCGCGGCCTGGGACGCCATGGAAGACGCCATGCGTGCGGCCCGCTCGACCGACCGGGTGGAGCCGGACTACGCCTCGGTCGCCCGGGCTGCCGCAGCGGCCCACGGTGTCTCGCTGAGCCACAGCCAGGCCGCCGCCTTGATGGAAGCCATCTACATCTCCGGCGGTGAAGGTGGCAAGGCAGCATTCCCCGATGCCCGCGACACCCTCCTCGAACTGCGAAGCCGGGGATTCCGCCTCGGCATCGTCACCAACCGTGCCTTCGGCGGCGAACGCTTCCGCTCCGACCTGCGCGAACTCGGCCTCGATATTGGCTGGGATGCGGTTGCGGTCTCCGTCGAGGTCGGCTTCCTCAAGCCACACCCGGCATTGTTTGAACACGCGCTCGCCGCCCTCGAGCTCTCCCCTGCCGAGGCGCTCATGGTTGGCAATTCCCTCGCGGAAGATGTGTCCGGCGCCCAGGTGCTCGGCCTCGCGACCGCATGGAAACGCTCCCGGCCCGACGCGGAAGGGGTGACCCCCGATTTCACGTTCGACCAGGTGTCCGAGTTGTTACGATGGCCGCCTCTCAAGGAGGCAGCCCGCTGATGACAGAGCAACGCACCTGGGGCGGCCGCTTCGAAGGCGGTATGGAACAGCTCACCGCCGACTACACGGCCGGTATGGACCGCGACTTCTGGGCGCACGATATCGCGGGCTCCGTCGCCCATGCCCGCATGCTGGGCAAACAGGGCATCATCCCCGCCGATGAGGCCGGCGCCATCGTGGCCGGACTCGCCCACGTCCTCCAGGACTTCCGCGAGGGCCGTGTCACCTGGCGGCCGGAACTCGAAGACATCCACACCCACGTGGAAGTCCTGCTCCGCGAAAAGATCGGCGACGCTGCCGGGCGACTGCACACCGCCCGTTCCCGCAACGACCAGGTCGCGCTCCTCAACCGGATGGTTGTCCGCGAAGCGTGCGACATCGCGTCGGACTCGCTACGTGCGCTGATCCTTGTCCTTTGCGACCTCGGCGAGCGCCACGCCGCCGACCCAATGCCCGGGTATACCCATGTGCAGCGCGCCCAGCCCGTGACCCTCGGGCACCACCTCCTGGCCTATGCGGAAATGCTCGCGCGCGACCGCGAACGGTTCGCCGATTGCCGCAAGCGCGCAAATGTCCTTCCGCTCGGCTCAGGAGCCCTCGCGGGGGCGCCATACCCGCTCGACCGGGAGATGGTGGCCGCCGAACTGGGCTTCGAGGGCATCTCCCGGAACAGCATGGACGCCACGGCCGACCGCGACTTCGTCGCCGAATTCGCTTCCGCCTGCGCAATCACCCAGGTCCACATCTCCCGCTTCGCCGAGGACATCGTCCTCTGGGCGAGCGCGGAGTACGGCTTTGTCACACTTCCCGATGGCTTCGCGACCGGCTCCAGCATCATGCCCCAGAAGAAGAACGCGGACGTAGCCGAATTGGCCCGGGGGCGTGCCGGCCGGGCCATCGGCGAGCTCGTGGGCATTCTCACCACAATGAAGGGACTCCCCATGTCCTACGACCGCGACCTCCAGGAGGACAAGGCGTACATCCTCGGCGCCTCCAACGTGGTCCTCCCCACGCTGCGCATCTTTACGGCGATGGTCCCGGCGCTGGCATTCAACCTGGAGAGGATGCGCCAGGTGGCAGGCCTCAGCTTCTCCCTCGCGACGGACATCGCCGACTACCTGGTACAACGCGGTATGCCCTTCCGCGAGGCCCATGGTGTGGTTGGCGGCCTCGTACGGGAGGCCGAGTCCCGGCACTGTGAGCTGAACGAGCTTCCCTTCGAGGCCTATGCCGCCGCCAGTCCGCTCTTCGCGCGCGAAGTGCTGAAGATCACAGTCGACTCGGCGCTGGCTGCCCGCGACATCCCCGGTGGCACAGCCCCGCGCCAGGTGCGCCTGGCGGCCGCGGCGCTCCGCGCTGCCGTTGGGTAGTACAATCGAGTCATGTCGACCAAGGAACGGCTCCACCAGCTCATCGACGAGATGAACGACGACCAGGCGGCGGTACTCCTGATGGACTTGGAGTATGAGCCCGGGCCACTCAGTCCAGAAGACATCGAAAGCATTGAACGCGGCCGAAGACAGGCTCGCGCGGGTCAGCTCCGGACAACGGAGGAGGTCTTCGAGCGGCTCCGGAACCGAGTGTGAGATCGCTTTGGTCCCCTGAAGCCGCAGACGCACTCCAGGGCATACTCATTCGTCTGAATACATTCTCGGCTGGTGCCGGGGATCGATTCGCCGAGCGGATTCGGCTACGCGTCGAACTGCCGGAGCTGTATCCGCTTATGGGGCGTCTCGTTCCCGAATACGATGTCGCGGAGATCCGGGAATTAGTCGAACCGCCCTACCGGATCTTCTACGAGGTGTTTCCTGACCGCGTCGAGGTCTTCGCGATCCGCCACGGGCGGGAGCGCCTGCCGCGCGAGTAGAAGCAGATCCTTCCCACGGCCCGACCGCACTGCTAGTTCAGCAGCTTCAAGAGCTCCTTCGTCGCCTCCGCCGCCGCCACCACGCGGCTGCGCTCGTCATCCGTGAGCGGCAGCTCCAACGTCCGCTGGATGCCGCCCTCGCCGAGCTGGCAAACCGTCCCGCTGAACACGTCGCGGATGCCGTACTCACCCTGGTGGTAGACCGAGCAAGGGATGAGGCGCCGCTGATCCATCAGGATCGCTTCGACCATGGCAATCGTGGCCGCCGAGGGCGCGAAGTACGCAGAACCCGTCTTGTACAGTTCGCCGATCTCCGCGCCGCCCCGCATCGCGCGCGCCACCAGCGCCTGCACCTGGTCGGCCGGCAGCAGGTCGGTCAGCGGCACCCCGCCGATCCGCGTCTGCGAAACCACCGGCACCATCGTTGTGTCGGTGTGCCCCCCGATCACGTACCCGTGCACGTCCCGCACCGAAACGCCGAGCGCATCGGCAACGAAGTAGCGGTAGCGCGCGCTGTCGAGCGCGCCCCCCTGGCCAACCACCCGCTCGCGCGGGAAGCCGCTCGCCTTCATTGCTACCTGGCACATCGCGTCCATCGGGTTCGAGAAGATCACCAGTACCGCGTTCGGCGAAGCCTTCGCTGCCGCCGCCACCTTCGCCTTCACGATGTCAGCATTGCCGTTCAGGAGCTCTTCGCGGGTCATCCCCGGCTTCCGGGGTGCGCCCGCGGTCACGATCACTACGTCCGAGTTCGCCGTCTCCTCCCAGCCATCGGTGGCCGAGATCCGCATCGAATAGCCTTCCCACGACGATGCCTGCGACTCGTCCAGCGCCTTGCCGAAGTGCATGGTGCCGGCGAACTGCGGGTCGTCCTGCAATACCACATCGCAGATGTCCCGTTCGATGAGACGCTGGGCCATTGCGCCGCCGGTCATTCCGGCGCCGACGATCGTTACCTTCTTCCGAGGCATGGGAGGCTCCTGGTTGGAGAGTTGTGCGCACGGAGGTTAGCACGGGCGGCCCATACGGCGGATTGATGTGTGATGACCGCGCATCGAGCGCGTCTATCGCAACCGCTTTCGTGGGATGGATCCCAGACCGGCAATATCCCCGCCTAACTCACGCCCCTACTACACTCAGGACGTGGACCAGTCCCGCATCCGCAACTTCTGCATCATCGCGCACATCGACCACGGCAAGTCGACCCTGGCCGACCGCCTCCTCGAAACCACGGGCACCGTCTCCAAGCGCGACATGTCGGAGCAGTTGCTCGACTCCATGGACCTCGAGCGCGAAAAGGGCATCACCATCAAAGCCGCCGCCGCCCGCATGAGCTATACCGCGAGCGATGGCGTCGAGTACGAACTCAACCTGATCGATACCCCCGGCCACGTCGACTTCGCCTACGAAGTTTCCCGCAGCCTGGCCGCCTGCGAAGGCGCCCTCCTTGTGGTCGACGCCTCCCAGGGGATCGAAGCGCAGACGCTCGCGAACGTCTACCTCGCGATGAACCAGGACCTCAAACTCATCCCCGTCCTGAACAAGATCGACCTGCCCCACGCCGAGCCCGAGCGCGTTGCGTCGGAACTGCAGCGCGTCGTCGGCTTCGACCCCAACGAGATCATCCTCGCCAGTGCCAAGGAAGGCACCGGGGTCCCCGAGATCCTCGAAGCGCTGGTCGATCGCATCCCTCCCCCGAAGGGCGACAAGGACGGCCCACTCCGCGCCCTCATCTTCGATTCCAAGTACGACGCGTACAAAGGAGTCGTCGCGCATGTCCGCGTGTTCGAGGGTCACATGGCGGGCCGCAAGAACATGCGCCTGATGCAGACGGGCGCCGTCTTCGAGCCGCTCGAGTTCGGCACCTTCAGCCCCGCCATGCGCCCGCTCCCGGGCCTGGATTGCGGCGAAGTAGGCTACGTCGCCACCGGCCTGAAAGACGTGGCCGAGTGCCGCGTTGGCGACACCATCACCATGGCTGCCGACCCCGCCCCCGAACCGCTCCCCGGCTACCGCCAGGCCAAGCCGATGGTCTTCGCGGGCATCTATCCCACCGATTCCGACCAGTACCAGGAGCTCCGGGAGGCGCTGGCGAAGCTTGTCCTCAACGATGCCTCGCTCGTGTATGAACCCGAATCGTCCGTCGCCCTCGGATTTGGCTTCCGCTGCGGTTTCCTCGGGCTCCTCCACCTCGAAATTGTCGGTGAACGCCTCGAACGCGAGTATGGCCTCAGCCTCCTCACTACCGCCCCCAGCGTCGAGTATCACGTGCAGACCACAGCCGGCGAGGAAGTCCAGGTGGACAACCCCGCCGACCTCCCCGACCCCTCGAAGATCGCCACCATCTCCGAGCCCTGGGCCAAAATCGACGTCATCACCCCGAGCCGCTACATCGGCCAGGTGATGGAGCTCGTCACCACCCGCCGCGGCCAGTTCCTCCGCATGGAGTTCCTCGAAGCCGAGAGCGACCTCTCGCCAGGCGAGGCCCGCGTGCTGCTCGAATACGACGTCCCCATGGCCGAGATCCTGGTCGACTTCTACGACCAGTTGAAAGGCTCCACCAGCGGCTACGCCAGCCTCGACTACCACCTGACCGACTACCGGCCCGCCCGCCTCGTAAAGGTGGACATCCTCGTGAACGGCGTGCCCGTCGATGCCCTCTCGCTCATCACCCACTCCAGCAACGCCGACCGCGAAGGCCGGCTACTCGTTTCGAAACTCAAGGACCTCATCCCCCGCCAGATGTTCGACGTCCCAATCCAGGCGGCCGTCGGTGGCAAGATCATCTCTCGCGAGACCATCCGCGCCATGCGCAAGAACGTGCTCGCCAAGTGCTACGGCGGAGATATCACCCGCAAGCGCAAGCTCCTGGAGAAACAGGCTGAAGGCAAGAAGAAGATGAAGCGGGTTGGCAACGTCGAGATCCCGCAGGAAGCCTTTATGGCTGTCCTCCGTCTCCGCGATGGATAGCCGGCCCCCCGGGAAACGCGGCCGAAATCTCTTCGTGCTACCGTAGCCCCATCTCGCGGGCGCACGCGCCGCCACGCCTCGCAGGAGCTGGAACCGCCATGATCAAAGCCTTCGTCCTCATCGTCGTCGACC
>JAHDWR010000083.1 GCA_023382755.1 Dehalococcoidia bacterium
CCGGGCGAGGTGTTCTACGAGACCGGGGAGGAGATCCGGAAGCAGAGCGGCATGGCGGACCTGATCGTCATCGCCTACGCGAACGACTACCCGGGGTATTTCTGCCGGGCCGAGGCGTTCGCGGAAGGCGGGTACGAAGCGGGCGTGACGCCGTTCGCGCCGGAAGCGGACGCGCTGCTGGTGAAGGCGGCGGTCGAAGTGCTGGAGCGGGTGCGGTGAGTCGCCGGACAAACGGCTAGAATCCCGCCACGAACCCCGGGGGGCGACCCGGGGCGCGCCGGGGTCTCACACTGGAGGTTGGCTCATGCCCACGGCACTGGTCCTGACCGCGCATGGCGACGACATGGAGTTCTTCGCCGGGGGGACGATCGCGAAACTGTGCATGCTCGGCTTCGACGTGCACCTGCTGATGGCGACCGACAACGCACGCGGGACGTTCGAACTTTCGGCGGAGCAGATGTTCGGGTTGCGGCTGCGCGAGGCTGAGGCGGCGGCAAAGGTGCTCGGGCTGCGGAGCGTGAGTTGCCTCGACTACCCGGATGGGGATCTCTGCGACACGCCGCACACCACGCTGCGCGGGCAGTTCATGGAGGCGATCCGGCGGCGCCGGCCGGACATCGTGTTCACGTTCGACCCGTGGGCGCCGTATGAGGGGCACCCGGACCACCGGGCGGTCGGGTGGGCGGCGATGGAGGCCGCGAGCTTTTCGCACTTCCCGCTGTACTACCCGGAGCAGGTGGCCGCGGGGCTCGAACCGTTCTACGTGCCCGAGACCTACTTCTTCGCGAAGAGCCCGATCGACGTGAACCGGCCGGTGGACGTCTCGGGCGAGGCGATCGAGCGGAAGATCGCGGCGCTGTACTGCTACGACAGCCAGATGGTGCTGACGCTGGCGGATGTGCAGTACGCGATCCAGTCAGCACCGTACGACGTGCCGGAGGTTACCGGGCTGGACCCACACGACTACCGCGGGTTCATCGACAACCGGGTGCGGACGACGGCGCGGGTTATTGGGAAGAAGTACGGGTTCGAGTACGGGGAGCATTTCCGGCGGGTGCGCTGGGGCGGGACGGAGCGGATGGCGCCAGCAGGGGGTGTGCCGGGGGAGGCGTTCTAGTTCAGCGTCCCTTTGACCGGGTCGTACTACTGCGCGCGCAGTTGCTGCAGCCCGGCGGCAGGTCAACCATGATTGCTCGAATCTCCCGGAGTAGCAGGAGGCAGCTTCGGGATGTGCTAGAGGTTCCCCGTCGGAACGGACACCCACTCATCCGTTTCCAAAACGCGCTCGTCACGTTTTCCTGAAGAGCGATCGTTGGTCGAGAGCTCTACTCTGATGGTCCTTATCTGATTCGAGCAGTCCAGGTTCCAGTTCCGAATGTGGAACTCACCACTGGCCATCCGCGCGACTGTTAGCCATGTCGCGAACCTCCCGTCGGGCGATTGCGCCCCCGTGACCATAAACGTCGGTTCACCGTCTGCCCACTTGGCCTCGGCCCTCACTTGAGGGGTCACCGCGGACACCGTTCCAACCGTGTCGAAGCGAAATTCGAAGTTGGCCGGAATGGGCCAGTCTGAGCTTTGCGGCTCGCGCACGTGTACGGCCCTTAGGCGACCGTTTGAGGTGTTGATCCGGGAAAGAGCATCTGCGGTGAATCCCGCGCTCGCGACGATAGTGGCGACCTGCGCGGAAAGCTGCACCATCTTGCCCTCGACCTGGTCCACGAACGGTTGGCCAACCTTGGCACGACGGTGCTGGACTTCTACGATTTCGCGTGCGCCGTCCTGTCCCGCGAGGACCAGCAGGTCCACCTGCCGGCGCCGCGCAGTGCCCGGCGCGGGAACGTGAGCGTCGAAGACGAGCTCAAGGGGACTGCCATCCAGTTCCGCCTCGTGGATTCGAACCACGAGGTAACTGAGTTCTGCGAACACCGCGGCGACGATCGGCCACTTCACCATGCTGATAGCTTACCGTGGCATCCTTGCCGCTCGTTCGGCACCGGTTCGCAGTCGCCCCCCCGGAAGGATAGGTGTAGGTCGCCTGGTTCGAGCCGCCGGGATAGGTGATCGACGTGCGCCGCGAGGCAGCGTCGTAGCCCCGGCGCCATGGCGGTCTTGGCGGTCGTCGCCGGTCCACCCCACGCTCGGCGTCATGTCGCTCCCGCGTTCCCCGGATCAAGCCACGAACTCGCAGCCCGAGGGCCGCGACGCAGCACCCCACGCATGCCGACGCACGTGCGTCGCAGTGCGTCGATCATGCGTCGGAGTGCGTTGCAAAGGTGGATTTCTTTCTCCGCGCGACGCACTGGCCGTCGGCCCCGAAACCCGGGGCTCGAAGCTCGCAACTCGATACCCACCGCACCGCACCGCACGTGCGGTGCGGTGCGGTGATCATGCGGCGGAGTGCGGATCCGTGCTGGAAAAAGTTCGCCGGGTCACCGCATGCGCCACGACACCAGGGGCACCGGGCACGGCGGGTCTGGGGGCGGTCGGCGTTCGGGGGAGAGGCAGCGCAGCGCGCCATTCCTGGCGCGCCTCGGAAAGCTGTTCGTGGACGGGGCGGCGGTCAGGCGGGGACGGCGACGCCGAGGAACTCGAGGATGGCGGCGTTGTACTCGTTCGGGTATTCGATGCAGCCGAGGTGGGCGCCGTCGAGGACCTTGAGCTTCGACCCGGGGATGAGCTCGTTGAGCTTCTCGGAGTTGCGCGGGGGGACGAGGATGTCGTCTTTTCCGGTGAGGATGAGCGTATCGGCCTTGAGGTTCCCGAGGCGGGCTGTGGCGTCGAACCCGAGGATGGCCTGGGCCTGGCGGATGAAGGCATGGTCCTGCTGGGCGTGGGGGTTGCTGACCGAGTTCTGGATGGAGCGTTCGGAGCGCTCGTCGTCGTCCAGAAGGGCGGCGGTGTAGAGGTAAGGGGCCCGGGTGCGGACCACCTGTTCGCGGCTCATGTTCGAACGCTGGATGTCGACCCAGCTGCCGAGGACGACACGCCCATAGCCGTCGATGCCCGGGGCGGTGGAAAGGAGGATGAGACGGTCGACGCGGCCGGGGTACTTGAGCGCGAACTCCTGGGCGATGTAGCCGCCCATGCTGAAGCCGAGGATGTGGGCCTTCTGGATGTTGAGGGCATCCAGGAGGGCCGCAAGGTCGTCGGCCATCCCGGCGATGGAGTACGGGCGGTCGGGTGCGCCGGTGCGGCCGGCGCCGCGGTTGTCGTAGGTGATGACGCGGAAGTGCCTGGCGAGGGCCGGGGCGGTGAGGGCCCAGCCCTGAAGGTCGCCGCTGAGGCCCATGACCAGGACCAGCGGGTCGCCGGAGCCGGCCTCTTCGTAGTAGGTGGTGATGTCGCGCGTCGGCACGTACGGCATGGCGTGTTCCTTAGTTCGAGTGAGCGTAGGCCCGCGGGCGGCACGGAGGAGCGCGCGAACCGGGCCGATCCTACCGCGAACGCGCGCTTCGCGCCCGGCGTGCGTAGACTCCGGGGCATGGCTTACCTGGAACGGCCGGGGGCGCGCATCTACTACGAGGTCTCGGGCTCGGGGCCGGCGGTGGTGTTTGCCCACGGACTGGGTGGCAACCACATCTCGTGGTGGCAGCAGGTGCCGGCGTTCAACGACCGCTACACCTGCGTTGTGTTCGCCCACCGGGGCTTCGCGCCATCGACCGAGGAGCCGGGGGGACCGGGCGCGACAGCGTTCGCGGACGACCTGGAGGCACTCATCGACCACCTGGGCGTGGCGGACGTGCGGCTGGTGGCGCAATCGATGGGCGGGTGGACGTGCCTGGCGTATGCGCTGGAGCACCCGGAGCGGGTGAAGGCACTGGTGATGTGCGACACGACGGGGCCCCTGGCCCACCCGGGTTTCGAGGCGATCTATGCGGCGCGGCCGCCGGGGCGGGAGCAGGGCCTGTTCCAGCGGGGCATCCACCCGGCCGGGGGCGAACGGATGGCAAGCGAGCAACCGGCGCTGCACTACCTGTACTGGCAGATCAACAACCTGGCCTCGGGGGTGGACAAGGACGCATTGCGAAACCAGCTGATCGCGTTGCGGACAACGCCGCCGGACGCGCTGGCGGTGCTGCGGGTGCCCGTGCTTTGCATCGCTGGAGAAGAGGACGTGGTGATCGCGCCCGAGGCGGTGCGGCTGCTGGCGGAAAGCGTGCCCGACGGGCGGTACGTGCCGATCCCGCGGGCGGGGCATTCTGTCTATTTCGAACGGGCGGAACGGTTCAACCACGTCCTCGCGGCGTTCCTCGACGACGTGGAGGCAAGGGGGTAGCGATGATTGGCAACGCCGAACAGGACGCGTTCATCCGGTCGATGAAGTGGTGCACGGTGACGACACTCCGGCAGGACGGAAGCCCTTCCACCTCGGTGCTGTTCTTCGGGCTCGACGGGGACGAACTCCTGCTGAGCACGACGAAGGACCGGTTGAAGGCGAAGACGCTGCAACGGGACCCGCGCATCGCGGTGACGGTGCTGGACGAAGGTGCGCCATACCGTTACGTGAGCATCGAAGGGACCGCCCGCATCGACGAGGAGGACATCGTCCCCGGGCATGTGGTGGTGAACCGGGCGATGCGTGGCGTACCGGACTGGACGCCGCCGGCCGGCTACGAGGAGACGCTGAAGAGCCAGGGCCGTGTGCTCATCCGGGTGACGCCGAAACGGGTGAGCGGAGTGGTGAGGCGCGGCTGAGCGCGGCTACTGGACGCGGTCGGCGGTCTGGCGGTTGAACTGCTGGGCGCCCACGGCCAAACAGGCGAGCGAGAAGGCACCGAGGACTCCGAGTGAGACCAGGATGTCGCTATCCCAGCCCTCGATGATGGGCAGGCGCATGGCCTCGATGGCGTAGGTCAGGGGGTTCAAGCGCGCGACGATCTCCATCCAGCGGGGGAGGGCATCGACCGGGACGAACGCGTTGCTCATGAACACGAGAGGGAGGGTGATGAATCCGGTGATCGCGAAGAACGTCCCGTGGCCCGGGACCCAGTAGGCGAGTGCCGAGAAGGACGCTGTGACCGCCAGCGAGAGCAAGCCGGCGGTGGCGAGGATGACAACGATGGCGAGCGGCCCGAGTTCGAAGGAGACTCCGGCGAGGAGGGCGACCAGCACCAGTGCGGCGACCTGGAACGAGGCGAGAACGAACTGGTAGACGAAGCGGCTGACGATAATCGAACTGCGGGAGATGGGCATGCTCATCAGCTTGTCGAGGTAGCCGCCCTCCTTGTCCCACATGAGGGGCATGGCGGCTGCGACACCTCCGCCGACGACGGTGAAGGCCACGATGCCGGGGAGGGTGAAACCGGTGTAGTCGCTCGTCCCGATGACGCCGCGGTCGACGGCGCGGCCGATGCCGCTGCCGAAGAAGACGAGCCAGATGGCCGGCTGGGCGACGCTGAAGACGAGGTTCAGGCGTTCGCGGCCGAGCTCGATGAACCAGCGCCTGGCCAGGGCGGCGACCTCCTGGGCCCAGTCGGAGATGGCGGCGGTGGTGGAGTCGCGGGTGGCGGGTGTTTCGCGGGCAATGGCCTGTCCGGTCATGCGGTGACCTCCTCTTCGCGGAGTTCGCGGCCCGTGTGGAGGAGGAAGACATCGTCCAGGGTGGGCCGCGTGTAGGTAACGGTTTCGAGGGCAATGGAGCGCGCCGCGGCGATGCCCATGAGGGCGGGCAGGGCCGCTGCGGCATCGGTCACGTGGGCGTGGAGCTCTCCGGACTCAGAGAGGGCATGGCGCTGCAGCCACGGCTGGCTGGCAATGGCCTCAGCGAGAGGAGCTGGCTCGGCCGTGGTCACCTGGATGACGTCGGCGCCGACGGCGCGTTTGAGTTCGGAAGGGGTGCCGGTCACGACGACGCGGCCGCGATCGATGATGGTGAGGCGGTCGCAGAGGCGGTCGGCCTCATCGAGGTAGTTCGTGGCGAGAAGGATGGTGACCCCCTGGCGGCGGAGGTCGTGGATGTAGTCCCAGACGTTGTGGCGGGACTGGACGTCGAGGCCGAGGCTTGGCTCATCGAGGATGAGAAGCTGGGGCCGGTGGAGGAGACCGCAAGCGAGGTCGAGGCGCTTCTGCATGCCGCCGGAGTACTGGCTGAAGAGCCGGTCGGCGTGCGGGAGAAGCCCGACGAGTGCGAGGAGTTCTTCGGCGCGGGCGCGGACCTGGCGGCGGGGGACGTGGTAGAGGGACGCTTCCATCTCGATGCACTGGCGCCCGGTGAGCAGGTTGCGGGTGGGGGAGATCTTCTGCATGACGTAGCCGATGCGGCGGCGGATCTCCTGGGGTTGGGTCATCACATCGAAACCGCAGACGCGCGCGGTCCCGCTGGAGGGAGCGAGGAGGGTAGCGAGGATCCGGATGGTGGTGGTCTTGCCTGCGCCGTTGGGCCCGAGAAGTCCGAAGATCTCGCCGGCTTCGACCTGGAGGTCGAGGTTGTCGACGGCGCGGGTGGGGCCAAAGGCGCGTACGAGTGAGCGGGCCTCGATCATGACGGTCATTGGCGGGTCCCGGCGGCCTGAAGCAGGGCGCCCACACGTTTGGGGGCCGTGGCGCGCCATGCCTCGGTGAGGAGCATCTCAACCTGGTCCCAGTCGACCGGGGGGAGGTCGAGGCGAAGGCCAATCCAGCCGCGGTGGCCGACGTAGGGCGGCACGAAGAAGCGGGCGGGGTCGGCATCGACCAGGACCCCCTGGGCGCCGGGCGCTCCTCTCATGACGAGGGCGATGCGGCCGTCGTTGTGATGGTTGTTGAGGAACCAGCAGAAGGTCTTGTCGCGCACCTTGAAGGCGGAGTGCACGGGGTTGTGGTCGCTGCTCTCGGTGGTCTCGGGGAGGGCGAGAGCTTTCCGGCGGGTGAGTTCTCGGAGTTGTTCTGCCATTTGCGAAGAATACTCTGGGGGCGCAAGGCCGGTGCAACCGGGTCAATCGGCCCCGGCGGAGACGGGGCGCGGGGCCGGTGCGACGGCGCCGGCACTGCGGAGCGCGGGGCGGAGGAAGATGACGCTGCCGGTGACGGCGAGGGTGGCCCAGGCGAGCACGGGGAAGATGACGGGCAGGCCCCAGACCTCGCCGGCGGCGCTGGCGGGGAATCCGCCGAGCATGGAGAGGCCCATGGCGAGGGGGAACAGCCCCATGACGCGGCCGCGCATCTGCTCGCTCACTGTCTGCTGGACGATGGTGGATGAGGAGACCATGGTGCCGACCATGGCGAAGCCGAGCCCGAAGTTGGCCGCTGCCGTGAGCAGGACGAGCCGCGAATGGGCGAAGACGATGGCGCAGGTTGCGAAGAGGAGCACCGCCAGGCAGAGGCTGACGCCGCGCCCGGCCAGGTCCCTGCGGAAGACGAAGAAGAAGGATGCGCAGAAGGTGCCGAGGCCCCAGGTCATGGCCATGAAGCCGAACTGGGTGGTGCTGAGGCCAAGGACCTCGGTCATCCAGACGGGGCCGAGGGTGGCGGGGCCAGGCATGCCGAGCACCTGGACGGCAATCACGATGACGATCACGGCGAAGATGGTGGCATCGCCGCGTGTATAGGCGAGCCCTTCGCGGATGTTGCCAAGGACGCCCGTGGCGCGGTTGGCTTCGCCGCGGCTCTGGAAGCGCAACATGGCGATCAGCGGGATGACCACAAGCCAGGCGAGGAGTGTGAGCGCGTAGACCTTTCCGGCATCCATCTGGTCGTTCAGGAAGCCGACCAGCGGGAGGGCGAGGGGGAAGGTGACCTGCTGGGCGACCATCTGGAGGGTGATGGCGCTTGGGAGGTCCTGCATGCCGACAATGGCCGGGGTGGCAGCGGTGCGTGCGGGCTGGTCGACGGCCATGTTGCCGGCGGCGAGGAAGGTGAGGACGAGGAGGACCGCGATGTTGGCCTGGCCGAGGGGTTCGACAATCATGAGGAGGGCGACCATGGCGCCGATGGCCAGGGAGACGAGCTGGCAGGCCATGAGGACGCGGCGGCGCTCGTAGCGGTCGGCGAAGGCGCCGCCCAGGAGGCCGAAGAGGAGCATGGCCGAGCCGCGGCTTGCGGCGAGCAGGCCGACGAAGAGGACTGAGTGCGCGGGGTAGCGGTCCTGGACCCAGAAGACCTGGGTGAGGAACTGCATGGGCATGACGAAACTGACCGCGGCCGAGCCGGCAAGCAGGAGCCGGAACTCCCGGTGGCGAAGGGCTCCGCGGTTCATCGGGCGGAGTATAGGGTGTACGGGCGGGTTAATCGCGGGCGGCGGCCGGCACGACCACGCGGAAGGGAAGGGGCGGCGGCGTGAGGTCTTCGACTTCGAACTCGATCAGGCAGCCCATGACCTCGCACGCGGTGAGGAGATCATCGAGGAGCTCGATGTCCATGCGGGAGCCGTTGTTGAGCGAGCCGAGGGCGACACCCTGGGTGTGGATGCCGACAACCCGGCCGAAGTAGGGGCCATCGGCCAGCGACCAGATGGCGGAACCGCTCTGCCCGGGGGCGGTGTCGATGTCGTAGAAGAGGCGGAAGTCTTCTACCACTTCGAACGAGTCGCGCGAGAGCCCCCACATGGTGCCGGGGTCTTTATCGGCGGGGTAACCGACGATCACGGGTTCGAAGCCGGGGGCGCCGAGCGTGGCATCGCCGAGGACGGCGACAGGCATCCAGCCGGCCTCGGCGGAGAGGGAGTCATCGGGAAGCTTGATGACACCCCAATCCCATTCCACTGAACCAGTCTCGGCGTAGGCATCGGGGACCCACCAATCCTCCGCGAAATCCCAGCCGAATGGCTCGAAGTCGCCGTCCTTGCCCGGGACGAGGCGGTAGCCGTCGGCGGCCCAGTCGCCGAAATCGGCATCCCAGAGGCAGTGTCCGGCGGTCAGGACGGCATCGGGGCCGATGAACGTGCCGCTACAGGAACCGAACGGTTCGCCGAACTCATCGAGGAGTTCGATGAAGACCATGGCGCTGAAGGGGTAGACGGTGGTGTCCGTGATGTGGACGCGCTCGTCCTGCCCGATGATGCTCTGGCCGCTGACGGGGGCCTCGCCATCGCGCGCAACGGCGAGGCCCGGCAGGAGCGCGGCCAGGGCGAGAAGGGGGCAGAGAAAGCGGAGGCGCCGCATGGCGCTAAGTCTCGCCGGTAACGAAGAAGTACGCGAGCGCGGACGGTTGGGTGACGCAGGGGTGGCGGGCCGTCGTCTCCGGGTGGACATCTGCCGACCACCATGGCGTGCGCATCAGCGAGTTCGAGGACACCGTGGCGCGGGAGTTCTTCGCCCGGCGCGAGACGCTGGTGGCGGAGGCATCGCGGGTGGCGAGGGGGCTCGCGGCCGGACCAGACGGGGCGACACTCCCGGCCGTGGCGCAGGTGGATACGGTCCGCATCTCGGCTGAGGCCCGGGCCGTGCTCAACGCGCTCACCGGGCCGCGGGGCGGGGCGCTGCCGGGGCCGGACGCCGTCATGGCGGCGATCCGGCAGGTACTCGAAGCGGGCACGGCGCGGGATGTCCTGGAAGGAGTGTTGCGCCTCGCGGGACTGCTCGGCCGGCTCGGGGCGAGTCCTGGTCGGCCGGGACCGCGTTGGCGCGACGCGACGTTCTTCGAACGGCTGGCGGCGGCGGCAGTTCGAGGGCTCGCGCAGGCCGGGGCGAACCCGACGCCCGTTGCCGTGGCGCGGGCGGGGGCCCTGATCCGGGCGCTGGTTGGTGAGGTCCAGGCGGCGGGCCGGGGAACAGGGCTGGAGCGAAGTGCGCTGGCGCTCTACCTGGCGGCGGCGCGCAGTCCGGTAGCTGGCCGGATGGCTGGCGATCCCGGGGCGCGCGGCGCGGCAGCGGCACGGGGTGAGGGCCAGCTGCCGGCGGCACTGCACTCGTTGGCGGGAGGTGGCGCCCCGGCGGGCCCAACCCGGACGCGCCGCCAACGGGCGAGGGGTGGGGGATGGCGGCACCGGGCCGAGATCGATTATCAGCCCGGCGAGGACGCGCTAGACCGGGAATCCAGGTGATTTGTATAGTCCGCGAGCGCGCCCGCCGGCGCGCGGGGGGAAACGTGGACGTAGCATGGAACGAGCTGGCTGAGGACTTTCATCGCATCACGAGCCGGGTGGTGTGGTGCACGGTGACGACGGTCGACCGCAAGGGGCGGCCCCGCGCGCGCATCCTGCACCCGGTGTGGGACGGGCAGACGGGCTGGATTGCGACGGGGCGGAACACACTGAAAGCGAAGCACATCGCCAACAACCCGTACGTATCGTGCAGTTACTGGGACCAGGAGCACGAGCAGGTCTATGCGGAGTGCAAGGCATTGTGGGACGACCGTCCGGAGACGAAACAGTGGCTGTGGGAGCTGTTGAAGAACACGCCGCCGCCCGTGGGCTACGACCCGGCGATGTTCTGGCCCGGGGGGCCGCTGGATGACTCGTTCGGGGCGCTGAAGCTGGAGCCGTGGCGAGTGCAGGTATGGAACCTGCAGGAGATGGCCACCGGGAAGGCGGCGCGCGTCTGGCGGCCCTGAGACGCCATCGCGTCAGGGGGTAGGGGTCGCCGAGGCAGCGGCTGTGGTGGCAGGCGTGGGCGTTGCGGGGCCGGGCAGCTTCAGCACCTGGCCGACTTCGATCGAGTCAGCATCCGCGAGGCTGTTGAGCGCGACGATCGCGTCGACCGTGGTCTCGAAGCGTTCGGCAATGGCCCAGAGGGTATCGCCGGCGACAACGGTGTAGGTCCCGGGGGTGGTGGAAGTAGGCGTGGGAGTAGGTTGGGGAGTGTTCGCGTTCCCGGCAGTGGTGGTGGTGGGCGGGGCAGATGGGGACGTGGGCGTGGCGGTGTTCTCGGGCCGCTGGCCGGGGGGAGTACCGCCGCCACAGGCCGCCAGGGCAGCGGTGAACGTGGCGATCAGGATGAGGCGTCTCACTCAACCACCTCCTTTGCGACCGGAGGGTATGTGATTGCGCTATCGCCTGTAAATGGTTGTCTTAACCGTGGGCGGAGTGCGCGGCGGGCGGTTCGGCCCACTTCGCGGTCCATTCGTCGATGGTGGCGACGATGGATTCGAGTTCGCGGCCCTTTTCGGTGAGGTGGTATTCGATGCGGACGGGGATATCGGGGTAGACGGTGCGGGTGACGATGCCGGCGGCTTCGAGTTCGCGCAGGCGCTCGGAGAGGAGCCGGTCGGAGAGGCCGGGGACGCGGCTGAGGATCTCGCCGAAGCGGACGGAGCCGGAGAGCATGGACCGGATGATGGAGCCGGACCAGCGGCGGCCGATCAATTCCAGGGTGGCCTGAAAAGCAGGGCAATAGGGTGAGACTTCGGGGTGTGGGGCGGTATCCGTGCTCATGGGATCAGTCTATCACGGCCAGTCCTTCTTTTCTGTAGCCTACTTGACAGTTGGAAGTTACCCCCTGTACATTAGTATCAGAGCATAGCTCACCTACATGAAGTAAGGGGTAGAACGAGATGACCTGGAACCTTGACCCGGCCCACAGCGGGCTGCAGTTCGCTGTGAAGCACATGGTGATCGCCACCGTCCGTGGCGGATTCCGCAACTTCACCGTCGAGGCGGAGATCGACGAAAAGGACCTGACGAACTCCCGGGCGACGGTGCGGATTGACGCGGCGAGCCTGACGACCGGCAACGACGACCGGGACGCGCACCTTCGGTCGGGCGACTTCTTCGACGTGGAGAACCACCCGGCGATCGTGTTCGTCTCGCGGGGGATCGAGCGGCGGCGAGGCGATGACTACTGGATCACCGGCGACCTGACCATCCGCGGAGTGACCCGGCAGATCAGGCTCGAGGGCGAGATGCTGGGGCCGGCCAAGGACCCGTGGGGCGGCCAGCGATTCGGGCTGAGCGCGAGCGGGAAGTTGAACCGGAAGGAGTTCGGGCTGAACTGGAATGCGGCGCTGGAGGCGGGCGGCTTCCTGGTTGGCGACGACGTGAAGCTGAGCATCGAGGCCGAGCTGGTGAAGGCGACGGCGCCGGAACTGGTCGCATCGGCCTCCTGAGGGGGTAGCCGGGGGCGATAGGCGGAATCGCTCCCGGCTAACGCTGGAGTGTCACCTCGATGAGCTGGCGAAGTGTCGCGAGGTCGAAGGGTTTCTGGAGGAAGGCCGCGGGCGGATGCGCGGCGAGCCCCTGGATGGTGTCGTCGGGGGCGTAGCCGCTCATGAGGACGATGGGGAGATCCTCGTTGAGGTGCTTGATCTCGCGGTAGGTGGCCTCGCCACCGATGCCGGGCATGGTGAGGTCGAGCAAGACGCAGGCGTAGCGGGCGGGCGAAGGCGAGAAGTGGGCGAGGGCGGTTTCGCCATCGGGAGCGGCCTCGACATCGTAGCCCCAGAGACCCAGGGCGCGGACGAGGACGCCGCGGACGGCATCCTCGTCGTCGACGACAAGGATACGTGGATTATTCGAGCTGGAACGTTCGTCCGGCATGATTGATGAACAGTATGCAATTGTTTTCCAACTAATTGCGATATGCGGGCCTTCGGGCGCGGTTTGGAGATGAGTTTCGCCGGTGAGGCGCATGCCCCAGAATCGCCGGAAACGCGCGACCGGAGGACGAAGATGGGAGACTGCATTGTTGAGCGGGACGGCGGGGTGATGGTGGTCCGGTTCAACCGGCCGGACCGGATGAACTCGATGGGCGGTACCCTCCTCGAAGAGTTGAACGCGGCACTGGACGAGGGCCGGACCGACGACCGGGTGCGGGCGTTCGTGGTGACGGGGGAGGGCCGTGGCTGGTGTGCCGGGGCGGACCTCCAGGCGCAAGGGAGCGCGCGGCCGAGCGAACACAGCAAGCGCTGGAACGCGGTCGACCCGATCGGGCTGGTGGGGCGGACGGTGCTGAACATCCATGGTTGCGACAAGCCGATCATCGCGGCGGTGAACGGTGTGGCGGTGGGCGGAGGGTTCGGGATCTGTTCGGCGATGGATGTGCGCATCGCGAGCGAGCAGGCACGGTTCAGCACCGTATTCATCAAGCGGGCGCTGGCGCCGGACTGCGGGCTTTCGTATTTCCTGCCGCGGCTGGTGGGGCCGGAACGGGCGGCGGAGCTGTTCTATTCAGGGCGGATGGTGGACGCGAGTGAGGCACTGGCGCTGGGGATCGTCTCGAAGGTTGTGCCGCACGAAGGGCTGATGGACGCGGCAATGGAGTTCGCGGCGGGGGTCGCGAAGGCGCCGCCTTCGGCGATGACGTTCACCCGGCGGGCGTTGAAGCATTCGCTTTCGGCGACGCTGGCGGACCAGTTGGAGTTCGAGTGGGTGAACCAGAAGGCGTGCCTGGCGAGTCCGGAGTTCCGGGAAGGCGTGCAGGCGTTCCTGGAGAAGCGGGAGCCGGATTTCAGCGGGTTTTAGAGGGAGGAGCGACTGTCTTCGTAGTCAAACCTGCAGCCAAGATCTCTGATCCCT
>JAHDWR010000084.1 GCA_023382755.1 Dehalococcoidia bacterium
CTACCCGGGCGGCCAGCCGGTGATGCTCAGCAACGCGCTCGGCGACCCGGTAAGCGGGCTGACCGGGACGATCGCGCTGCTCTCGGCACTGGCCGCCCGCGAACGGGACGGCCGCGGGCGCCTGGTCGAGGCGGCGCAACTCGAAGGGTTCATGCCGCTCGTCGCGGAGGCGCTCATCGAGCATCAGCGTACAGGCGTCATTGCACCCCGGAACGGCAACCGCCGGCCGGGCCGAGTACCATCCGGGGCCTTCCCCTGCCGCGGTGGCGAGTGGGTGGCGATAGAGGTGGGCTCGGATGCTGAGTGGAGCGCCCTGGCCGCACTGCTGGACGAGCCGTGGGCCGACGACCCCGGATTGGCCGGGCTTGCCGGGCGGCAGGCACGCGAGGAAGAGATCGAGGGCCGGCTGGCGGCGTGGACCAGCGACCGCCTGCGTGACGACGTGGTGAACGCCTGCCTCGGGGCCGGCGTGACGGCCTCGCCGGTGCTCACCGAGGGCGAGATCCTCTCGCTCGAACCGCTGGTCGAGTCCGGGTTCTGGGAGGGCGAGGAGCGGGCACACGTGGGCTTCCACCTCTATCCCGGGCTGCCCATCCGCGACGAAAGCGGGCGCCCCACGGCTTCGGGGCCGGCCCCGACGCTCGGCCAGCACACGACGGAAGTGCTCAGTGCGATGGGGCTCTCCGCTGATGACCTCGGGCGCCTCGAAGAGGAAGCCGTTATCGGGAGCCGCCCTGCCTGAGGGCGCCTCAGGCCGCCGGAGCGTCAGCCTGGAACACGACCACGGCGAGGGGCGGCAGCGTGATCACGAGCGACTGTGGCTCGTCGTGCGACGGGATGGGTACCGTGTCGACGCCCCCGAGGTTGCCCTGACCACTGCCGCCATAGATGACGGCGTCGGTGTTCAGGACTTCGCGCCAGTGACCGGGGAGGGGTACGCCGAGGCGGAAGTTGGGGCGGGGCACCGGAGTGAAATTGCACACCACCGCAATCACCTGCCGGTTATCCGCCGTGCGGCGGACGAACGAAAGGGTGCTCTGGTCGCCGTCGTTGCAGTCGATCCATTCGAAGCCGGCCGGGTCGCAGTCGGTCTTGTGCAGCGCGGGGGCCCCGCGGTAGAGCGCGTTGAGGTCGCCGGTGAGGCGCTGGAGGCCGTTGTGGCGGTCGAACTCTGCCAGGTGCCAGTCGAGGCTGGACTCGTGGTTCCACTCGCCCCACTGCCCGAACTCGGTGCCCATGAAGAGGAGCTTCTTTCCGGGGAGGCACCACATATAGGCGAGGAGCGTGCGGAGGTTCGCAAACTTCTGCCAGTCGTCACCCGGCATCTTCCCGAGGAGCGAGCCCTTGCCGTGGACCACCTCGTCGTGGGAGAGGGCGAGCACGAAGTTTTCGGTAAAGCCATAGAGGGCACGGAAGGTGAGGAGGTTGTGGTGGTACTTCCGGTGGACGGGGTCCTGGGCCATGTACTTCAACGTGTCGTGCATCCAGCCCATATCCCATTTGAAGCCGAACCCGAGTCCACCCATGTACGTGGGGCGTGATACACCGGGCCATGCGGTCGATTCTTCGGCGAACATCTGGATGCCGGGGTCGAAGGCGTAGGCGGCTTCGTTCAGCTGGCGCAGGAAGCCGATTGCGTCCAGGTCTTCGCGGCCACCGTAGACGTTCGGGAGCCATTCGCCGGCTTTGCGCGAGTAGTCGAGGTAGAGCATCGACGCGACGGCATCGACGCGCAGGCCATCCGCGTGGAACACCTCGAGCCAGAAGAGGCCGCTGGAGAGCAGGAACGAGCGCACCTCGTGGCGGCCGTAGTTGAAGATGAGGCTGCCCCAGTCGGGGTGGTAGCCCCGGCGCGGGTCGGCGTGTTCGAACAGGTGCGAACCATCGAAGTGGGCCAGGGCGAACTCGTCCGAAGGGAAATGCGATGGTACCCAGTCGAGGATCACACCGATGCCGTGCTGGTGGAGGACATCGACCAGGTACATGAAGTCCTGGGGGGTCCCGTAGCGGCCGGTGACGGCGAAGTAACCGGTCGTCTGGTAGCCCCAGGAGCCGTAGAACGGGTGCTCCATCACCGGGAGGAGCTCCACGTGGGTGAACCCGTGGTCCACCAGGTACCGGGCGAGCTTCGGGGCCAGCTCCCGGTAGGTGAGCGGACGAGAATCTTCCGGGGAGCGCATCCACGAGCCGATGTGCATCTCGTAGATCGAAATTGGCCCGTCGTGGCGGTTGCATGCGGCCCGGTCCGCCATCCAGTCGCTGTCGCCCCACGCGTAGGCGAGGTCGTGCACGATAGAGGCGGTTGCCGGTGCGTCTTCGGAACGGAAGGCGAACGGATCGGCGCGGAGCGATTCGCCGCCGAGGTTGCTCGTGATGGCGAACTTGTAGCGATCACCTTCGGCGGCACCCGGGACGAAGCCCTCCCAGATTCCAGAGTCCCCGAGGTTGGCGAGAGGGTCGGCGGCCGTATCCCAGGCGTTGAAGTCTCCGGCGACCGTGACCGACCGGGCGTTTGGCGCCCATACGGCAAATGCCACGCCGGGCGTCCCATCCCTTTCGGCAAGGTGCGCGCCGAGGTGCTGGTACAGGCGCGTGTGAGTGCCCTCGTTGAAGAGGTAGAGGTCATCCGGGCTCAGGAGAGACGAAGCAGCAGCCGGTGTGCGTTTCGCGGGCATGGACACCTCCGAAGGTGGCGGTCAGTCGAGGACGGCGACATCGATCTGTTCGAGGATGCCGAGGAGCGGGATATCGACCCAGGAGGGCCGGCTGCCGATTTCGTAGCGCAGCTCGTAGAGCGCCTTGTCAAGCGTAAAGCTATCAAGCAGGAAGCGATGCTCGTCGGCCTCCGGCCCGAACAGGCCCGCGCCACGGGCCACTTCCATATAGCCAGCGAGATACTCCGAGGCGGTCCACAGGCACCAGGCGCGAGCCCAGGCCTCGAGGTCCGTGCCGGAGCCGGCGGCCTGCGACTCAACCAGCTCGCGAAGCGCGTACCGGCTGGCGTAGTGGAACGATCGGAGCATGCCGGCCACGTCGCGGAGCGGCGAGCGCTTGGTCCGCCGCTCGCCCAAAGAGCGCACGGGTTCTCCCTCGAAATCGATGAAGACGGGCTCGCGCCCGACGATGAGTACCTGGCCGAGGTGGAGGTCGCCGTGGCAGCGGATGCGGCTGCTGGAAAGGGGGCGGGCGGTGATCGCCTGGAGGCGTTGCAGGATAGCGTCTTCGTTCGCCAGTACGGCCTCGGCGTGCGTCCGGGCCGTTTCGTCGAGGTTCGGCAACGCGGCCTTGAGCACGCGAAAAGTGTCGCGAGCCTGGGTGCGGAATGCCTGGGCGAGGGCCCGCTGGTAGAACGGCGTGTACCGCTCAGGGACGAACGCCGGGTCATCGCGGTTGGACGCGAGCGCGACGTGGAGTTCGGCGGTGCGTTTTCCCAGCGCCCGCGCGAACTCGAGCCAGGAGCCGGCGGCCTCGCGGAGGGCAGGCGGCGGCGGCGGGACATCCAGGGGGTGAGCCCGGCGCGGCACGAGGGGTGGGTCGAGGCGCGCGGCGGCGACTTCTTCGAGCATCAGGCCGAGTTCATCCACGGCGAAGGTCCAGGCATCGTATTGGGCGGTCACCAGCTGTTCGAGGATGGCGGCGACCGTGGGCTTCTTGCCTGGTACCGTGTAGGTAAGCGTGCCCGCCAGTCGCGGGACAGAGGCCGCGACCGGGCTCCGCTGGAGGAACTGCTGCATCTCGATCTGCGGGTGCTGCCCGGGCTCGATGCGGCGGATGAACTTGAGGATGAAGCGGCCGGGGAACACGACGGATGTGTTGCTTTGTTCGCCGCGATGCACGGTAGCGGGGGGATCGTCCGTTTCCGGGCGGTAGCGGAAACCCGGCTCGGCGGAAAACGCGAGCGCCCCCCGCGCACCGGCGAGCCTGGCACGCGACTTGAACGAGTCGAGGAGCCCCCCGGCCACCTCGGGGAGGGCAAGGGCATCGATGAGGTGCAGGGTGTTTCCATCGCGGTCATCGACGGGCGTGATCATCGCCCAGGGGACGGTGCGTTCGACGTGGGCGGCCCGTTCGGCGCTCACCGCGGCGAGCAGGATGGCGTAGAGCTCCGGCTCGCCCTGGTCGTATTCCACCAGGGCGGTGACGTAGGCCGACTGCGGCGCATTCCGAGACCGAAACGGGACAGCATCGACGATGGAGAGGCGGCGAGCCAACCGCGACTTGGCACCGAACCAGCGCCTGCCCGGGAGATAGGCGCTGAGTACGGCCTCGAGCGACCGGCGGCGACCATTCAGCAGTTCATTCCAATCGCGGTCGATGGTGAGACGGGGGAGCTGGCCGGGCTCGGCCTGGCCCTGGCCCGCGGCGGGCTCCAGCACGAAGCAGTAGAAGGCATGCGGTCCCAGCGACAGGAAATATGGCTCGTGCGATACCGGCGGGAAGTGGGTGTGGCCGAACATTTCCACGGGCGTGTACCCGGCACAGGCACTGAAGTTCAGGTTGACAGCCTGGGTGAAACGCGACAGGTTCGCGACAACAAGGACCCGTTCGCCCTCGAACTCGCGCAAGAAGGCGAGGACGCGCCGGTTGTCGGAGTCCACAAACGTCATCGAGCCGCGGCTGAAGGCACGGTACCGGGTACGGAGAGCGATCAGCCTGCGCATCCACCAGAGCAGGAGCGAGGGGTTCGCCTGCTGGGCGTCCACGTTGATGGACTCGTAGTGGTACTCGGGGTCAATGATGACCGGCAGGTAGAGGCGCTGGGGGTTCGCGCGGGAGAAGCCAGCGTTGCGGTCGGCGCTCCACTGCATGGGCGTGCGCACGCTGTCGCGGTCGCCCAGGTAGATGTTGTCGCCCATGCCAAGTTCATCACCGTAATAGATGACGGGGGTGCCCTTCATGGAGAGGAGCAGGGCGTTCATGAGTTCGATCAGGCGGCGGTTGTGCCCGAGCAGTGGCGCCAGGCGCCGGCGAATGCCCAGGTTGATGCGGGCGCGGTCTTCGCCGGCATAGACGCGGTACATGTAGTCGCGCTCTTCGTCGGTGACCATTTCGAGAGTGAGTTCGTCGTGGTTGCGCAAGAACAGCGCCCACTGGGCGTTCTCCGGGATCTCCGGCGTCTGGTCGAGGATCTCAGTGATGGGGAAGCGGTCTTCCATGCGGACGGCCATGAAGAGGCGAGGCATCAGCGGGAAGTGGTAGGCCATGTGACACTCATCGCCATCGCCGAAGTAGCGCGCGGCGTCCTCGGGCCACTGATTGGCCTCGGCAAGAAGCATCCGCCCCGGGAACTTGCGGTCGACGTGGGCGCGCAGTTCCTTCAGGAAGGCGTGCGTCTCGGGGAGGTTCTCGCAGCTGGTGCCCTCGCGCTCGAACAAGTAGGGCACAGCGTCGAGCCGAAAGCCATCGACGCCCATCGCAAACCAGTAGTCGACGATGTCGAGGATCTCCTGGCGGACGCGGGGGTTGTCGAAGTTGAGGTCGGGCTGGTGCGCATAGAAGCGGTGCCAGTAGTACTGCCCGGCGACGGGGTCCCATGTCCAGTTTGACCGCTCGAAATCCTTGAAAATGATGCGCGCATCAGCGTACTCGGTGGCGGTGTCGCTCCAGACATAGTAGTTGCGGAGCGCGCTGCCACGAGGGGCGCGGCGGGCGCGCTGGAACCACGCGTGCTGGTCGCTGGTGTGGTTGATGACGAGCTCGGTGATGACGCGCAGGCCGCGCGCATGGGCCTCGGCGAGAAAGCGCTTGAAGTCGCGGAGGGTGCCGTAGGAGGGATGGATCTTCCGGTAGTCGGCGATGTCGTAGCCATCGTCACGGAGCGGGGACTCGTAGAAGGGCAACAGCCAGATGGCGGTGATTCCCAGTTCCTGGAGGTAATCGAGCTTCTGGGTGAGCCCCACGAAGTCCCCCATCCCATCGCCATCGGCATCCATGAAGGCGCGGACGTGGAGTTCGTAGATGACGGCGTCCTTGAACCAGAGGGGATCGCCCGCCGGGTCGGCGCTGCCAGCTGGCGCAGCGCTGGTTGGGCTTGTCAAGCGGCTCTCCCTCCTTACAGGAAGTACTCGAACTCGCGCTCGGTCCGGCGCTCGGTACGCAGCAGGAAGATGTGCGCCGGGGTGATCGCTGGATCCAGTTCAACGTAGTTTCGCCTTCCCTGCCAGAGGTATCGCCCACCACCCAGGAGATCGTGGGCCTGGTACAGCGTCTCCGGGGCGGCACGCACGACCTCGAGGTCCAGGTCCAGGTGCCCGGACTGCTTGAAACGCGGGTCGAGATTGACCACCACGACGACTGTTTCGCGTCCATCGGGCGTGCCGCGGCTGTAACACAGGAGCCGGTCGTTTTCGACAGGGTGAAAGCGGAACGTCGCGTCGTTGCGGAAGGCCGGGCTGGTGCGGCGGATGGCGTTCACACGCGTGATGAATTCGCTGAGGCTCCACGGGTTCGCGAGGTCCCACTGGCGGAGCTGGTACTTCTCGGAGTCCAGGTACTCTTCGGAGCCTGGTTCGCGCGGGCGGTCCTCGCAGAGTTCGAAGGCGGGCCCATAGATGCCGTAACTCCCCGCGAGAGTGGCGGCCAATACCAAACGCACCATGAAGGCGGGACGCCCCCCGGACTGCAGGTAGGCGGTGAGGATATCGGGCGTGTTGGGCCAGAAGCTGGGACGAAGGTAGTCGCGTCCGGGTCCGGTCAGGAGTTCGTTCATGTAGCTGGTGATTTCGGCGCTTGTGTTGCGCCAGGCGAAATAGTTGTACGACTGGCTGAAGCCAAGTTTCGCCAGGTGGTGGAGGACGGCCGGCCGCGTGAACGCCTCGGCCAGGAAGATCCCGTCGGGGAACTCCTCCCGGATCGAGGCGATGAGCCACTCCCAGAAGGCGAAGGGCTTGGTGTGGGGGTTATCGACGCGGAAGATTCGGACTCCCTGGTGCGCCCAGAAGGTGACGACGTCGCGGAGGGCATCCCACAGGTCGCACCAGTCCTCGCAGTCGAAGTCGAACGGGACG
The DNA here is from genome assembly GCA_023382755.1 of Dehalococcoidia bacterium. GTDB lineage: Bacteria > Chloroflexota > Dehalococcoidia > Tepidiformales > Tepidiformaceae > Amarobacter. The sequence continues at coordinate 7,008 of JAHDWR010000084.1, forward strand.
ATGTCCTCGTACTTCTTTGGCGGGTTTTCGGCGTGCCGGATGGAGCCGTCAGGGAGGTGCTCGAACCACTCGGGGTGCCCGGTCACCCAAGGGTGGTCGGGCGAGCACTGGAAGGCGATGTCCAGGGCGACCTCGAGGCCAAGCTCTTCTGCCTTTTCGCGGAAGGCGCGGAAGTCATCGAGGGTTCCCAGCGCGGGGTGGACAGCACAGTGGCCACCTTCGCTCGAGCCGATGGCCCAGGGGCTGCCCGGGTCGTCCGGCCCCGCGACGAGCGAATTGTTGGGGCCCTTCCTGTTCGAACGGCCGATCGGATGGATGGGTGGGAGATACACGACATCGAAGCCCATCGACCGCACATACGGGAGCATCGCCGAGGCGTCGGCGAAGGTGCCGTGGGCGCCGGCCTTGCCGCAAGAGCGTGGGAAGAACTCGTACCAGGCCCCGAAACCCGCTCGGTCGCGTTCGACCTGGAGGGCAAGCACCCGGCCATACGTGGCCACCGCGCCGCGGTCCTGGTAACGGCATGCGGGTGCTGCCACCGCTCGCGCCAAATCTACGCCCGGCGCGGGCCCGGCGGCAGACAGGCGAACGGCCGCCGCCCGGAGCCTATCTGCTTCGGACTCCGGCGCTGCCGCCGCGGCCTGGGCCAGTATCGCGGCCCCGACCTCGAATTCAAGGCGAAGGTCCTGGCCGGCGGCGTGGCGTTTTTCCAGGCGATCCAGCCAGGTCGCGTAGCGGTCGACCCACGCCTCGACCGTGTATTCGTAAGGGCCGATCTCCGGGGTTTCGAACGCGCCGGACCATCGATCATTTCCGAGCGGTCCCATGGGCGCGCGCGACCAGGCGGCCGCCCCGCGGCGGCGGTGGAGCACTTCAGCCGCGAGCACCTCGTGGCCATCCGCGAAGATCGTTGCCTGAACTTCGACCCGGTCGCCCTCGATGCGCTTCGCCGCGAACCGCCCGGCATCGACCTCAGGCGAGACCTGCTGGATAACGACGCGGGACGGACGCTGTACGAAGGCTGATGGCTCCGGTGGTCCGGAAGAGGGGTTCACAATGCGCGGCGACCTCCGCGGGAGGGCTGCGACGGACGCCCGGTCTCCTGGCGGATGACGCGGTGCGAAGCGAGGTCGACAACCCACTGGGAGCGGACCGGCTCCGAGGGATAGTCGCGGGCGGGCGGCACGGTTCGAGAGTCGGCGGGAGAGAGCGCCTTCGGGATGGGTTCAGTGTTCATGACATGTCCTCCCTTTCTCAACGGAATCGAAGCTGGCCGGAGTCAGCTCCTGGCGCTAGCGGGCTCGCGGCGGTTGCTTGCGGCGCTCGCGGGCGCGGCGGACCCGGTGTGACGAAGCGAAGTTGCGCCAACGCAGGCATCGCAGAGCAGGGCTCCGCGCCCGAGCCGGGAGCCATCGGCGAAGACGCTGGATTCGGGATCGAAGTATTCAAGCTGGCCAGTCGCGCCACAGGCACGGCATTCATCCATACATGGTGTCCTTTCCTGGGCCGCAGCGGTGGCGAATCGCTGTGGCCGGGAGCGACGGGGCCCGCTCGCCCCGGAGGAGGCAATCAAGATGGGCGGCTGACGACCGGCACTTCGCCACGGGGTACGTGGCGGGGCACCACCTGCCACGGGCGAGACCTGGCGAGGAGGAGCGACCGCCGGGGCGAACGCCCACCATAGGGGCACGAAGCGGACCCGCGGACGACATCAACGGGGAGCGGAAGCGATAGCTCGGTCCAGGTCATCGTGGTCACTCCGTCTGGTGGGGCCAGAGGCGACGAAGGCCAAAGCCTTCCGGAAAGTCTACGAGGTTAGCTGACGGGTTCGGCGCGGAAGCCGCCTACGCGCACCTTGCGCGATACACCCCTGGGAAGTGGGTCCCCCGTTCCGGCAGGGCTGCCGGATTCGACCCTTTGAGTATACCGTCGCGGGGGAGCCCCCGCCCGCCCGGGGGGTTGCAAAGGCATCTCAACCGGGCGCGAAACCTTAACGAACACACATGCGGCGGGTGACTTCGTACACCATCTGGCAATTCAAGCGGAAACTCTCCATCGGTACGCGTTCGTTGTGCCCATGCACGGTGCGGCCGAGGGCCGGCGCGTTCAGGCCGCCGGAAAAGCCGTAGGAGATGACCCCGCGATTGCGCAGGACACTGCTATCGGTGAACCCCACGGTCATGCCGGGGACCACCACGGCATCTTCGATGTGGTCGTGCACAACCGCCTCGATGGTCCGGAAAAGCTCGGTGTCGAACGGGTTGGAGTCGGACCAGCCGATGTGGACGCGCTCGACCTTCACTTTGGGGTCGTCGATGACGTGTTCGAGGTCGGCGACGAAGTCATCTGGCTTTACTCCGGGGAGCAGCCGGCAATCGAGCGTGGCTTCGGCGCGTGCAGGAATGACGTTATGTTTCATCCCGGCGGCGACGGTCGTGGCGCTGATGGTGTCGGAGAGCAGGGCGCGGATACGCGGGTCGCCCGCGGCCGCCGCCCGCAGGCCTTCGGCGGTGGCGTCGCCCCGGTAGATGCCAGCCTTCGAGAGCCGCGCGAAGTATTCCTGGAGCACGGGGGAGACGGTCAGGGGCCGCTCCCATGTCTGGACGCGGTGCATGGCCCGGACAAGCCGGTCGAGGGCATTGTCGTCATGTGGGACGGAGCCGTGGCCGGGCGCACCTTCGGCCACCAGCCGGAGCCACACGGGGCCTTTTTCGGCGACGGCGATGTTGTACACGGGGCGTTCGACACCGAACAGCTCGGTCGTGCCGCCTCCGCCTTCGTTGATGACAAACTCGGCATCGAGCGATTCAGGATGCGTGCGTTCGAGCCAGCGCATGCCGAACTCGGACCCGGCTTCCTCATCGGCCATGGCGAAAAAGACGAGGTCGCGCGTCAGGGGGATGTCATTCCGGTTGAAGGCAAGGAAGGTGACCAGCTGGGCGACGCCGAGGCCCTTCATATCGAGGGCGCCGCGGCCCCAGATGTGCCCGTCCTTGATCAGGCCGCTGAACGGCTCTTCGTCCCAGTATTCGCGCTGGACGGGGACCACATCGGTGTGGTTGAGGAGCATGAAGGGCCGCTTGCTCCCATCGCCGCGCAGCACCGCCCGGAGTGACACCCGGCCGCCGCCGGCGTCGAACGTCTGGAAGGGGATGCCGTCCCTGGCCAGGACCTCGCCAAGGAACTCGCAGGCCGCGACCTCGTTGCCCGGCGGGTTCGAGGTATCGACGCGGATGTAGCGGCAGAGGATGTCGACGGCCTCATCGAAGAGGGCATCCCAGTTGAGTGGTGGGTTGGCAGGCATGGCTCAGTCCCCGGGGCGGAGTGGCGGAAGCCTACCAGACGGGACTGGTGGAATCCTGCCCGGGTGGTAGGCTTCGGGCGCACAGCGACCGCAAGAGGTGACCTATCGTGACCGTGGACCAGGATCAGTTGCGCTGTGCGGGACTCGCCGGAGAGGTGACGATCCGGCGCGATCGCCGGGGCGTCGCGCATGTCGTGGGCGGCAACGAGGCGGACGCGTGGTTCGGCCAGGGATTCGCGGCCGCGCAGGACCGGCTCTGGCAGATGGAGTACGACCGCCGCCGCGCCGCGGGCCGCTGGGCAGAGGCCGCGGGATCGGCGGGGCTTGCTGCCGACCTGATGGCGCGAAGGCTCGACATCACACGGGCGGCGCGGGCCGACCTGGAGGAGATGGACGCCGGCACGAAGGAGATGTTCGAGGCGTACGCCGCCGGCGTGAACGCCTTCCTCGCCAGCGGCGCGCCCTTGCCGCCGGAATACAGCCTCACGGGCATCCGTCCCGAGCCCTGGCAGCCATGGCATTCAGTGGCGCTCTTCAAGATCCGCCACGTCCTGATGGGATTGTGGCAGTGGAAGATGGCCGCCGGCGGACTCCTGGCGCGGGTCGGGCCAGAGACGTGGGCGAACCTTCACTTTCTCTCGCCCGTCGGAACGTCGGTCATCCTTCCGCCGGGCGGCAAGGTGCGGGAACTCTTCGAGCACGCAAACGAGGAGATTGCCACGGCAGCGGAACACCTGGGGTTCCTCTCCGAGGTGGAGGCCGGGTCGAACTCCTGGGCTGTGCACGGCTCCCGGACGACGACCGGCAAACCGGTGGTCTGCAACGACTCGCACCGGGCGCTCGATGTCCCCAATGCCTACTGGCAGGTCCATGTTGCCTGCCCGGAGTTCGATGTCAGCGGGGCGACGTTCGCGGGGTTCCCGGGGTTCCCGCATTTCGGGTTCAACGGCGCGGTGGCGTGGAACATCACCCACACGCAGGCGGACTACCAGGACCTCTATCTGGAGCGTTTCGAAGGGCGGGACGCCGAACGCTACCTTTCAGCGGACGGTTGGCGGCAGGCCGAACGGCGGGTCGAGACGATCCAGGTGCGAGGGGCGGACCCGGTCACGATCGACTGCTGGAAGACCGCGCACGGGCCGGTGGTACACGGCGACCCGCGGGGCGGCATGGGCATCGCGCTGAAGTACACCGCGCTCGAACGCCCGAAGGCCGCGTTCAACGGCGTGCGGGCCATGGCCCGCGCCACGGACATCCATCAGCTCTTCGCGGCGCAAGAAACATGGGTCGACCCGGTGAACAACCTGGTGGCAGCCGACACGGCCGGCAACATCGGCTACCTGGTGCGCGGCGAACTGCCGATCAGGGCATCAAAGGCGGGACGGCGGATACCGGTGCCGGGCTGGACCGGCGAACACGAGTGGGTGGGCACGGTGCCGTCCGAGCGGCTGCCGCGCTCGGTGAACCCGCCGGAGGGGTTCATCGCCACCGCGAACCAGCGGGTGATGGCGGGAGACGAGCCGTACATCAGCGCCTACTTCGCCCCGCCGGGCCGGGCCGACCGGCTGGCCGAACTGCTGGGGACCGGCGGAAAGCTATCGGCGGAGGTCATCGCCTCGTGGCAGGCCGACACCACCTCCAAACCGGCGCGGACCTGGGCACGATTCCTTGCCGTGCAGGGACCGTTCGAGGGGGACGCTGAACGGGCGCGTTCAATGCTCGCCGAATGGGACGGTGACCTCCGGGGCGACAGGGGTGAGGGGCTCCTGTATGCGTACTTCCGTCGCTACGTGCTGCGCGAACTCTTCGCACCGGTGGTGGGCAGCGAGACCTGGGACTGGCTGACGACCGACCGGCACCCCGGGCTCGGGCGAGTCGTCAGCGGCCTGCTGGCGGAGGTGGTCGCCCACCTGGACACGAGCAACGTGTTACCCGGCGGACGGACGTGGGCCGGTGTGCTTCCGGCAGCGCTGGAAAGCGCCTGGACGGCGGCCGCAGCGCTCGGTGGAAGCGACTCCGGGGGGTGGAGGTGGGATGCGAAGCACGCCACCGGGAGCCGGCATCCACTGTCCGCGGAGTTCCCCGAGGCGGGCCTCGACCCTCCGCGGGCCCCGCTCGGCGGCGATGGAGACACCCTGCAGGCCGCGGGCTACGGCATCAGCGGGAAGAACGACTTTGCGATCTCGCTGACCTCGGTCTACCGGCAGGTGGTCGATTTCGCCGCGGTGGAGGAGGCTTCGTACATCATCCCGGGAGGGGTCTCCGGAGACCCGCGCAGCCCGCACTTCGCGGACCAGTTGCCACTGTGGCAGCGGCACGAGCGCATCCCGATGGGCCGTGGCAAGGACCCGCTGGAGGACGGCGGCGGGACCGGGTTCACGCTGCGGCCCTGAGGCTGCTACTCGGTCGCGGTTGCGGGAGCTGCTGTTGAGCGGCGGGCTTCGACGCCGAGGCGGTACAGGTGGGACCAGCCTTCGCGGTATGAAGCGAACAGGCCGGTGGTGTGATAGGAGATGCCCAGCCGGCGGCAGAAGTCCTCGACGATGGGCTGCGCCTTGCGAAGCTGATTGCGCGGCATGGTGGGGAAGAGGTGGTGCTCGATCTGGTAGTTCAGGCCGCCATACCAGAAGTCCGTGAGCGGGTGGCCCGAGACGTTTCGGGAGGTAAGCACCTGTT
>JAHDWR010000085.1 GCA_023382755.1 Dehalococcoidia bacterium
GTCGTCGTCCTTGCCGCCCTGGTCCGTTGGGCGAACGCCGGTACGCCCGACCTGGCGCCCTATCGTTCTGTCGTCGAAGCGGATGACCAGCGGAAGGCCGCGGTCCTGGCGGCGCTTCTCGGGACAGCACGGGCAATCCGCCGCCGCCAGCCTTCGCCGGTCCTCGATGTCAGCGCGCGCCTGAATAAAGAGCGGCTGACCGTTCGCCTGCACGGCCAGGCCGACCTGGAGGCCGAACTCTATGAGCTCGAGCGGCAACAACGCCGGCTCGAGACGGTCTTGAAGGTAGCCGTAAGCTTCGTCGTCCGGGCTCAGCCGCCCGCCTGACCGAGCCTCCGCAATGCGCCGGGCTGCACCAGCCATTCGAGCCAGCAGTTCCCGGGAGCCGGGTCCGCAGGACAGCGCACCAGGGCGGCCGCCCCCTTCTTGAACACGGATGCCATCCCGCTGCGTTCACCCGTCAGCAGGTACGAAAGGAGCTCGCTCGTCCACGGTTCGTGGCCCACGAGCGCCACCGACCCGGCGTCGGCTTCTTCCAGGGCGGCGAGGACCGCCGCGTGGTCCCCGGTTGCCAGCCCTTCGCAGATGCGCACTTTGCCCAGCCCGTAGGCCTTTCGCAGGATCTCGGCCGTTTCCGCGGCCCGGACCATCGGAGAGGTCAACACCATCTGCGGCGTGAACAACCGCTTCAGTCCTGCCGCGGCCTCTTCCATCCGGACACGGCCCGGGGCGGTCAACGGCCGCGTCGCATCGTCCGCATACTCCGGCGCCCCCCGCTCAACCGCGATCCCGTGCCGGACAAGGCATATCTCCACCGCCCACCTCCAGTGGACGGGTTCTCACCCGCCCGTGAGTTCCGCCGAGACGAGTTCCACGGCGGTGAGCTTCCACTGTCCCATGACCTGCTTCCACAAGGTCCCCAGCGTGGCCGTCCCGGCCGACGAGCGGAAGGTGACGTGGAAGCGCTCCGCGTCTCCCTCCTTGCCCATCTCCTCTACCTCGTAACCCTCGATGTTGGGCATCTGCGCCGGCGAAAGCCCACCCGCCTGGGCGCCCATCTGCATCATCTGCGCGAGCGCCTCCGGGGTGATGTCGGCCATGATCTGAGTCAGGTTCCCCGACATCACCGCCTGCGCGTTGCGCTCGACTGCCTCGCGGGCTGTCGCCGGTTGCGTCATTTCAGCCGAGGTCTTTCAAGTCGTCGATCTGCCACTTTCCGCCCGTGTCGATCCACTTGCTCCAGACCTTCCGCGTGGTCGCGCCGATGTAGCTGATCTCCACCTCGTTGTTACCGAGGTCTTTCACTTCGTACGACGTGGCGGAAATCGGGTTGGCGGCCAGCGCCATCGCCTTGGTCAGTCCGCCCGGCGTGAAATCGCCCATCAGGCCAGCCATGTTCCCGGCGACCACATCCTGCGCGTGCCGCGCCTGGGTTTCCTTCAAGTCTGCCATGCTCTCGTGTTCCTCCAGTGTTTCCCGGCCGGTAAGCCAGGCCCGCAGGATACGCGGCGCATGATGAACGCCGCAACGCGCCCCTCCGCCGTCGCACGCCGGACCTCTATACCAGCCGGATCCAGCGCCGCTTGCCCACCTGCACGGTAGTCCCGGCCCGGGCGGGCGTGGTCGGTTCCAGGACAAGCCCTTCCATCGTCACCGCCCGCTGCTCGAACAGCCGACGTGCCTCTCGCTTCGAGGGCGCCGCACCCATCGAGACGACCACGTCCAGCAAGAGGTCGCCCTCGCGCACGCGGTACTCCGGGATCTCGTCGGGGACTTCCTTTCGTTGCACCGTCCGCTCGAAGTGCTCCTGCGCGGCCTCCGCCGCGGCCTCGCCCCAGAACTCGCTCACGATCGTCCGCGCGAGCAGCTTCTTGGTGTCCATCGGGCTCCGGTCCCCCTCCCTCATGGCCACCATCACCGCGCGCACTTCGTCCGGGTGGAGGTTCGTCGCCAGCGTGAAGAAGTTCTCCAGCGCCTCGTCCGGGATCGACATGGCCTTGCCGAACTGCTCCTCTGGCGGCTCCCCCACGCCAATGTGGTTCCCTTTCGACTTCGACATCCGCTCTTTGCCATCGAGCCCTACCAGGATCGGCATGGTCACCGGCACATGCGGCTTCTGGCCCGCGTCCTCCTGGATCTTCCGGCCGGCCATCAGGTTGAAGAGCTGCTCGGTGCCCCCCACCTGCACGTCGCACGCCAGCGCGTAGGCGTCGTACCCCTGCATCAGCGCGTAGAGGAACTCGTGCAGGTAGATTGCGTCGCCATCCTCCCAGCGCTTCCGGAAGTTCTCGCGCCGCAGCATCTCCGCTGCCGTGAACTTCGACATCAGGCTGATGATGTCCGGGAAGGTCAGCTTCCCAAGCCACTCCGAGTTGTGCCGCAGCTCGGTCTTCTGGGCGTCCAGGATTCGCGCCGCCTGCTCGAAGTACGTCGCTTCGTTCACGGCGATGTCTTCCTGCGTGAGCATCGGCCGCAGCTTGTTCTTGTCGCTCGGGTCGCCGATCAGCGCGGTGTAGTCCCCGATCAGGAACACGCAGTCGTGGCCGAAATGCTGGAACTGGCGCAGTTTCCGAAGCGGCACGGTGTGTCCCAGCGTCAGCGAAGTCGCGGTCGGGTCTATCCCCAGGTACACACGCAATGGCCGGTCCTGCTCGAGCAGCGCCCTCAACTCCCGCTCCATCTGCCGCTTGAGCAGCGCGTCCCCATAGTCCACGCCGCTCATCAGGACGGTCAGTTGCTCATCGACGGGGGCCATCTTCCGGGTCATGTCGTTTCCTGGCTGGGAGTGCGGAGGGCTTCGGTGCTCAGCGGAGGATCTCCCGCGCCCGCCTGATATCTCGCTCGATTTGCGCCTTCAGCGCCTCGACGCTCTCGAACTTCATCTCCCCGCGGATGCGCGCGACCACTTCCAGGTCCATCCGCTCGCCGTAGATGTCGCCCTCGAAATCCAGCAGGTGCGTTTCTATCGAGACGTGTCCCGCATCGAACGTGGGCCTGCGCCCGATGTTTGTCCCGCCAAGTAATGCGTGCCCCGCGACCTGGACCCTGGTTGCGTACACACCGAGCGCGGGGAGCGCCCGGTCGACCGCGATGGAGATGTTCGCTGTCGGGATACCGATGGTGCGGCCCCGTTCGAAGCCTTTCACCACCGGGCCGGAAATGCGGTAGTTCCGCCCGAGGAGCGCCGTCACGCGGTCCATGTCGCCATCGGCCAGCGCCTTGCGTACCGCCGTCGAGCTATACCGCTCGTGGTCGTGCATCAATGGCGCGATCTGGATGACCTCGAACCCGAGTTCGGCTCCCAGCGCCAGCATCCGGTCGCGCGTGTCCCGGGGGGCGCCCCGCCCGAAGGCGGCATCCGGCCCGAGCACCAGCAGCCGCATGCGGAGGAAGCGGTGGAATGCGGTGGCTAGTTCTTCAGCGGTCACTTCCGAGACTTCGCCCGTGAACGTCAGCGGGATCACCCAGTCGGCGCCTGCTTCCCGCATTAGCTCCATGCGGTCCTCCAGAGAGGTCAGGTAGCTCGGTGCCACTTCCGGCCGCAACACGGTGATGGGGTGCGGGTGCAGTGTCACTACTCCGGGCGAAAGCGCGCGCTTCTTTGCCTCCTGCCGCAAGCGCTTCAGGAGGGCCTGGTGCCCCAGGTGCACGCCGTCGAGCACGCCAATCGTTAGCGCCGTTTCGGGGCCAGGGGCCCCTGCGGTGAGCTGTGCCTGCGTGAACGTCGGGATACTCATATGCGTGTTCACAGCCTACCAACGCCGGGTGGACTGTGCATGTGGCACCCATGTGGTTCTCCTCTTTCGAACCTGTACCATCGCACGCTGGATCCAGACCACGGCGATCGGAGCTGCGCATGGACATGACCGCCATCCTGCAGGAACGCATTTCTCCCTTCTTCCCCGGCACCCTCGGGGTCCGCCTCACCGCCTCCACGCCCGAACGTGTCACGGCCGAACTCTATATCCGCGATGAGCTCTGCACGGTCCCCGGCACCTGTCACGGGGGCGTGCTCATGGCGTTCGCCGATACGCTTGGCGCAGTCGGCACCGTGCTCAACATCCCGGCGGAGGCCGGCACCACCACCATCGAGTCCAAGACCAATTTCTTCGGTCCGGGCGTCGCCCGCACCACCATCACCGGCGAGTGCGTCCCGCTCCACCGCGGCCGCCGCACGCAGACCTGGCAGACCTCCATCCGCTCCCCCGAAGGCAAGCTCCTCGCCCAGGTGACGCAGACCCAGATGGTGCTCACGCCGTAATGTTGATTCCGCGATCGGCTCTCTCGTACCATGCCCTGCCATGACTCCGGATGAAGCCCTCGCCGCCCTCGAAGCCGCCGGCACCGGGCAAAACCGCAAGATCTACGCCCGGCACGGATTCGCGGCGCCGATGTTCGGTGTCAGCTACGCCAACCTCGGGAAGCTCCGGAAACTCATCCGCCGCGACCAGTCCCTGGCATCAGCCCTCTGGAAGACTGGCAACCACGACGCACAACTGCTCGCGGCCCTGGTCGCCGACCCGGCCGCCTTCGACGCCGTACTGCTGCGGGACTGGGCCCGTACCGCAGCCGACTACGCGACCGTGGACTCGTTCGCGAAGGAGATTGCAGCCAAGGCTCCCGGCGCCAGGTTGCTCGCGGCCGAGTGGATGGACGCCTCGAGCGTCATCGTCCAGCGTGGCGGCTGGGCCACGGCGGCCGCGCTGGCTATCTGGGGACCAGTTGACCTCCCGGACCAGTGGTTCCTGGACCTGCTCCCGCGCATCGAGCGCGACATCCACCGTTCCCCCAACCGCGTCCGCGAGGCCATGAACAACACCCTTATGGCCATAGGCATTCGCAACGAGCGTCTCCGTGGCCCGGCCACCGGAGTCGCCACGCGGGTCGGCAAGGTGAAGGTCGATCACGGCGAGACCAACTGTAAGACGCCCGATGCGGCCTCCTATATCGACCGGGCCTTCGCCCGCAAGGCGTCGCGGGCTGGCTAACCCGGGGTTCCGCGGTACACTCGCCTGATGCGCGTCTGGCTCACCGCCCTCATCGCGTGGGCCGGCATCATCTTCTTGCTCTCCAGCCTTCCCAATCCGCCCGGCCCCCGCGGCCCGGAATGGCAGTCCTACGCGGCCCACACCGTGGAGTACGCCGTCTTCGGCTACCTGGCCGTCCGCCTGATTGCCGAGGCCCGTCCGGATGCGCGCCTTGCCCACCTCGCGACGGCCGCCTGGACGCTCACCGTGCTCTATGGCCTCTTCGACGAATTCCACCAGTCGTTTGTCACGAACCGCCACGCCAGCCTCGTGGATGTCGCCTTCGATGCGCTTGGCGCCGCTATCGGAGCCGGGCTGGGCCTCGCCGGCCGGCGGCTTCGTGACCCGGCCGGGCCGCGACGGTGAAGACCGGCCATTGTGCTACCATGTAGCACATGAGACGCATCGGCATCCGCGAACTCCGCCAGAACGCCAGCCGCTACATTCGGCTGGTGAAGGCTGGCGAGACGCTTGAAGTTGCGGAGCGGGGCGTACCTGTGGCCCTGCTCACGCCGTTGCCGTCAGGTCGCGCGAAGACGCCCCGGGAACAACTCATCGCGGAAGGAAAGCTCATCCCGGGGACCCAGGATTGGTCCACTCTACGGCCCTTGCCTCCGATGCCCGGAACGAAGTCATCCGCCGAAATACTGGAAGAGCTTCGCGAGGAACGACTCTAGGTGGCCTGGTACTGCGATAGCTCCGCGCTGCTCAAGCTGTTGATATCTGAAGATGAGACCCCGGCGATTCAACAAGCCGTTCTCGGGCGCGTCCTCATCACTAGCGAACTTTCACTCACCGAGGTCGGACGGGCGCTCCTGCGGCGTGGCCAGGCCGGCGAGGTGAAACTGGACGAGCTCGTCGCCCGCGTGGATTTCGTTCCGGTCACGTCGAACCTCTTGGCCAAGGCACGCAAACTGCTGCCTCCATCCATGCGGACCCTCGACGCCATTCAACTGGCGACCGCGCTGGATCTTGGTGACGCATGCGACGGGATGTTGACCTACGACGTACGGCTGCAGGCTGCCGCGAGGAGTGGCGGCCTCACGGTCGAAGCGCCGGGGCAGCCCGCTACGCCTTAAGCCGACACGGCCGTTTCCACCGCGACCACCTCGATGTCGCCCCACGCTTCCGCCTGTCGTGCATCCGCCTCGCCAGCCTTCAGCAGTTCGAGGATCGCCAGGAACGAGACCACCACCTCGAGCCGGCTGGTGCACTCCATGATCGCCCGCCGGAACGAGAACTTCCCGCGCCGCCGGAGCCGCTCCCGGAACTCCCCGATGCGCTGCGTGAGCGTCATCGCCGTGTCCCGCTGCAACACCGCGCGCGGCGTTGCCTCGACCGGTTTCTTGTTCAGCACGTCAATCATGATCGCCCGGAGCCGCTCCATCGTGACACTCGAAAGCCCCGTGCCTTCCGGGGGTGCGGGCGGCGGGGCCAGGCGCGTGTAGATGCGGAACCCGGTGTCCTGCCGCTCCTCCAAGACGCTCGCAATCTCGGCAAACCGCTTGTACTCGCGCAACAGCTCGATGAGCTCGCGGCCCACGTCGTCGTCGTCCATCGCCGCAACATCTTCCTGGGGCGCCTTCGGCAGCAGGGCCTTCGACTTCAGGTAGATGAGCTTGGCCCCGACAGCCACGAACTCGGCGAGGGCTCCCGGCTCGAAGCCCTCGCTCGTCCGTATGGCCCGAAGGTACTGGTCGGTAACGGTGACGAGCGAAACGGCCGTGATATCGAGGTCGTCCCGCTCGATGAGATGCAGGAGCAAGTCCAGGGGACCCTGGAAAACGGGCAGGGTGATCTCAGCCATGACTCCCGACGAGCCGACGCCCCCCCGCTGGGGCGCACCCGTCACGGTCTTACGACCCTCTCCGTTATCGCGCCGCTGCAGGCGCCCACATCCCTGGGAGCGTCCGCTCGACCGCGGACGCGATACCGGCGACCGACCGCATCATCGAAGCGAACCGTTCATATGTCAACGATTGGGGCCCGTCGCTGAGCGCATGCTCCGGGTTGTTGTGCACTTCGATCATCAACCCATCGGCCCCAGCCGCGACGGCCGCCATCGCCACCGGCGTCACCAGGTTCACCTTGCCGGTCCCATGGCTCGGGTCGGCGATGACCGGCAGGTGGCTCAACTCCTTCACCAGCGGGATGGCGTTCACGTCGAACGTGTTGCGGTACGCCGTCTCGAAGGTGCGGATGCCGCGTTCGCACAGGATCACATGCGGGTTGCCCTGCGCCATGATGTATTCCGCCGCCAGCAGCCACTCCTCTATCTGCCCGCTCAGTGCCCGCTTCAGCAGCACGGGTTTCTTCGCCATCCCCACTTCGTCCAGGAGGATGAAGTTCTGCATGTTGCGCGCGCCGATCTGGATGATGTCGGCGTATTCGCAGACCGCGTCGATATCCCTGACGCTCATCAGCTCGGTCACCACCGGCATGCCGGTCTCGCGGCTCGCGGTCGCCAGGTGGCGAAGCCCGTCATTGCCCAAACCCCGGAAGGCGTAGGGAGAACTCCGCGGCTTGAACGCCCCGCCCCGGAGTATGTTTGCGCCGACCGCCTTCACCGCAATCGCGGTTTCGACCATGTGCGCTTCGTTCTCAATGGAGCAAGGCCCCGCCATCACAACCAGCTCCGGCCCGCCGATGCTGACGCCATGGCCCACGTCGATAACGCTGTTGCCCGGGTGGAACTCCCGGCTCACGAGCTTGTACGGCTTGGTGACGCGGTGGACCGATTCCACATGCGGCAGGGATTCGAAGATGTCCTGCAGTGCCGGGTCGTCGGGTCCAATCACGCCGATGATGCTCCGTTCAGTCCCCACCGAAAGGTGGGCCTGCCGGCCGGTCTCTTCGATCCGGGCGACGATTACGTCCAGGTCATCCGGAGTCGCCTCCGGGGATACAACAATAATCACGGGAAATTCGTCTCCACTAACGCGCGGTCGAGTGCGTGCTCGAGCCAAGGTCGGGGCGGAGGCGTGCAGCCTCGCGCAGGTACACGTGCCGGATGTCACTCTGGGTCTTCTCCGTATTCCAGTGGAGAAGGACGCGGATGCACAGCGGGAGCATGCCGGGGACCGACATCTCGTGGCTCTGCATGAGCGGGACCTGTGTCCAGCCCATCTGCCGCGCGGCAACTGCCGGGAACTCGGCATACAGGTCGGGCGTCGTCGTGATCCAGGCCGAAGCGATCTCGTCGGTACTGATGTCGTTCACCTCGAGCATCGTCGACAAGAGCTCTTTGGTAACGTCGAGGATCTCTTCTTTCTGGTTCCGGGTGACGGTTGTTGCACCACGGACGCCGCGAACCGGCATACGCGCAGGTCCTCCTCCAGGGGGTTCGATCGGGTGTGAGTTTGTGCCCTTAGCGAACCGGGAGCCCAAAGACCCCGGCCTGCGGACACCCATAAGCGCGGCCCACGAGGGGCCAACGCCACGCCCATCGGCGCTCGTTCTCCCACGTGTGGGCCGCATTCACCTGTCCGCTATCGGCCGGAGACATCCTCCACAAACTCCCTGACGCTCTGCGCGCGGTGGTCTTCCTCCGCGGCGTCAATCGTCGCGATTATAGCAGAGCCCACCACAGCCGCATCCGCCACCTCCCGCACCCGCTCCGCCTGCGCCCGCGTGTTGATCCCGAACCCCACCGCCAGCGGCAACGTCGTCTGCTTCCGTATCCGCTCGATGAAGAACGGCAGGTTGTCCAGCGGCACGTTCCCTTTGCCGGTCGTCCCGGTCATGCTCACGCAGTACAGGAACGCATCGGCCGCTTCCGCGATGAGCCTGATCCGCGCATCCGCGGAAGTGGGCGCCACCAGCGGCACGAAGCTCATGTCGTGCGTCCGGCAGGCCCCGAGGAAGTTGGCGGCCTCCTCGGGGGGCAGGTCCACCACGATGAAACCGTCCGCGCCTGCCTCCTTCGCCTCGCGCACCGCCCGCTCCTCCCCCCGCGCCAGGATCGGGTTGTAGTACCCCATGAAGACGACCGGAGCCTTCAGCCCCTGCGCCCGCGCCTCCCGCACAAAGGCGAAGCAGTCGCCCAGCGAGACATGCTGCTCAAGGGCCACCTGGTTCGCATGCTGGATGGTCGCGCCGTCTGCCATCGGGTCCGAAAACGGCACACCGATCTCGATCACGTCGGCTCCCCCCGCCTCCATCGCCAGGAGCAGCGGGACGGTATCCTCGCGCCGCGGGTACCCCGCCGTCACATAAGGCACGAAGAGCTTTCGCCCTTCGGCGTGCGCGCTCGCGAACAGGTCTCGAAGCCGTTTCGACATGTCTACGTCCTCGCAATCAGGAGTATGAAGCTCAGGAGGTTGAAGAGTACGTGGAACGCAATCGCATCCCACAATGAACCGCTCCGCCAGTACAGCCACGCCATGGTCATCCCCAGCGCAGTGAACGGGATGATCGAGCCCGCATCCAGGTGCGACAGCGCGAAGAGCGCGCTCGAAACCACCGCCGCCGGCACGAAGCCCCATTCCGCCAGGCCACCAAAAACCAGCCCGCGGTAGAACAACTCCTCACCGATGGGTGCGGCAACTACCGTCGTCAGTCCGTACAACACCAGCGCCGGCGTGTCTCGTAGGGTCGCATCGAGCCGTGTCGCATCAGGGATGAGCGCCTCGATACCCGAGGCCTCCACGCCCCGCGCATAGGCCCCGGCCGCCAGGTACAGCACCGCGACCGCCGCGCCCGGCAACCAGAGCCGGTCGACATCGAACCGCCCCAGCCCCGTCGCCCCGGCGAACGCGCGGGGCCGGTGCCGGGTCGCCACCACCGCCGCTCCGCCGAACAGCCCCGCCGAGACGATCGCGTACGACCACGCGATCCGCGCCGTCACGACATCTCCAAGGACCCGCGGCGGCACGGGCAGGGCATTGCCCGCGGCTGCCCGCGCCAGCCGCTCGTCCGCATACCGCGCGACCACGCTCGCTTTGTCGAACGGGTCGCCCACATCGGTGAATGCGTCGCCGGCACCCAGGGCGGATGCGGTCACGCCGATGAGCAGGAGCGGGACTGCATAGGCGGCGATCCCCAGCCAGATCCCGGCGGCCACATGCAGTTCGCCCCACGGCCACGTCCGTCCCGGCGCCGCGTTCACGCCGCCACCAGCAGCGTGAAGCTGATCAGGTTGAACAGGAGGTGAAACACGATGGCGTCCCACAGCGACCGGCGACGGTAGTACACCCAGCTGAGCAGCACGGCGATCATGAAGAACGGGACCATGCTGCCGGGGTCGAAGTGCACCGCCGCGAACATCAGCCCCGAAGTGGCGGCCGCCGGCCAGAACCCCCATTTCAACAACCCGCTGAACACCAGCCCGCGGAAGAACAGTTCCTCCGAGAGCGGCGCCCCCACCACGGTCACCACCGCCGCAATGCTCAGGGTCAGGTCGTCCCGGGTGATCTCAGTGGGCACGGTGCTCGTCGGCTCCAACCACGAAATGCCGGTCGCGTTAGCCGCCACCACCCACAGGAACGTCCCAACGTACGCGACGCCGACCATCGCGATGGGAAGCCACAGCCCGGCCCAGCCGACCCGGTCCAGCCCGAGCGCCGCCACCAGCCCACGAAAGGTCTGCTTCGAGGCGATCCCCACGATGGCGAACAACGCCCCCTGGGAAATGAGCGTCGCGATGAGACTTACCCGCAGGCTGCCCTGGTCCGCAAGGACCCGCGGCGGGTCGGGGAGCGCCGTCCCTTTCGCCGCCGCCTCCAGGCGTTCGTCGGCGTAGCGGGCCACCTCGGCGGCCTTCTCGAACGTGTCGCCGGCATCTCTTGGGACGAAGTCATCACCCCGCGCGAGCATCACGGCAATGATTACCACGTTCACCGCGATGAGCACGCCGAGAAAGCCCCCGATGCCCACCAGCACCTCGCGCAGGCCCCAGGGGTACAAACGCGGCCCGGCAGCTTCCCTCAGAGCGTCACCCCGAGTGCCGCCGCAACGGTGTGCATGTCCTTGTCGCCGCGCCCGCTCAGCCCGATCAGGATGTCCTTGTCGGGCCCCAGTTCCCGCGCCACGCGCATGGCATGGAAGATCGCATGCGAGGGCTCCAGTGCCGGGATGATCCCCTCGGTCCGCGTCAGCGCCTTGAACCCCTCGAGCGCTTGCTTGTCGTCCACAGCCACGTACTCGGCGCGCTCGCTGGTCTTCAGCCACGAGTGCTCCGGCCCCACTCCCGGGTAGTCGAGCCCGGCCGAGATGCTGTGCGTCTCGAGGATCTGGCCGTCGGCGTCCTGGAGCAGGTAGGTCTTCGTGCCGTGGAGGACGCCCGGCCTTCCGGCCACCAGCGTGGCGGAATGCTTGCCCGTCCCGACGCCGTCGCCCCCCGCCTCCACGCCGATGAGCCGCGTGGGGTCGTCCAAAAGGGGGTGGAACAGTCCGATCGCGTTGCTGCCCCCGCCGACGCAGGCAATGGCGACATCCGCCAGCTTCCCTGCCTGCTCCAGCATCTGCGCGCGCGCCTCCTTGCCGATCACCGATTGGAAGTCGCGCACGATCGTCGGGAACGGGTGAGGTCCGATCGCGGACCCGATGATGTAGTGCGTGGTCTCAACGTTGGTCACCCAGTCGCGCATCGCCTCGTTGATCGCGTCTTTCAGCGTCTTGCTGCCAGATTCCACCGGGACCAGCTCGGCACCGAGCATCTTCATCCGGAAGGCGTTCAGCGACTGCCGCTTGATGTCCTCGCTGCCCATGTAGACCACGCACTCCAGGTCGAGCATCGCGCAGACCGTCGCCGTCGCGACCCCGTGCTGGCCCGCCCCCGTTTCGGCGATGATCCGCGGCTTCCCGAGCCGCTTCGCCAGGAGAGCCTGGCCAAGCGCGTTGTTGATCTTGTGGGCGCCGGTGTGGGCCAGGTCTTCCCGCTTGAGCCAGATGCGCGCTCCGCCGCATTCGCGGGTCAGGTGCTCCGCGAAGTACAGCGGAGTTGCCCGCCCCACGTAATGCTTGAGCAGCTCATCGAGTTCGGCCTGGAACGAGGGGTCGGTCCGCGCTTCGTTGTAGGCTCGCTCGAGGTCTTCGTGCGCCCCAACGAGCGTCTCCGGGATGTACCGCCCGCCGAACTCGCCGAACCGCGGCGATAGTGGTGTCTCAGCGCCCAACCCGTACCCCCTTCGCCGCGCGGATGAACGCGCGGATCTTTTCGATGTCCTTGTTGCTATCCGTCTCGACCCCGGTCGAAACATCAACGCCCCACGGTCCGCAGCTCGTTATCGCTTCGGCGACGTTCCCCGGGGTCAGCCCGCCGGCCAGCAGGAACGGCGTCCGCGGCGCGATCGCCGCCGCCACACTCCAGTCGAACGACTGCCCCGTGCCGCCATGCGCGCCCTTCGGACCGGCGTCGAGCATCAGCCCCGCGGAGACGCCCGGCGCGAACCGCTCCTCGGCATCCCCGGCCTCCATACCCTCGCGCACGTGTACGACCCGTATTACCGGCCGGGCGACTTGCCGCACGAAATCGTCGTCCTCGCCCCCCGAGAGCTGCACCAGGTCCAGGCCGGCCGCGTCGGCGATGTCATTCACTTCAGCGACGCTCATCCCCGCGAAGACCCCCACGATCAGCGGCCGCCAGCGCGCTGCCGATTGCTCGATAGCGTCGGCCCAGGCTCCGAACCAGCTGCGAGCGGAGACCTCTCCCCGCACCGGGCCGTCGAAGCTCGCCTCCCGGCCCTGTGCGCGACCATTCTTGATGGCTTCGACGATGTCGTAGCACTCCTGCGGTGTCACGCGCCGCCTCGATTCCGCGAACACCAGCCCGATGAAGTCGGC
>JAHDWR010000086.1 GCA_023382755.1 Dehalococcoidia bacterium
GGCGAGGAGGATGATGCGCCCGGCACCGTGCTTGAAGGTGCCGGACAGGACCTGGGTGGATACGGCGTGAGCGTTCATCTGAATCTCCTTGTTGCGCTGGCCGGGTGACCCGCCGGGTGCCTTAGCCCCTGGGCGGTTGGGCGTCCGGCGAGTCCGCCGGCACAGCCCATCCTCGGCGCGCGGAGATGCGGCCGCTTCCGTGGAACTGCGTAACTTCTCGGTGCCGCGAAAGTAGGACGGTGGGAGAATGGCACGGACTACGCAGGTCTCCAGGGAAGCGCGAACCCGCGGCGTGTCTGAGAGGGCCGTATTGGGAGGGAGTCAGCGCGTCTGCGGGCCGAGGCCGTGGGAGAGAGCGTAAGCGGTCGCCTGGGCGCGGCCGTGCGTGTTGGTCTTGAGGTAAAGGTTGGCGATGTGCCGTTCGACGGTACGCACGCTGAGCACAAGTGCCTCGCCGATATCTTTGCTGCTCAGGCCGGAGGCGAGGAGGCGAAGGACCTCGACCTCGCGTTCGGTGAGGTTGTCTGGGTACACGGGCGCCGAACCGGCCCTGCTGCCGATGGCGCGCCGCTGGATGGTCAGGACGTGGTCGATCCAGGGCTGGGATGCCCCATGGGAGGAGTAGATCCTGGCGGCCCGCTCGAAGCTCTCCAGGGCAGCGTAGCGGTAGCTTCGGCCAGCCCGGGCGAGGACCTGGCCGCGGATGGTGCAGGTCTCGGCCTCGTCCCAGGGGAGGGAGTAGCGCTGGAAGGTCGCGAGTGCGCGGGAGAAATGGGCCTCAGCCACTTCCACACATCCAGCGAGTCCAGAGGTGGCCGCCTGGGCGAGCGCCACCCGGCCGGCGAGGCCGTGCCAGTCCTCGTCATGAATGATGACTTCGCGGCAGCGGGCAAGGTGGAGCTCCGCTTCGTCGGCGCGGCCACTCTCGGCGCAAAGGATGGCCAGTTCCGCGCGCATAGCTACCTCCATGGGCACAAAAGGCGCCAAAGCGACCGCAGCCAGTCCCGCCGTCAGCAGGTCGGCCGCCTGGGCATACTTGCGCCCAGCTCGACAGGCCTGGGCTTGCCACAAGCAGCAGCGCCACTCGTTCCAGCGGTCGCCGCGCTTTCTGAACTTCTCCTGCTCTTCAGCGAATCGAGACTCGGCGACTTCCCAGTTGTCTCTCGCCTCGATCGCTGCATCGAGTGGCCAATCCGGGTTGGCATAAGGCAGCACCTGGCGAGCCTCGGCGAGCCGTCCCAGCAGCGCCAAGTCGCAGCCCAGTTCGGCGTACGCCACGCGCCTTTGGTGCGGTGCGTTGGCGAGCTGCGGGCTCGCGAGTTCGCGTGTCATCCACTCCAGCGCGTCAACGGCGTCCCCTAACACGAGCCCGACGATGTCGGCGCGGAGCCATGCCGCGAAGAACGTTGCCGTACTGTTCTGGCGGTCAGCCCTTTCGTGTGCTTGTTGCATCAGTGCCTGGCCCTCGGCCATCTCACCGCAAGCCATCATTAGCACGCCGTGAAGACTCGCGGCACTGGCCCAGAGCCCATCGCTTCCCAGACCCTCAGCAATGGTCATCGCCGATGCCGAATGGGCCATGCCGTCTGCAGTGCGTAGCGACATGAAGGCTGCGGTCGCCATCCCCAGGTGGACGTGTCCCAGCGCGAGCTGTTCTGGCCCCGCTCTCAGGATGGGCTCGGCGGCCCGGTAGTGCTCCAAGGCGCGGTCGATGTCCAGGCTCTGCCCGAAGGTGGAGAGGCTGCGGCCGAGCTTCGAGTGAAGCCTGGCGGATTCCTGCGTGTCGCCGAGGTTTTCGAAAGAGCGCAAAGCCCGCTCCAGGTAGCTGATGCCATTCTGCCAATCGGTGACATACATAAGGTCGCCGAGGCGCTCCAAGAGGCGGGCGCGGAGTTCGGCGGATTCGCCGGAGGAAAGGCTCTCCGAAGCTTGTTGCTCCATCAGCCCAAGGGCGGCCTCCCAGTGCGCCTGGGCTTCCTCGTAGGCGAATGCCTGGCGTGCGGCCTCGCCCGCGCGAATCGAGTAATCGATGGCCTTTTCGCCATCGGCGAACGGGCCGGCCATGCGGTAGTGCGCGGCCATGGCCGAAAGCCACGGATCGAGGTTGCGCGCGTAGGCCTCTTCGGTCGCGCGCGCGGCAGCCAGGTGGAGGCGCTGCCGCCGGGGGAGGGGCAGCTCATCCAGCAGGGCATCGCGGATGAGGGCGTGGGCGAACCGGTAGCTCTCGCCGTCTTCGCGAAGCATTCCCGCGCTGACTGCTTCCTCGACGGTTTCCGCGAGTCCCGAAACGTCGACATCGAGCATGCGCGCGATGACCGGGAACATCTGGCCGAACTCGTCGCCAAGGATCGCCGCGGCCTGCAGGAGCCTGCGGTCGTCGTGGCTGAGGCGGGCGATGCGGCTGCCGATGACCTGGCGCACACCTTCCGGTATGCCCCATCCGCTCGATGCGAGCGCAGGGTCGTCGAGGTCGCGGCCTTCGCCCTGAAGGTGCCGGACGACCTCCTCGATGAAGAACGGGTTGCCCTTCGTGCGGTTGTGGATCGACTCGATGAGCGCCGAAGAGATTGTGTTCCGGCTGGTTAGTGTGGCTACGAGGGCTTCCGCCTCTTCCGGGGAGAGGGGCGCGAGGCTGATGGCTTCGCAGAGGCGCTCGCGCGTGAGGTCGGCGAGGATGGGGAACAGGGGGTGGCCGGCGTCGATACCGACGGTGCGGTAGGTCCCAACGAGGCAGAGGCGGGCAGCCGCCATATTCCGGGCGAGGTGCTGGAACAGCAAAAGGGTGGAGCGATCGGCCCAGTGGAGGTCGTCGAGGCAGATGAGCAGCCCGCGGGCCTCGGTAGAATTGGCTGCGTGGGCGAGGAAGCTGGAGACCGCCTGGAAGAGGGCATAGCGTTCGGACTCGGGGCCAGGCAGAGGCGGCGAGACCGGGCCGAGGCGGGCGGCAACCTCGGGGAGGAGCATGGTGATTTCCGGCGCGGCGGAGACGATGGGCTGAAGCTCCTCGTCCGATGAGGCGTGGACGTACTGGCGGAGGACGTCGACGAAGGGCAGGTACGGGGGCATGCCCTCGGTGTCGTAGGCGCGCCCGGAGAGCACGAGCCAGCCGTCCGCGAGGGCCCGGGCGGAGAATTCCCGCAAGAGGCGGGACTTGCCGATACCGGGCTCGCCGCTCAGCAGCACCACGCCGGGTTCGCCCCGTTCGGCGGCCTGTAACGGGCCGGCGAGGGAGGCGAACTCGGGTTCACGGCCGACAAAGCGAGTGCCGCGCGCACGCGCACGCGCCGGGACGGCTGGGCCGTCCATCGAGCGGACAAGGCCTACTGGCACCCTAATGGGGCGGGTCGCCATCGTGAACCCGGACTTTCTCGCGCGACCGGACCGTCCAGCACGCTCGCGACGCTGGACTGATTCTACGCCGTGATGCAAGCGATTGGGTTACTTTGCCGCGTGGGGCTCTTCGAAGAGCTGGAAGAGGACGCCGCCGCTGTCCTTCGGGTGGAGGAAGGTGTGCTTCTTCCAGCCTTCGTCGACGATGCCGCCGAAGGGTTCGATGCCGTTGGCGCGGAGACCTTCGCAGGCTTCTTCGACCGAGGCGACTTCGCAGCAGATGTGGTGCATGCCGGCGCGGTGGGTATCGATGAACTTCTGGACGAAGCTATCGGGCCGGGCGGGCTGGATCATTTCGAACTTCAGGAGGCTGCCGGGGATGGACATGATGGCGCCGTGGTAGCCGAGCCACTCTTCGGTCCAGCGGCCCTCGACTTCGCCACCGAAGACGCGCTGTTGCCATTCGATCTGGCGTTCGAGGTCGGGCACGGCCATCGAGACGTGGTCGACGCGCTGGAGGTTGACGGCGCCACCGCCGGCGGTGCGGTCGAACTCGCCCGGGGAGCGGTGGGCGACGAACAACTGCCAGAGGATGCCGCCGCTATCTTTTGGGTGAATGTAGGTGAGGTTCCACATGCCGTCGTCGACGATGCCGCCGAAGGGCTTCATGCCGAGGCGTTCGAGTTCGGCGGCGGCCTCGTGGATGTCGTGGACTTCGACGGTGATGTGGTGGAGGCCGGGCCCCTGCTGGTCGAGGAACTTCTGGACGAATGAGTTTTGGCCAGCCGGGGAGATGAATTCGAACTCGATTCCGGTGCCACGGACCTGGGAGACGCAGCCGTCGAAATCGGAGTTGGGGCCGGCCTCCCACGAGTGAAGGAACTTGAAGCCGAGCAGGCGTTCCAGCTTTTCAGCCTGCGCCTTCCAGCCCGGCGCGGCCATGCTGATGTGGTCGACGCGCTTGATGGGAAGCAAAAAGGACTCCGGGGGAGAATGTGGGGGTATGGTACGTTTGGCTCGAAGGTGCCCGCAATGACACGTCTGCGCCGCGGGACGGTGCTGGTGAACCTGGCCGCGCGGGGCGTCGCGAAGGATTTCGACGGCACGCGCATCACGGGCTACCTGGCGCGTAGGGGCGTCGAGGCACGGCTGGTGCTGCCCTCGTCGGGGGCCGATGCGACAGTGAAGGCGCGCGAGGCGGCTGAGCGCGGCGATGACATTCTGTTCGTGGTTGGCGGCGACGGGTCGGTGCGGGATGTGGCGCTGGGACTGGCCGGGACGGAGACCGCCCTGGCGGCGGTACCCGCGGGGACGGTGAACATCTGGGCGCGGGAGGCGGGCATCCCGACGGGGATCCGGGCGGCGATCGATGCGCACCTTGACGGCCAGAGCGTGCACATGGACCTGGGGAGGGCGGGCGAGCACTGCTTTTTGCTGATGGCCGGGGTTGGCTGGGACGCGGAGATCGCCTCGCACGTGAACCCCAGGCTGAAGCGGGCGACGGGCGACATCGCGTACATGCTGCAGGCGGCCTGGATGGCGCCCGGGCTGCGTCCGCGGCGCTCGCGCTGGACGACGCCGGTGGCGGCATTCGAGGACGACCTCGCATGGATGGTGCTCGGGAACACGCGATTGTATGGCGGGAAGGTGCACCTGACGCCGGGCGCGGTCATCGACGATGGCCAGCTGGATGTGATCGCGTTCTGCCCGCACGGGTTTGGGGAGACGTTGCGGCTGGCGCGCAAGGTGGCGCTGGGGAAGCGCGAGGACCCGCGGATCGTGCACCTGCGGACGCCGGAGCTGACGGTCGAGACGGCCGGCCTGGCGGTGCAGCTGGACGGCGACTACGTGGGCACGACGCCGATGACGTTCGCGGTCGATCCCGGAGCTTTGCTGGTCAGTGTGCCGCGGGGGCCTCTGGCGCAGATCTTCGCGCGGGAACATGTGGACCGGCGACCGGCATGAGTGCGGTCAGGCGTCGCGCGGCGGGCGGATACGGAAGATGGTGGTGTGGCGCATGCGGGCCAGTTCCTGTCCCTCTTCGCTGATGAGGACACCGTCGAGCCGGGCGTAGTGGTGGCCCTTTTCTTCGTAAGCCTGGATGAAATGGCCGGCGACGGTGAATGCCTGGCCGGCAGGCGCGGGGGCGAGGTGCTGGATCTGGCTGCGCGTGTGGATGGAGGGGCCGTAATCGAACGAGTGGTGGAGGAGGGGCGTCATGCGGGCAGCTGTCCAGCTCGGGTGCACCAGGGCGGATTCGCCCGTCCAGCGATCGGAGCCGTCGCGCTGCTTCTCGAGGGCCCACGTACGGGCGTCGTCGACGCTCCAGGATACGAGCATGGGGCGAAGGTCCTGGCCGTTCGGCGCGGTGTCCAGGGTGAGCCGGGGGAGCTCTGGGGGGCGATCTTCGGCGGTACGGCGGGCGGGGTTGTGGAAACCCGCGATCCAGGCTGCAGTCCCGTTGCCGGCCTGGCCTTCGATGCAGGCGACGCCCTCCGCGTTGAGCATCGCGACACGGGCGGCTCCGTCGGCGCCCAGCTCGCATCGGGCGGTGAGGGCGTCACCGGGATAGACCGGCTTGCGGAAGCGGACATCGGCCCAGCCGTCGGAGAGCCAGCGTTCGCCGAGGACATCGAGGACGACGGGGGTGAGCCAGCCGTAGACCGTGACGCCGCCGACCAGGGCAGCCCGGAAGCCGTACTGCGCGGCGACGGCGGAGGAATGGATAGGGTTGGGGATGTCGGGGCTGTCCTCGCCGTCGAGGAAGGCGGTGAGGGGGCGTTCGGCGAGCGGGAGCGTCATGGCGCGTCGCTCCATGCCATCTCGAAGTGGGTCTCGGTCTCGCCGGTCTCGTGGAAGCCCAGGCGTTCGTAGAGGCGGCGGGCCGGGTTCACCTTAAGGACCTGGAGGGCGACGGGCAGCTTGTGTAGGGCGGCGCGCTGCTGGACCGAAAGGAGGATGGCCGAGCCGATCCCGCGCCCCTGGTGGGCCGGCGCGAGCTCCAGGTTTTCGACGCGGATGCGTTCGGGGGACTCGTCGAGGTCCAGAAACCCGCCGAGCGTTCCGTCGACATCGATGGCGAGGCGAAGGTCGGGCCAGTGGTTGCCAAAGAAGTCGCGCTGGAAGGCGTCGTTCCAGGAGCCCCATGTCTGGCTGACGTAGGTTTCCATGGCGGCGCGGTGGATTGCGTAGAGTGCGTCGAGCTCGTCTTTCTGGGCGGGCCGGATGGAGTAGCGTGGTCCCATGGGTCCTCCGGGCGCGGGGCGTGCCGCTCGGGTACGCTACCGCCAAACGCTATGAGGTGCACGGGATGGCAGTTCCAGACTTTCGGGTGATCGCGACCGATGAGGGTGAGGGAGTGACATACACCTGCGGGTGTCCATGCGTGCCGACTGCCCGACCCGGCGAGGACGGGGCGCCGGGGTTCGAGCATTGCTGCTGCGGGAAGGTGCACTTCGTGGGTGAGGGCGCCGGGGTGGCGCTTTCCGGATACCTGGCGGAACGGAAGGCGACGAAAAAGCGCGAGCCAGTGTATGAGACCGGCGCGGTGCGGCTGGTGGTCGCGGGTGCGGAGCGCGAAGTGGCCTGGGCGTTCCCGGTGGAGTGAGACCGGGCCACGGGCGGGGGACGGAGCCGGGGCTGACGGCACCCCGTTTCACGAGGTTTTGGAAAACGCCCGCCGTGCAATTTTCCCACTGAGTGGTCAAAATATTCCCACTGAATGGGAAAATTACACGACTGCCTGCCAGCGCCAGAGGGCGTCGATGGGCATCGCCCAGATTCGATCGCCCGCGGGTAGCACCTGTTCCCCGGTGTAGAGGACGACCCCACGGACGAAGCGAGCCTTGAGCTTCTCGCGGAGAAATTCGAGCCCGCGCGTGTCGCGCTGATCGAGGCGGGCGGCAGCTTTGACCTCGATGGCGGCGACCCGGCCGTCCAGCTGTTCGAGGACGATGTCGACTTCGACCCCGGCGTGCGTGCGGAAGAACCAGGGCGTTGGCTGGCTGTCGCTCCAGGCGGCCTGGCGGCGGACCTCGCCAAGGGCGAAAGCCTCAAGCAGCGGGCCGGAAACCTCTGGAAAGCGCGCGGCACGTTCTTCGGTGGCGGCGGTGAGGTAGGCGGACAGGCCAGTATCGGTGAGGAAGAGCTTGGGGCTGCGCGTGAGGCGCGTGTTGAGGTTGGGCGACCAGGGGCGGAGCGGCTCGAGCAGGTAGAGGGCTTCAAGGATGCCCAGGTAACGGGTGAGGGTGGTGTTGGGCAGCCGCAGTTCGCGGGAGATATCCAGGACGTTGGCGAGGCCGGCGGTGCGGGCGGCGAGCAGGCGGAGGAGGGCGGGGATGGCGGCCGTGTGATCGATGGCAGCGACATCCCGCAGGTCCCGCTGGATGAGGGTGGTGAGGTAGGAGCCAAACCAGCGGGCACGACGGGCCGGCCCCGATCGGCCGAGGACTTCGGGGTACCCCCCGGTGATGGCGCGCCGGATGTAGTCGTCCCGGTGCAGGGGAGAGGGCGGGAGGGCCGGGTCGTCGGGGCCGAAAAGAGCGTCGACGAAACCCTCGCGGACGCCTTCGAGCTCGCCCTGGGAGAGGGTGGCGAGCGAGATGACTTCGACCCGGCCGGCGAGGGACTCGGAAACGCGGGGGAGGACGAGGAAGTTGGCCGATCCGGTGAGGAGGAAGCGGCCAGGGCGGGGGTCGGCATCGACGTTGCGCTTGATGGCGTGGAAGAGTTCGGGAAGGCGCTGTGCTTCATCGATGATGAGGCGCTGGTCCCGGGACTGTGCGACGAAAGCATTCGGGTCGGCGCGGGCCTGGTCGAAGACGGCTGCATCGTCGAGGGTGAGGTAGCGGCCGCCCAGCGTTGCGGCGATGGCCTGGGCGAGAGTGGATTTCCCGCACTGGCGCGGCCCGGCGAGAAAGACGACGCGCGTGTCTTCGAGGGCGGCCCGGACGGCACTCTCGGCGTTTCGCCTCCACATGGTTGAAATTTTACCACTTAGTGGTAAAATTTCAACCACTCAGTGGGCACATTTCATCGCCCTGGAGCTCTGCTGAATGCGGTCCCGGCGGGTTCCTTCGGGCCGGGCGTGCCGGCGACAGCCCGGGCCGGAGCCCGGCGCTAGTGGCGGAGGGGGCGCTCGATCGTCCCGCCGCCAAGCACTTCGTCGCCGTCGTAGAACGCGATGGCCTGGCCAGGGGTGAGCGCGCGCTGGCGGCGCTCGAAGCGGATCACGGCGCGGGCGCCGTCCAACGTGACCAGCGTGGCCGGGGCAGGTTCGGCCTTGTAGCGGGCCTTCGCCTGCACCAGGGTGCCGGGCGCGGGCGCCGCCCCGGCTACCCAGGTGACTTCCGCGACTTCGGCGGCGTCGGCGAAGAGGTCGTCCTCGGGGCCGATGGTGACGATGTTGCGCTGCACGTCGATCCCGGTGACGAACCGTGGTTCGCCGAGGGCGACGCCGAGGCCCTTGCGCTGGCCGAGGGTGTAGGCGGCGACGCCGCGGTGTTCGCCGAGGACCGCCCCCGAGGCATCGCGCAGCTCGCCGGGCGCCATCGGAACGCGTTGCTCGACGAAGGCGCGGTAGTCGTTGCCGGGGACGAAGCAGATCTCGACGCTATCGGGCTTGGCGGCGACATCCAGGCCGAGGCGGCGGGCGTGGGCGCGCACCTCGTCCTTGGTCAGGCCGCCGATGGGCAGCAAGAGGCGGGCGAGCTGGTCCTGGCCAAGCATGTAGAGCACGTAAGACTGGTCCCTGGCGGGGTCGACGCCACGAAGAAGGCGGTGGCGGCCATCCGCCGTTTCGACCCGGGCGTAGTGGCCGGTGGCGACATATTCGGCGTCGAGAGCGGGGAGGCGGTCCAGGAGGGCGCGGTACTTGATGTGTTCGTTGCAGCGGACGCACGGGTTGGGGGTGCGGCCGGCGGCGTATTCGGCGACGAAGGGTTCGACGACGTGCTGGCGGAATTCCTGTTCGAAGTTCATGACGTAGTGGCGGATGCCGAGCTGGCCGGCCACGCGACGGGCATCGTCGATGTCCTCCACGCTGCAGCACTGCTGGTGGCCGCTGAACTCCTCGGGGCGCGCTTCGGTCCAGAGGCGCATGGTGACACCGATGACCTCGTGGCCCTGCTCGTGGAGGAGCGCGGCGGCGACCGAACTGTCGACTCCGCCAGACATGCCGACGACGACGCGAAGGCGCTTCATTGCCTGTGGTACCATTCCTTTCGCCCGGCTTGGTGCGGGCAAGGAGAGCGCATTCTGGATTCGGAAACCCTGGCGCAGCGGGCCGTCGATGTCCTCTCGGACCGGAAGGCGCTTGACATCGCCCTGATCGACATCTCGAAGAACGCGACCTTCACTGACTACTTTGTCATTGCGACGGCGCAATCACCACTGCAGTTTAACGCGCTCGCGGAGTACCTGGAGAGCGACCTGGGCCCGGAGGGCATCGACCTGCGGCACAAGGAAGGCACGCCGGACAGCGGCTGGATGCTGCTGGACTTCGGCGACATCATCGTGCACATCTTTTCGCCGGAGCAGCGGCAGTATTACCGGCTTGAGGACCTCTGGGGGCGGACGAGCCCGGTGGTGCGGTTCGCGGACTAAACTGGCCCCGGCGATCAGTCAGGCAGGGCCTGTACTCAACGCCGGCGCTCGCCATAGTCACCGAAGGGCGCATCCCGGCGGCTGATGGTCTCCCGGAAGCCGATCTTGCGGAAGTCCTCGGCCCAGCGGAGGGCCTCCTCCGTGTGGCGAGTGACGCCATCGAAGAAGGTCCCGAACATCTGGGTGGTGCGGAGGCCCATGTTTTCGTACGCCTGGTTGATGAGCAGCTTGTTGAGCGCGAGCTGGTTCGCCGGGATGTGCTTGAACCGCTTCGCGTAGGCTTCGGTCTCCTCGGCCAGCCGGTCGAGGGGGAAGACCTTCGAGACAAGGCCGATACGGAGGGCGGTCGGGGCATCCACCTGGTCGCCCGAGAGCAGGAACTGCTTCGCGTGCTCGAGCCCCAGGCGGTAGACCCACATCATCGTCGTCGGGGTGCCGTACACGCGGGAAGGCGGGTAACCGATGATGGCGTCTTCGGCCATGAAGATCAGGTCGGCGCAGAGCAGCAGGTCGGTGCCGCCCCCGAGGGCGTAGCCGTGCATCTGGGCGATGACCGGCTTGGGACACTCCCAGAGCTTCATGAAGCGCTTCATGTTGTAGCCCATGAACTGGTAATCGCGGACGGGGTCCCAGGCACCGGGTCGCGCATCGACCTCCTTCGCGCCAAAGCGGCGGGCCCACGGCGTGCGGCTGTCGCCGGGGTTGAGGTCGTATCCGGCCGTGAACGTCCGGCCGGCGCCGCGGAGGATGATGGCCGAGACAGCGGGCGAGGCGGTGGCGGCATCGATGGCGTCGGCGATGCCCTGGATGACGGCTTCGTTGAGGGTGTTGAGCTTTTCCGGGCGGTTAATGGTGATGATGGCGAGCGAGTCTCGCTCTTCGTAGAGGACAACGGGATCCATGGGTGTCTCCTTCGGCGCCCGTAGTTTCCCCGCGCGCAGGTGGCCCGGCAACCGGGAGGAGGACGCGCAGGCGAGCCGTGGCCGCGTAGCGGTAGGATGGCGCGGTGATCAGGCGAGCCGCACTCCTTGGCGCGCTGGCGCTGGCGATCTTCGCCACTGGCTGCGAGCGGCGCGCGGACCGCGTGACGGAGCCCGCGACCACGGTCGCGCCAGCCGGGACGGAGCGTCCAGGGGCAACCGGGACCACCTCACCGGACCTGGCGCCCACGCCCGGGGGGACGCAGGGCCCCACCGGACGGCCGTGCTCCCTGGGCCCGGCCGCGGCCTTCCCGCCGGGGCAAAGCAGCGCGGGGACGATCGCCTCCGGGGGCCGGGAGCGGACGTTCCGGCTCCACGTGCCAGGGTCGTACGACGGGACGCGCGAGTTAGCGCTCGTGTTGAACTTCCACGGGCTGGGGAGTAACGGGGTCGAGTCGGAGTTCTACTCGGGGCTGGTCCCGGTGGCCGGGCGCGAAGGATTCCTGGTGGCGAGCCCGGACGGCATCAACCGGTCGTGGCTGCTGACCCCGGGGGTGAACGACATCACCTTCACGCGCGACCTGGTAGAGGGGATTGCGGAGTTCGCATGCGTCGACCGGGACCGGGTGTACGCGACCGGCATCTCGAACGGCGGCTTCATGTCGGCGGCCCTGGCGTGCTTCGCAGGCGACCTGGTGGCGGCGGTGGCGCCGATCGCGGGGATGACCGCGCCGGGGGACCTTTGCGGCGAGCCCGTGCCATTCGTCGAGTTCCACGGGACCGATGACCGGGTGGTGCCGTACGAGCCCGGGATCGTCGCTCCAACCGGTGGCCGTTTCGCCGGGGTGCCCGCCCTGATGGAGGCGTGGGCGGAGTTCAACGGGTGCGAAGGTGAACCGCGGGAGGAGGCGGTGGGCGAGTCGGTCGTGTTCCGCGAATACCAGGGGTGCGACGCGCCGACCGGGCACTACGTGGTGAAGGGCGGAGGCCACACCTGGCCGGGGGCGGTGGAGGTGGAGCGGCTGGGGGCAACGACACAGGAGATTTCGGCGACGGAGATCGCGTGGGCGTTCTTCGAGGCGAACCCGCGGGAGTAGCGGTTGGCCGATAGCGAAGGCCGATGGCCGTTGGAGGGGGCACCCGCCACGCTCCCGATGGTCCGCGGTCGGGGCTCGGTGGTCCCGTCCGGGCGCCGGTTGCCGCAGGGCACGCGGGTCTCCGACACTGGGAGTGATGCGCATGGCGGCGATCACTCCGCGGATGTTCGGGTTCTGGTGGCTGATTGGGCTGGCCGGGGCGGCGCTGTTCACTTTGCTGTTGCGGAGCGGGGCCGCGACGGGCGGTGTGGGCTTCATCTTCGTGTGTACGATTGCGAACGTACCGCCGCCAGAGTTCCCGGATGCGCTGTTCACGGTGGCGATCGAGCCGCTGCCGGTGTACTTCCTGCTTTCGATCGCGGCGGCGTACTTCCTGATGTGGCGCAAGGCCCGGGCGACCGGCCGGGGGCGGCTGTTTCCGGCGTGGCGCATGTGGGTGTTCATGGGCGGGATTGCGCTGGTGGTGCTGACGGTCTTCGGGCCGCTGGCGGCGTACAGCCGGGTGTTCCTGTTCGTGCACATGATCCAGCACTTCATCCTGGTGACGATCGCGCCGCCGCTGCTGCTCCTTGGCGCGCCGATGACGCTGTTCCTGGTGAGCGCGGGCGCGGGGCGGCGCGAGCGGCTCATCTACCCGGTGTTGCATTCGAGGCCGTTCCGGGGGTTCACGAACCCGGTGGTGGGGCTGGCGCTCTTCGCCGCCGTGCCGATCGCGTGGTACATCACGCCGGCGTTCCGGGTCTCACTCGAAAACGAGTGGCTGCACTACCTGGGCTACGGGCTGTTCCTGTTCGCCGGGATCCACTACTGGTGGCCGGTGGTGGGCGCGAACCCGACGGC
>JAHDWR010000087.1:0-11075 GCA_023382755.1 Dehalococcoidia bacterium
CCATCTTCGTCCCCCCGTAGGCCTCCGGGTCGTGAGGCTTGCCGCTGCGGCCGTGGCCCCGGCAATCGAGCGCCACCACCCGCCTGCCCGACGTCACCAGCGCATCCGCAATCCCGGTTGCCCGCCAGTTCCCGTGGAGGCTGCTCGCGAAACCGTGCACCAGGACGATTGGCGGCCCCTGGCCTTCGTCGATGTAATTGATGGAAACGCCGTCCGAGCTGAATTCCGGCATCGCACCGCCACCGCCTGTCTTTGTGAATGCGCGGATTATGCCCCGCGGCTGCCCGCCGCTACCACCACAGGATGTCGTCGAGCGGGTCTTCGTGCGCTTCGACATCGGTGTCGTCCAGGTCGTCCGACTGCCAGAGGTCCGTGCCCAGGTACTTCCAGCCTCCGTCGGCGAAGATGGCCACGATATTCCCGCGCTCGATCCGGGTCGCGGCCCGCAGCGCCGCATGGAGCACGGCCCCGCTGCTGATGCCCCCGAAGATGCCCTCCGCAAGCATCGCCCTGCGCGCGTGCGAAAAAGCGTGGCGGTTTCCCACGATGATCTTCCCGTCCAGCACCGATTCGTCGAGCACCGGCGGGATGAACCCGTCGTCGAGCGATTTCAACCCCTGCACGTGTACCCCAAGCCGCGGCTCCACCCCGAACACGTGGCACGATGGGTTTGCTTCCTTCAGGCGGCGGCCCACTCCGCTGATCGTCCCGCCCGTGCCCATGCCCGCGACGAACACATCCACGGTCCCCGCGCCGTCGAGGTCCGCGAGGATCTCGGGGGCCGTCGTCTCGTAGTGCGCGCGGGCGTTGGAGGGGCTGTCGAACTGCCCCAGGTAGTAGGCGCCTTCCTCCCTCGCCACCACCAGGGCGACCTCGCGGGCCGTCTTGATGCCGGCCTGACGCGGCACCCGGTGCACCCGTGCCCCATACGCCAGCAAGAGTTGCTCGATCTCCGGGTACACGCTGTCTGGCACGCACACGTCCACCGGGTGCCCCAGCATCCGCCCGAACAGCGCGAGCGCCACGCCGGTGTTCCCCGTCGAGGCCTCGACGATCCGCTGTCCCGGTTCGAGGGCCCCCGATGCCCGCGCCTCCTGCAGGATCCGCAGCACGATCCGGTCCTTGATGCTCCCGGTGGGGTTCTGCCCCTCCAGCTTCGCGAAGATGCGCACATCCGGGCTCGGTGAGAGCGACCGCAGCTCCACCAGCGGCGTGTTCCCCACCAGCCCCATCACAGACTGATAGACGTTCACCGCCCGGTGGCCCCTTGCCCGGCCGGGGTGGCTTCCTGTCCTCGGGGCGGCCAGAGGTCGCCGAGGAGCGCCTCCAGCGCCGGCCGGACGGCCCATGCGCGGGCCAGGGCCGTGTACCGTTCGTAGGCGCGCGCGGCAGCCTGTGCCTGCGCCTCACCCGGCGCCCGGCGTTCCGCCCGGAGCATCAGGTTGCGCGCGGTCGCCTCGGGCGAAACGAATTCCACAACGTCCACGCTGTAGCCAAGCGCCTCGAGCGCCGCGGCCCGCAGGCTGTCGGTCACGATATCGGCCAGCCGGTGACGCTGGAGCCCGCTGTTGAGCACTGCCCCCCAGGTCTCGGCCGCCGGCAGCGAACCCGCCTTCATGTTCGCTTCCACCTGGTCCGCCAGCTCCTGGTGGCAGCACGGCACCAGCACGATGGCTTCGGCGCCCAGCCGCACGCCGGCCGCCAGCGCCTCGTCGGTCGCGATGTCGCAGGCGTGGAGGCTCACCAGCAGGTCCACCGGCTCGCGCCACTCCGCCGTGAACTCGCGGATGGGCTGAGGCCTGAAGGTCGCCCGTTCGTACCCCAGCCGCCGCGCGCTCGCTTCGACCGGCCCCACGATCTCCGTGTTCGCTTCCACACCGGTGAGCTCTATCGGGGTGCGCCGCAGTTCGCCCCAGAGGTACAGCGCGAGGCTCAGGTAGGCCTTCCCGCAGCCCGCATCCACCACCCGCACCGCCTGGCCGCGCTGCCAGACTCGCATCGGCCGGAGGAGTTCCAGGTAGTGCTGGACCTGGCGATGCTTGGCCGCTGCGTCTCCCAGCAACACGCCGCTCTTCCCGAAGAGCCCCGTCTCGATGAACAGCGCCTGCACCTGGGGGTTCGTCTCCGAAAGCGCCCGCCCGCGCAGGCGGTCGTGCGGGGCCAGCTCTTCCGGGCGCTCCCGTTCGAGCGATGGCCGCCCCTTGCTCAGGAGCCACTTGCCGTCCCGCGTGCGCCGTGCGTGCCATTCGAAGCCGGGCGCGATCACGTTCAGGTTCACCGCTCCCGTGCCGATGAGCTGCATCAGCCGGTCTGGCCAGTCCTCGATGGCGACCGTCGCGGTCGTCTCCTTCTTCCCGGACCGGGTCACCAGCTTGATTGCCGGCCCCCGCCCAAGGCGTACCGGGTGGGCGACCAGCCGGTCCCAGGGGGCCGAGCCCCGCGCGGGCGTGATGGAGCAGCGCAGCCAGCCCCCGGATTCGGCCTCGCTCTTCAGGTACTGGAGGATCGGATCGATGGGGTCACCGGTATCGGGGCGTTGTGGCATTACACCCATTGTTACCGCGCAGGGGCCGCCCGGCTAGGAGCCCGCATCCGCCATCACCGGCTCGGGCGGTACCCCGGCGCCGGCAGGCGAGGCCGCCGGCGCCGCCGCCGCCACGCGCTTCGGCCGGATCATCGCCGCCGAGAGCGCCGCCAGCGTGCACATTGCCAGCCCCGTGCCGGAGATGACGAGGAAGCCATCGACAATCGCCTGGCGGCTGACCTCCCGCTCTGGCCCCGCAGCCGGCGGCACGAAGTGCTCCGCTCGTGCAACCGCGGCATCGGCTTCGGCACCGGTAACACCCGCGGCGGCCAGGTCCCCGGGCAGGTTCGCATCTACCGACTGCAGGAACACCGCCCCGAACACCGCAACGCCGACCGATGTCCCGATGTTTCGCGCCATCGTCAGCGTCCCCGAGGCGAGTCCCGACTTCTGCACCGGCATCGAGCTCACCACCGCGAACGAGGTGGCCGACATCACCAGCCCGATCCCGAGCCCCCGCAGCACGAACGCCGGCAGCAACCCGTCCATGTACCCGCTCTCCACGTCGATCTGGAGCAGGTAGAGGAACGACACCCCGACCGAGAGCGACCCCGCGATGATAATCAGCCGGATGCGGTGCCCGAGCCGCTGACCGAGGATCCCCGAGACTGGCATGAGCAGCGCCACCAGCGCCGTCGCGGGGATGAACGCGAGCCCGCCTTCCAGCGCCGAAAAGCCCAGGTAGTTCTGCATGAACAGGCTCGTATACGGCTGCGACCCGAATACCGCTGCCGAGAACAGCCCCGCGCTGACGCAGGCGGTCACGAACGGCCAGCTCTTGAACAGGGTCAGGTCGACGAGCGGGAACCGCACCTGCCGCTCGACCAGCACGAAGACCGGGAGGCCGGCGGCCCCCGCCGCAAAGCAGCCCACGATGAGCGGCGAGGTCCAGCCTTCGTCGTTCGCGCGGTTCAGCCCGAAGAGGATGAGGAACAGCGCCAGGGCCAGGGTGACCACGCCCCGCCAGTCCAGGTAGCGCGGCGCCGAGGAGTCCCGCGATTCCGGCACCCAGCGGAGCGCCATCACCAGTGCCGCCGCGCCGACCGGCACGTTGACCAGGAAGATCCAGCGCCACTCGTCGCCGTTCACCAGCAGGCCGCCCAGGATCGGCCCGGCGATGAGCCCCAGCCCCGAGACGCCGCCCCAGATGCCGATCGCCAGGCCGCGCTGCTCTGGCGGGAACGCGTTCGTGATGATCGAGAGCGTCAGCGGCATCATCGTCGCGGCGCCCAGGCCCTGGAACACGCGCAGCACCACGAGTTGCTCGATGTTCTGCGCCAGCCCGCACAGCCCCGAGGCGACGACGAATGCGATCAGCCCCAGCAGGTACACCCGCCGCCGCCCGAAGATGTCGCCGACCCGCCCCATTGCGATGGGGAACACGCCGGTAACGAGCACATAGCCAGAGACCGTCCACTCGGTCAGGCTCAACGAGGCGTCCAGGTCGCGGCCGATCGCCGGGAAGGCCACGTTCACGATGAACGTGTCGATCATCATCATCCCCAGCCCGAGGCAGGTGGCGATGAGCGTCAGCCACTTCGATGGCGGCAGAGCGGGAGCACGGAGCATGGCGGCTGCACCTGGCGGACTCCGCGCGAGGAGTCCGTCCTTTCGTGCAACCAACTATAAAAACCGATCACTCCGATGGCAACAGGTCTTTCATCAGCCCGTCCACCGGGCTGACCGCGCGAAGGACCGGGCGCCCAACCGCACGGACGCCAACTTGCGCAAGTGCCGACAGCCGATCCCACGAATGGTGCCACGCACCCGGCGCAGCCTCGAGCGGGTCGTTCCCCTTGCAGACGCTCACCACGGGGATGACCACATGGCGCCCCGTGGCGTGCCAGCCGAGGAAGGCCGTCCCAGTCTGCATCTGCTCGCGCGTCGTACGGGGCACGGCGCCATGCCGGGCCACCAGCCGCCAGGCTACACATGCGTTCGCGGAGTCGGCAAAGGCAAGTTCCACCCGGGCGTGGCTCACCTCCAAACCTCTGAACTCGCCATCGCCTGAGACCAGCGTGACGAGGTGCCGCTCCAGCGGAGTCATCTCTGATTCTGGCGAGGTCATACGACGCCTCCGGCGGTAGTGGGGGCAGGCAGCGGGTGGTCGTTCACTCCGCCCTCTCCCTTCGCAAGGATGATGGTCGCGGGCGCGGAAGTGCCCTTCAGCGTGGTGGTCACTAGCATTCCCTTCGTATAGCCCTTGGTCTTCTTGAGGGCGGCAACATCTCCGGCGGCGTAGGTCTCCTGGAACACATCCGCCGCGGCCGCCACCTGGGGAGTGAGGATGAAGCACGTCACCTGCTGCTCGTTCCAGCTCACCTGGACCTCGAACCCGTCGAGCTTGCCGCACACCCAGTACACGTCGATGGGCAGGTTGCGCTTCAGCGCGGGGATATCGACCTGC
Source organism: Dehalococcoidia bacterium (assembly GCA_023382755.1). Classification (GTDB taxonomy): domain Bacteria; phylum Chloroflexota; class Dehalococcoidia; order Tepidiformales; family Tepidiformaceae; genus Amarobacter. The sequence continues at coordinate 4,992 of JAHDWR010000087.1, forward strand.
TGCAGCCCCGTGGAATCCAGCTTCACGTTGCCCGACTCGTCGTGCTGAAGCGGTGGATCTTCCGTCGAATCGCCCAACCCAAGCGAGCACTCCAGCGCCTGGATGAGTCCCGCGGTCAGGACGCGGGCGCCGTAGTTCAGCTCATCCTGGTCCGGCTCGTACTCGAAGTAGACGCCCGGCATGAGCCACGACTTCCCCACAATCGGTTTCAGCACCATCCAGTGGTCCTGGTCCTTGTCGAACCAGTGATTCTTGAGGTGCTGTATCTCGGCGGCCGGGATGCTCCCGGCGGTCTGGGCGGCATCGACTCCGGTTTGGCCCATGGTGAAAGCATTCCGCAGTGCTCTCAGGCTGTCCCAACGCTGGTTGGGGGTCGAGTAACGAGAATCCAGGCTCAGGGCCGTCGAACCCTTCGCCACCACAGTCGGCATCGGTATGGGCATGTGAAATCCTCCCCCGTATCCGCTCACATAAAGCGGATGGCACACATTCGGCCCGCCGGCAAAGGATGTCAATAGCTTTCTGTGGCCCCGGTCACACTCCCGGGTTATTCGTCGCTCGCCTCGCCCGCGAGCTCATACAGCTGGTGCCGCTGGCTCAGCCCCTTCAGGCTGTAGCGCCCCGCGGCCCGGAACCGGAACTCCGTCCCCTCGGCCAGCGCCCGTACCGATTCGGAGACCAGCACATGCCCGTCCCGGGCACGGTCGCAGATCCGCCGCGTCAGCGTCACCGCCAGCCCGAACAGGTCCGAGTCGGTCGCCACCGGCTCTCCAGCGTGCAGCCCCACGCGCACCGCCAGCGAATGCGCGGGCGTCTCTTCCAACGCGATCGGGAACGCCGCCGCGATCCCGCGGGAAGCCTCCAGCGCCTGCACCGCCGAATCGAACGACGCGAACACGCCGTCGCCCGTGTGTTTCACCACCACCCCGCCATGGCGCCGGACGGTCCCGTGTACCAGCCGGTCGTGGCGCTGGAGCAGTTCGTAATACCGCTGGTCGCCCAGCGCCTCGTTGAGCGGCGTCGACTCCACGATGTCCTCGAACAGCATGACCCGCAGCCGTCCCTGCGCCGGTGCGGGCAGTTCCTCCAGGAGCGTCGGGCGCCCCGACTCCAGGTCGATCGAGAGGCCGTGGGCGTCGGCATAGGCAGCCGCGGCGGCCTTGCCCCGCACGCCCAGCCCGCTCGCCAGCCGCCGCTTCGCGCGCTCCACCGTGCGGATGCTCAACAGGAGGCGGTCGGCGATGGCCTGCGTCGTGTCGCCGCGTGCCATCGCAAGCAACACGTCGGCGTCCGTTTCCGAAAGCTGGGGGACCTCCGCCGCCGGGGCGGGGGCGCCGCCCACCGCCGCCAACAGCCGCTGGGCCTGCTCGTGCAGCGGCGCCATGCCAAGTTCCTCGGCGAGCGCGGCCGCCGCCCGCGCGGCCGCCAACCCCCGTTCCGTGTCGGGCCCCTCGCCGCGTGCCACCAACGTGCGGGCAATCTCGAGCTGCGTCCGCGCGAGCTCGGGGCGTGCCATGGCCGCCCGCGCGTCTTCGATGGCGCGTTCGAGCATGTACTCGGCCTCGTCCAGCCGCCCGAGGAGCCGGTAGCCCACACCCAGCTCGCGCCGCAACAGGTAGGGCGTGCCCGTGCAGAACACCACGCCGCTCCGCACCGCCTCTTCGAGCGGCCCCACCGTGACCTGGGCGAGTTCCAGCGAATCCAGGTCCCGTGCAAGCTCCATCCGCTGGCACAACAGCGGCAGCGTGAACATGTCCGCCCGCGCCTGCCAATATGCCCACCCGGGGTGGGCGGCGATCTCCGCCTCGGCGGCCGCGTGGTCTCCGGCGGCGGCGGCCGCCTGCTGCTGCAGGAGCCACGAAGCCCGCGACCCACCCGAAGCCTGCACCATCTCCACCGCATCGATGGCGCCCTCCCAGTCGCCACGAGCGATGCGCGTCGCCGCCACCGTGTAGTACAGCAGGATCGGCGTGATCGAATGGGCCGACCGGTTGAGGTACATCTGCGCGTCCGCGGCCGCCTCGTCGCTCTGGAGGAAGTCGCCATGGATGGCGAAAACATGCGCCTGCGAGGCCGAGAGGGCCGCGTGGGTTGCCCAGTTGGCCGACCGCGTGGCTGCCCGTGCCACGTCCACCGTGACCTCGTCGGCCTCTTCGAGCCTGCCCAGTGCTGCCAGCAACCGGGGCGAGCCCTGGCGTGTCCAGCTCTGGTACCACGGGTCGCGGGCGCGCTGCCCGAACGCTTCCGCCTCGTCGAAGTACATCAGCGCTTCGTGGCAGGCCAGCCGTTGCTGGGCCCAGAGCCCGAGCGCATTGGCCGCGAGCGCGCAGAGTTCCATGTCGCCTGCCGCCCTGCCCATCTCCAGCGCGCGCCGGGCGAACACTTCGGCGCCGGCATCGCCCGCGATGTAGAGCGATTCGGCCCAGTTTTCGAACACCCAGCCGAGGCTTTCCGGCGTGGCATCGCCTACGGCCTCCATGAACGCCTCGAAGCGCGAGGCATCGGCCGGGCGGCCCAGGGCCACGCTGCCGTGCCCGTTCACCACCCGCATCCATTGCGAGAGCGCGCGCCCCCAGCCTTCCAGGTCGCCGGTTTCGCGGAAAAGCTCGATTGCCTGGTCCAGCCGGGTGCGGGCCGCCTCCGGCTCCATCGCCCGCTGGCGGCCGAGCCCGGCGCCAAGGGTGATTCGGGCGAGTTCCCGGGGCTCCAGGGCGGCCCTGTATTCCCGGAGTTCGAGCGCCGCGTCGTAGTAGTTCGCCGCCTCGGCCCAGGCGTACAGGCCAATCGCCTGGTCTCCAGCGCGGGTCGCCCATTCGCCCCGCACGGGCTCCGGGGCGATGTCGCCCGCGGCGAGCCAGTGGGATGCGACTTCGAGCGGGCTTGCTGCTTCGGGGCCCACGCCGCTCGCCAGCCGCTCGGCGATCCACAGGTGGGTCCGCCGCCGCCGTGCCGCGCTGCCGCGCTGTTCGAACACCTTCCGCATCATCGGGTGGGAGAAGCGGAATCCGTGGTCTTCATCCACCACGAACCGGGCTTCGAACGCCTCATCCAGCAGCGCCATCACGTGGTCCGGGTCGCGCTCGGCCACGCGTTCGAGTAGCCGCGGGCTGAACTGGTCCCCGATCATGGCTGCCAGGGAGAGGATCCTCGAACACTCCGGCGAAAGGGTCTCCATCCGCGCTTCGATCGTCTCCGCGATCCCGGCAGGGAGCGGCGTATCCCCCACCGCCCCCGTCACCGTCACGCCGTCCGGCCCGCCGATCAGCCTTAGGCTCCCCGCAAGGTGGCGCAGCGTCTCGTGCAGCAGCAACGGGTTCCCGCCCGTCGTCCCGGCGAGGTGGTGCAGGAGCGACGGTGAGCACGGGGCCCCCAGCGCATCGCGCAACAACTCGTTGATCTCCAGCTCCGAGAGCGGCCGGACCTCCACCACGCGCACGCGCGGGTCGCGCGCCATTCGTCCGAGCGCTCGCTCCAGCGTGCTGCCCGGTTCCGGCACACGCGTGGTAGCCATTGCGCAGACCGGCAGGCCCCCGTCCCCCCTCGTGTCCGAAAGCGTCAGGACCAGGTGGATGAATGCCTCCAGCCCGCCGGGGTCGGCCCAGTGCAGGTCGTCGACCACGAAGAGCAGCGGCCTCAACCGGGCGAGGGCCGCCACGCCCGCTGTAAGCGCGACCGGCACGCGCGCTTCGTGGTCCCTCCCCCCGGAAAGGACCGGTGTGCCGGCCGGCGGCTCAAGGATCTGGCGCAACACCTCCGCGTGCCCGGCGGCTCCTCCTTCGCGCAGCAGCCCGGCGCGTTCCAGCCGCGGCAGCACGGCGCTGCTCCACGGCAGGTACGGCACGGGCCCGTCTTCGATAAACCGGCCGTGGCACACCTGCACCCCCGTCGATTCGGCGTACAGCTCCGCCTCCCGCGCCAGCCGCGACTTCCCCACCCCGGCGTCGCCCACCAGGACCACAACCGAGGGCTCGCCCCCGCTCGCTTGCGCGATCATCTCCTGGAGCGCGGAAAGGTCGGCCCGGCGGCCGATGAAGCGTGTTGCTTCGCCGCTGAGCCGCACCGGCTCGCCAGCATGTGCGATCGGCCGGGGGCGCCGTGCAATTGCCATAAGCGGCAGTCTAGGTCACTGCCACTGTCCTTTACTACTGCCTGTTGTGTGACGAATCGCATGCACGCGCGCCTGGTCCCGCGCGCTCTCCCGAAAGTGGCTCTACGCCCAAGGTGCGTTGCGCCCGTATCGTGGGACCAATCCACGGAGGTGTCCCATGCCCCAGGCGACGCAACACCCGGCACGCCCGGTCACGCTCGAAAACCACGCGGTGCGGCTCGAACCGCTGGCCATCGAGCACGTCCCCGCGCTCCTTGCTGCCGCCGCCGGGGACCGCTCCACCTATGGCTGGACCCACGTGCCCGATGGCGAGCCGGCGATGCGCGCCTACGTCGAGGCCGCCCTTGCCCTGGCCGATGCTGGCGAGGCCGTCCCGTTCGCGACCGTGGATGTGAACAGCGACCGAGTCGTCGGCTCGACGCGCTTCGCCAACTTCGAGTATCTCCCCTGGCCGGCCGGGCGCGGCAGCCGGGACCGCCGCCCCGACGGGGTCGAGATCGGCTGGACCTGGCTTGCCGCGTCCGCGCAGCGCTCGCCGGTCAACACCGCGGCCAAGCTTCTGATGCTGCGGCACGCCTTCGAACAGTGGCAGGTGAGCGTGGTGCGGTTGAAAACCGACCGCCGGAACGCCCGCTCCCGGGCAGCCATCGAGCGCATTGGTGGCAGGCTCGATGGCGTCATCCGCGCCCAGGCGGTCGGGGCTGATGGAGTCCTGAGGGACTCGGCGTTCTACTCCATCGTCGAAAGCGAGTGGCCCGCGGTGCGCGCCGGGCTCGAAGCCCGCCTGGCCCGCCCATAGCGCCGGATCCCGATCCGGGCCAGGAGTGGCGTGCGGGTTCGCGTGGTTGTGGCTGCCAGGGCCTCGCTCGCCATCCTGAAGCGTGCGATCTCCCGGCATCGGTCGTGGTACATGGCGGCGGCGAGAAGTTCCTCCAACATGTCCGTACCTCCAGTAAGAACTGCCTCTACCTTCGCCCCCGCATGTGAACGGCGTGCGACGCACCGATGAACCGCCGATAAACTTTCGGTTGTCGCAGTGTTTCGGCGCCCGCCGTGCATAGACCGGGTAAATCTCTCGCCTCAGGTGCCCGCCTCTCCGCCGCGCACTGCTCTGGCACCCGCCCGGTGCCGCATGGACTCGCACAAGTGGCCCTATGGCACTCCGGGAATCACCCATACACTGGGTACCACATCCCGGCGCCACCGGCGCCGAAGGAGAACCTCGTGTCGCAAACTGGTACCTGGGCCGTCAAGGTCGGCCTCGCGCAAATGCTCAAGGGCGGCGTCATCATGGACGTCGTCACCCCCGAACACGCGAAGATCGCGGAGGAAGCCGGCGCCTGCGCCGTCATGGCCCTCGAACGCGTCCCCTCCGATATCCGCAAGGACGGCGGTGTCGCCCGCATGAGTGACCCCGAGATGATCGACGGCATCATCAACGCCGTCACCATCCCCGTCATGGCCAAGGCCCGCATCGGCCACTTCGTCGAGGCCGAAGTGCTCCAGGCGCTCGGCATCGATTACATCGACGAGTCCGAAGTCCTCACCCCCGCGGACGAAGCGCACCACATCGATAAGCACGCCTTCACCGTCCCCTTCGTCTGCGGCTGCCGGAACCTCGGCGAAGCCCTCCGCCGCATCGGCGAAGGCGCAGCCATGATCCGCACCAAGGGCGAGGCTGGCACCGGCGACATCGTCGAGGCCGTCCGCCACATGCGCACCGTCCAGGACGAAATCCGCCGCCTGCAGACGCTCGCCGACGACGAGATCTACACCGCCGCCAAGGAACTCGGCGCCCCCCTCGAACTTGTCCAGCAGGTCAAGCGCGAAGGCCGCCTCCCGGTGGTGAACTTCGCCGCCGGCGGCGTGGCGACGCCCGCCGATGCCGCCCTGATGATGCGCCTCGGCGCCGATGGCGTGTTCGTCGGTTCCGGCATCTTCAAGTCCGAGAACCCGCCGCTCGTCGCGAAGGCGAT
>JAHDWR010000087.1:11175-12759 GCA_023382755.1 Dehalococcoidia bacterium
TCGTCGGTTCCGGCATCTTCAAGTCCGAGAACCCGCCGCTCGTCGCGAAGGCGATCGTCGAGGCCACCACGCACTTCCAGGACCCCGATGTCATCGCCCGCGTGAGCCGGGGCCTCGGCAAGGCCATGCCCGGCATCGCCGTCTCGTCCCTCGCCGAAAAGGAACTGCTCGCCACCCGCGGCTGGTAAGGGTCCGGCTCGGCTCCGGATAGCACGAGGCCCGGCCAGTGTTGGCCGGGCCTCGTTGTCGTTGGTTCGCGCCGAACTTAGAAGATCGGGTTCACGATCACGGCCTGCTCGCGGGATGGACCCACGGAGATGAGGTCCACCGGGCACTCCAGCAACTGCTCAACGCGCTTGATGAATGCCTGCGCCTGCGGGGGCAGGTCGTCGAAGCTCCGGACGTGCTCCGTCGCTGTCTGCCACCCCGGCATTTCTTCGTACACGGGCCGCACCCGGTTCAAGACCGACTCCCGCGCCGGCAGGGTATCGATGATCTGCCCGTCCAACTCGTAGGCCGTGCAGATCTTGATGGTCGGCATGCTGTCGAGGACGTCGAGCCGCGTCAGCGCCAGCGCCGAGAGCCCGTTGAACCGCACGCTGTAGCGCGCGGCCACCGCATCGAGCCAGCCGATCCGGCGTGGGCGCCCCGTGGTGGTGCCATATTCTCCCCGCCCAAACTCCTTGCCGTGGTCTCGCAGCTGGTCCGCCACGCCATCGAACAGCTCCGTTGGGAACGGCCCGTTGCCCACCCGCGTCGAGTAGCTCTTGAACACGCCCACCACCCGGCTGATGTCCGTGGGGCCGATGCCGACGCCCAGCGCCGCTCCGGAACTCGAACTGCTCGGCACGCTCGATGTGACGTACGGGTAGGTCCCGTGGTCCAGGTCCAGCAGCGACCCCTGGGCGCCTTCGAGCAGCACATGCTCGCCCCGGCGGTGGGCGTCGAGCACGATCTCCTGCACGTCGCCCACGAACGGCGCGAGCCGCTTGCCGAACTCGATGTATTTCTCAAGGCAGTCATCGAAATTGATGGGCTCCGCGCCGTAGACGCACGCGATCACCTGGTTCTGGTATTCGAGGGCCGCCCGGATGCGCGGGACCAGGTCTTCGGCGCGCAAGAGGTCGGCCACCCGGATCCCCCGGCGGGCGACCTTATCGGTAAAGCACGGCCCCACACCCTTCCCGGTCGTCCCGATGGCGGCATCGCCACGGCGAGCCTCCTCGAGCTGATCGAGCATCCGGTGCCAGGGCATGATCACCTGCGCCCGGTCGCTGAGGACGAGCTTGCTCGTGTCGATCTGTTTCGCCTGCAGGCCCTCGATTTCGCCCAGCAGTACTTCCGGGTCGACGGCGACACCGTTGCCGATCACGCAGGTCTTTTCGGCGTAGAAGATGCCGGCGGGCACGAGGTGCAGCTTGAACTCGCCCCGGTCATTCACAATCGTGTGACCGGCGTTGTTCCCCGCGCTGTACCGGGCAACGACCTTTGCTTTGCGGGCGAGCAGATCGACGATGCGGCCCTTGCCTTCGTCGCCCCACTGCCCGCCAACGACGACGACAATAGGCATGGCAGACACAACTC
>JAHDWR010000088.1:0-4541 GCA_023382755.1 Dehalococcoidia bacterium
CCATCGCCTCGCGGCGAGGGCGGACCTCGTCGTGGCAGCCGATGGAGGCGCCATCATCGCGCTCGACGCGGGCATCACCCCAGATGCTGTCGTCGGCGACCTCGACTCGGTGACAGCGCGCCCATCGCTCTCCTTCCCGCCCGAACGCCTGCACCGCGTCTCCGAACTGGATACCACGGACCTCCAGAAGGCGGTCGGCTTCGCCGTAGCCGCCGGGGCCACCGAGGTCGATATCGTGGCCGCCGGCGGCCGCCGCGCGGATCACGCCCTGGCGAACCTCTCCGTGCTGGTCACGTTCCGGGGCCGGGCCGACATCCGCGTCCACGACGACCTGTTCGAAATCTCGCTCGTCGATGGCACCGCAACGATCGACGCAGAGCCGGGCACACTCATCTCTCTCGTCGCGATCGGCCCGTGCGAGGGCGTCACCACCAGCGGGATGCGCTGGGACCTCCACGACTTCACCCTCACCTTCAGTCCTCGCGGCGTCCACAACGAAGTTGCGGCCACTCCCGCGACCGTTTCCGTGCGCACCGGCGACCTCCTGCTGTTCCGTGGCCGCTGGGTCGAGCGGCACGCGTAAAGCCGGCTGAACCACTGCCCGTCACCCCCGGCCCAGGTGGCTCCATATCCCTGGTGAACGGGTCGCCCCGCCGGCCCGTTGGAGCGCCGCGACGGCGCTACTCAAACCCAGGAGTCCCATCCACATGAAACTCACACTCCGCGATAGTCGCCTCGCCTCTGTCGGCCTCGCCAGCGTCATTGCCGTCGGTGTCATCGGCATCGGCAGCGTGGCCATGGCACAGGAAGGAAGCGGCGACACCACCGCACCATCCGCCCAGACCGCGCCGGACCCGGCCGGGAACTGCCTCGCCAGGGGCCCGCGCCTCGCCGCCCACGGCCTCCTCAAGGACTCTGGCGTGACCCCCGAGGAAGCCCAGGAAGCCGCTGCCGCCGGGCTCACCAACGCCCAGATGATCGACCAGTACGGCGATACGTCGTCCGCCCAGGCGAAGGCTGACGCCCTCGCGGCACTCGAGACCCGCCTCACCGATGCCGTCGCCAACGGCAAGATCACCCAGGAACAGGCCGACACGATCCTGGCTGACGCCCCCGCCCGCATCGATGAGTTCCTCGCGGCACCAGCACTGGCCCCGGGCGACGGAATGAAACACGGTTTCGGCGGCATCGCCGGGAACGTCGTTGCCACCGTCGCCGGTGTGCTGGGCATCGATGAGGAGTCGCTGAAGGCCGAACTCCGCGAAGGCAACACCATCGCCGAAATCGCCGGAGACCAGACCCAGGCTGTGATCGACGCCCTCGTTGCCGAGGCGAACGCGAAGATCGATCAAGCGGTTGCCGACGGCAAGATCACCCAGGAACGGGCCGACGCGATGAAGGCCAACACCGTCGAGCGCATCACCACCCTCGTCAACGAGGGCGGCCCGATCGGCCGCGGCGGGCACCGCGGTGGCCCGGGCGGCGGGATGCGCGGCGCCCCCGGGATGCCCCAGGGCTTCGGTGGTGGCAACGGCCCCTACGGCGCCCAGTAACCCTCCATTCCTCAGCGCTTCCCTCCGAACGGGGCCCCGGCAATGCCGGGGCCTCTTTGGGCGCGCGTCTGCCGCCACCGGGTGTTGGCGCCCTGCGGTACAATGGCCGCTCACCTCTTCTGGAGTCCGAACATGACAGAACTCGGAAGGCTGTTGACCGCCATGGTCACGCCCTACACCCCAGGCGGCGAGGTCGACTACGCCCACGCCCGCCGGCTTGCCGCGCATCTGGTGCGCTCCGGCAACGATGGGGTGGTCGCCGTCGGCACCACTGGCGAAAGCCCCCTGCTGACCGACGACGAGAAGTACCGGCTCTGGGAAGAGGTGAAGCAGGAGCTGGGCCTGAAGACCGTCGTCGCGGGTGCGGGCACGAACGACACACGCCACTCGATCCACCTGGCCCATCTTGCGGAAAAGGCCGGGGCCGATGCCATCTTGGCCGTGGTGCCCTACTACCTCAAGCCCCCGCAAGAAGGCATCTATCAGCATTTCCGCGCCATCGCCGAAAGCACCAGCCTTCCGGTCATCGTCTACAACGTCCCGGGGCGGACCGGTATCAACATGACCGTGGACACCATCCTTCGCTGCGCCGAGGTCCCGAACATCGTCGGAGACAAGGAAGCGAACGGCGACCTGGCCCACACCGCGGCCATCATGGAGGCGGCCCCGGACTTCAAAATCTGGAGCGGCAACGACAACGACAACTTCCACCTCTGGTGCATGGGCGCATGGGGCGCCATCAGCGTCACCGGCCACATCGTGGCGGCCCAGCAGCGCGAGATGCTCGACCACATCCTGGCGGGCCGGCTCCCCGAGGCCGCGGCTATCCACCGGCGGCTCTGCCGCGTCACCGACGCCTGCTTCCTCAACGGCAGCCCGAGCACCATCCGCTACGTGCTCAGGCAGCTCGGATTCGCAATTGGCGAGCCCCGCCTGCCCGTCGTCGAACCCGACGATGTCACCGGCGCGAAGGTGATGGCCGAACTGCGCAGGCATCGCCTCGATGTCCCGGTGCCGGCCTAGGAGTCGTCCGAAGTTGGACCGGGCGGAAGAGCGCGGCCACGACGAGGAGACCAGCGCCTGGGAACAGGTCTGGCAGGGCACCAGCGAGTCCGCGGCCGAGATCGTGGCTGGCCGCCTCCAGGCCGAGGGCCTTCGAGCAAACGTGCAGGGTCATTCGTTCCAGCAACGCACGGTGCCGTTCACGATGCAGGGCACCTGGGCCGTCTACGTCCCGGTCGCCAGTGCCGGCCTCGCCCGCGACGTGATCCGCGCGCACGGCGAGGGCCACAATATCATCGAGCCTGAATCCGATACCGGCCTGACCTCCGGCCAGCGCGACACGCTCCGCTTCGTGGTCATCGGCATCCTCGTCATCGCGATCGTCGGCGTCGTCGCGGCCATCCGGGGCAGTTGAATCAGGTTCCTCAGGGAGCCTGGACTTCTTCACGGCCCAGTTCCCGTAGTCCTTCGCGGTGCAGGACTGCCAGGGCGGCGTAGCGCCCCGGGTTCCCCGTCACCCACTCTTCCGAAGCCGTCCCCGCGATGGGCCGCTTCACCGTCGCGGGCGTCCCTGCGGCAAGCACCCCGGGCGGGATCTCCGTGTCCGGCAACACTACCGAGCCAGCGGCGATGAGCGAACCGGCTCCGACCTTCGCGCCATCCAGCACCAGCGCCCCGTTCCCGATCAGTGCGCGCGACCCGATGACGGCGCCGTGCACGACGCAGTTGTGCGCGATGGACGCTTCTTCCTCGATGATCGCGGGCAGGCCCGCGCGCCCGTGTACCGCCGCCCCGTCCTGGACGTTCGCCCCCCGGTGGATGATGGCATAGCTCGTATCCCCACGCACCACGGCGCCATACCAGACCGATGCGTTCTCGTGGATCGTCACGTCGCCGGCGATGGTGGCGGTCGGCGCGATGAACGCGCTGGGGTGGATCCGGGGCACCTTGTCCCCGACGGCGAAGATGGGCATGGCTTTCGTCCAGTGTCGATTTGTGGGGCCCGCGGGCTGCCTGCTGCAAGCCTCTGGTATCGTAGGCCGGGCCGCGCTTCCCGTAACCGGCACGGGCCGGGACCCGCGTGCGCACCCTGGGAGGACTCCATGGACATCCAAGGCAAGGCGGCGGTCGTCAGTGGCGGCGGCTCCGGTATCGGGCGCTCTGCCGTACTCGAACTGGTACGCCGCGGGGCCCGCGTCATCGTTGCGGATATCGACGAGGCAGCCGGGCGCCAGACGGTTGAACTCGCCGGCGCGGCTGGCGGCCTCGCCGTTTTCCGAAGGTGCGACGTCACCCACTCGGAGGACATCGCCGGTGCGTTCGCCTCGGCCGTCGAGCACTTCGGCGGGTTCGACATCGCCTTCAACAACGCGGGCATCGGCGGCGAAGACCTCTTCAACGACGAAACCAGCGATTGGGTGCGAATGGTCGACATCAACCTCACCGCGGTCATCGACGCCACCCGTATCGCGGTCCGCGAGATGCGCCGCGGCGGGCACGGCGGGGTGATCGTCAACACGGCCTCCATGGGCGGCCTCCTCCCTATGCCCGATTCGCCCGTTTATGCGGCGACGAAGGCCGGAGTCGTGAACTTCACGCGCTCGCTCGCCTACCTGGCCGAACAGGACCGGATCCGTGTCAACGCCATTTGCCCGAGCTTCACTGATACGCCCCTGGTGCGCCGCAACGGCGACGAGCGAGTTGAGGCAGTGGCGGCCCTGGTCGGCGGGATCCTCCAGCCCGAGGACGTCGCCGCCGGCGTCATCGAGCTCATTGAAGACGACTCCCGGGCTGGCGCCATCATGCGCGTTACCGTGAAGGGCGGCCGCGATTTCGCCCGCGACGTCCGCCCCTACTGACGCCGGAGACAACCATGGACACCATCACCATCGAGCGCGACGCCGGACTCCCCGGGCTGGTCACCATCACGCTCAACCGGCCCGAGAAGCTCAACGCCATCAACTTCCGCATGCACGCGGAACTCCA
>JAHDWR010000088.1:4641-12742 GCA_023382755.1 Dehalococcoidia bacterium
CTCGAGATCCCGCTCACCTGGAACGCCCTGCCCCGCCTGATGCGCGAGATCGGCCCGGCCCGCACCAAAGAGCTCGTCATGACGTGCGACCGGTTCTCCAGCGAGGACGCGCTCCGCTGGGGCTTCCTCAACCACAGGGTGCCCGATGCCGAACTCCTCTCTCGCGCCCGCGACCTCGCCCGCAAGTTGCTCGAAAAGGAGCCCGTCTCGCTCGCGTTGACGAAGTCCACCTGCAACGCCCTCGCCGAGTCGATGGTGCCCGCCCACGTCACCCACAGCGACCGCGACTACCTGGTGCTCGCGCGCTTGCTGGCGGAAGAGCGCAAACGCGAATGACCGCCCCCACGCCGGCCGAGGCCGCCCGCCGTCTCGGCACGTGGCTCGACGCGCAGGGGCGGCTGATTGGATGGCCCGCGAAACGCTCGCTCCAGGTGCTCGCCGCGTACTACCTGGTTGCCAGGTTCGAAGGCTCGCGGCGCTACGCGGAATCCGAAGTCAACGCCATCCTGGATACGTGGAGCCTCTTCCGCGACGCGGCCCGCCTCCGGCGCGATATGGTCGACCTCGGCCTGCTTGGCCGCACGCCCGATGGGCGCGAATACTGGTTGGAGACCGGCGGCTGAACCCCGTCAATTCATCCCCGTGCACCCGGGGAACACGAAGTACACCATCACCATCGCCAGGCCGAACACCAGGTGCTTCACACTTCTACTTTCGACCGGCGCCGGTGGCCGCAACAACGGTGGAGATCACACATCTACCGGCCCGGGACGCTGCTCCGAATCGACAATCGGCGATCGGCAATCGACAATCACCCGGTGCCAGACGCCTACGCTGTTGATGCGGACTTCTACGACGCCATCCATTCCACCTTCGCCGATGACATCGGTCTCTGGCTTTCCTTCGCCGGCCGGACAGACCGCCCGGTGCTCGAGGTCGGTTGCGGTACGGGCCGCATCGCCCTCGAACTCGCCCTGAACGGCCACACCGTCACCGGCATCGACCCATCGCCGGCGATGCTCCAGCTCGCCCGTGCGCGCGCCGAGGAAGAGGCGATCGACACCACCCTCATCGAGGGGAATATCACCGACCTCGCCCTGGAAGCAGACCACTTCGGTTTCGCCCTTCTCCCCCTCGATGTCTTTCTCTACTGCGAAGACGGCGAAACCCAGCTGGCGACCCTCCGCGCCATCGCAGCGGCCCTTACGTTCAACGGCCTCCTGGCGATCGACGTGCCCGGCCCCGCGCTCTGGCTCGATCCTTCGAGCAACGGCCAGCCCATGCTCACCTTCACCGGCGAGACTGCCTCGGGTGTCCGCTTCGACTGCTGGCATATGCACGAAGACGACCTTGCCCTGCAGACCCGCCATCTGCGCGTGACCTACGAGACTCTCGCCGAGGACGGATCCGTCCGCCGCCGCGTGAGCGAGCACCGTCTGCGCTACCTCTACCGATTCGAGCTCGAATACCTGCTCGACCTCGCCGGGCTGGCGCTCGTCGATATGTACGGCGACTATGACCTCGGACCGCTGACCAGCGACAGCGAGCGCATGATCGCCATCGCCCGGAGGAAGAACGGATGACAGCTCGCATCGTGGTCGACGCGATGGGTGGAGATAACGCGCCCGGCGAGATCGTCGCGGGCGCCCTGATGGCGGTCGGCGGGCTTGGCGTCGAGGTGACCCTGGTAGGTCAAACCGCGGCCATTCGCCACGAGATGCAGGGCACCACCGAGGTCAAAGGGCTCAAGATCGTCGAAGCTCCCGACATCATCGAGATGGACGAGCACCCGACCGATGCCGTGAAAGCCAAGCCAAACAGCTCCATCAACGTGGGCATCCGGCTCGTCAAGGAGGGGAAGGCTGACGCCTTCGTCACCGCCGGGAACACCGGCGCCTCGATGGCCGCGGCCCTCCTCACGCTCGGCCGGATCAAGGGCATCGGCCGCCCCGCGCTTGCAACGATCTTCCCGACCGGCGAGGGGCGCCTCACCATGCTCCTGGATGTCGGCGCCAACGCCGAGTGCCGTCCTATCCACCTGGTCCAGTTCGCCTACATGGGGGCCGCCTACATGGAGCGCATGTTCGGCGTCGCCAACCCGAAGGTCGGCTTGCTCTCCATCGGCGAAGAAGACACCAAGGGCAACCAGCTCACCATCGACGTCAACCAGGCTCTCCGCGCGAGCCGCCTGAACTTCATCGGCAACGTGGAAGGCAAAGACCTCACCCGCGGCGCGTGTGACGTCGCGGTCATGGATGGCTTCACCGGCAACGTCGTGCTGAAGACGGCCGAAGGTATTGCCGAGTTGATGTTCACCGAGATCCGCAAGGCGGTGGAACTGACGCCCTGGAACAAGGCGGCCGGGCTCGTCCTCATGTCCGAGCTTCGCAAGGTAAAGCGCCGCCTCGACTACGCGGAATACGGCGGAGCCCAGCTCGTCGGCGTGGACGGCATCGTGGTCATCGGGCATGGCCGCTCCAACGCGCGGGCGGTTTTCAGCGCCATTCGCGCGGCCCGCGACGCGGTGAACAACAAGGTGCTCGATACCCTCCGGGATGTCGCGAAAGAGATCCCGGCCAGGAAGGCCCAGCTCGGCGTCGGCCCCGACGACGCCGAAGAGTAACCGGTCGAGTTAGAGCTTCAGCCCCAGCAGGTCGCGCGTGACCACGCCGTCCTTCACGGTCACGTTCACCCAGGTGATGCGCAGCTTCACGCGCTTGCCGTTCGCCTCGACCCAGACTTCGTCACCTTTCTCGAACCGGTAGTCCGAATCGATCGTGCAGTAGTGTTCGCCCTTGCTCCCGGTGAAGGCGTCGGCTTCGTAAAACGATGTCTTCATCACTCCCTCAGCTTCGTGCGTCGAGCCAGGCCACCACGTCGGCGACCACCTGGTCGCGCTCTGGCTCGTTCAATACTTCGTGGTACAACCCCTCGTACAGTTTCAGCGTCTTGTCTGTCGAGCAGGCCACCTCGTTGAGCTGCACGCTGCCCCGGTACGGCACCAGTTTGTCGTCGGTCCCATGGAGGATCAGGAGCGGGTACGCGATGCCGGCCATGCCCTCCTGCACGGCCCTGTAGGCGCCTGCCCAGGCCGCGCCCGAACGGTCCGGGGGCGCCCCGCGATACACGAGCGGGTCGTTTTCGTACGCGGCCACCACCGCCGGGTCGCGCGAGATCGTGTCTGCCGGTAGCGGCCCGCTGCGAGGTGGGGGCGGTGTCGCGCCAGCGGGCGGCTCTTCCCGGCGGGCCAGCATCGCCGCCCCGCTCAGGATCACCCCGTCCAGAACCGGCTTCCGGGCGATGATGTACGACGACACCACGCCGCCGCCCATGCTGTGTCCCAGCAAGAACAACTTCCTTCCCGGGTGTTGCTTCCGCACCCGGTCGAGGAACGCGTCAACGTCGTTGAGGTAGTCCTCGAAGCTCTCCACGTGCACCCGCTCCCCGGATGAGCGCCCGTGTCCGCGCAGGTCAAGCGCCTCGACCGCGTACCCACTGCCGACAAGGTCGGCCGCGGTCTGCGCGTAGCGCCCGCTGTGTTCCGCGTAGCCGTGGACAATCGCGACAACGGCCCGGGGCGTGCCTTCCGGCAGCCACCACTGCGCGAAGAGGGCCGCGCCCTTCGATTGGAGCGTTGTTTCGCCGGTCTTCATGCCTTCCTGCCCTGTTCTGCCCGGGCGGCAAGGTTCGCCTGCCGCACCCGGCCGCTGTAATTCCCACTGGTAATGCCACCGTCGGGGAAGATCGTTGTCCCGTTGACGAACCGGGCCTCGTCGCTCGCCAGGAACGCAGCCACCGCCGCCACGTCCTCCGGTTGGCCGAAAAAGCCCACCGGCGTCCGGTCGACCAGCATGTCCTGGACCATCGGGTTCTCCCGGATCATCCGGGTCATCTCCGTCTCGATGAACCCCGGCCCGATGGCGTTGCAGGTGATGCCGAAGCTACCGACGGCCTGGGCAAACGACTTCACCAGCTGCTTCACCCCACCCTTGCTCGCGCAGTAGGCCGGGGTACCCGCGCTCCCCCACTCCGCCATGATGCTCGCGATGGCGATGAGCCTGCCCCCTTCGCCCCGCCGGATCATCTCGTTGGCTGCCGCCTGCAACGTGAAGAACACGCCCTTCAGGTTGATGTCGATCGTCCGGTCCCACTGCTCCTCGGTCATGATAAGGCAGTCGGTCTCGCGTTCGGCCACGCCAGCATTCGCCACGGCGATATCCACCCGGCCGAACCGCTCGACCGTCGCGCCGAACAGGGCATCGATCTCGGCCTTGTTCGCCACGTCGCAGCGGACGGTCAGGGCCTGGCGCTCCTGCTGCCGGACCATCCGGGCGGTCTCTTGCATGCCCGCCTCGTTCAAGTCCGCGATGACGACGTCGGCGCCGTCCTCGGCGAACCGGACCGCCATCCCCCGGCCGTTCCCTGAAGCCGCCCCGGTGACCACCGCAACTCTTCCATCGAGCTTTCCCATTGACGCTTGCCCCCTCTCTGGAGTGCGCGTGCGAGTCTACGTTACGGCGTGCGCCCACGCTTGCACCGCTACAATCCGGCCATGCTCGACCGAATCGACCACCTCGTCGTCCCCGTCCCCGACCTCCCCGCGGCTGCCGCTGCATACGAACGCCTCGGGCTGACCCTCACGCCGCTCACCGTCCACCAGGGCATGGGCACGGCCAATCGCGCCGCCTTTATCGGGACCGGCGCCGCCAACTTCACGTATATCGAACTCCTGGGGGTCACCGACCTCGCGCTGGTCGGCGGGGGCTCCCGCGCCCACTACCTCGACGCTGTGGAACGCGGGGGCGCCCTCTCCTCCATCGCCTTTGGTACGGTGGACATCCCGGAGCTCATCGACCGTTTCGCCGAAGCTGGCCTGAACTCGAACCTGCGAGAAGTCCATGCTGGCGACGGCCGGAAACTCGCGGATACGGCAATCGTGGATACGAAGGACGCCCTCCCGTTCGCCGTCACGCTCCTCCACTACCCGGAGACCTGGGAGGCCCGTTACGAGCGTTCCGTTGCCGCCGGCCGTTTTGCCCACACGTTCCCGCTGAAGCGCCTGGACCACCTCGCCGCCGTTGCCCCGGACATCGAGGCGGCCACCGAATTCTGGACCGGCACGCTCGGCGTGCCCGTCGCCGGTGAAATCCGGACGCCGGGCATGATCATCCGCCAGCTCCAGGTCGGCGACGCCATTTTCGAGCTCCTCGGCCCGGACGGCCCCGCGAGCCGTATGGCCGGGCGGCCGGCGGCGCTCGCCAGCATGGCCGCCTGGGAGGTCGACGGCAGCCTCGACGCCGCGGTCGCCCTCGCTCGTGAGCGGGGGTTCACTGCCTCGGACCCCGAGCCGGGTGTCATCCCCGGCACGCGCCGCGCGAGCATCCCCGCTGGCGAGCTTGCCGGCCTCGGCATGCAGCTCCTGGAGTACGTCTGAGACCCGGACTGTGACGTGGTTCATTGCGGGACGTGCTGCGAAGCATAGGCTTACGTCCGCCTAACCCACTGGAGGTGCCTCGTGAAGTTCGAACAACGCGCGGCCGTCGCGCCCGGGTCGTTCGACCGCCAGGAGGTCCGCTGGCGGCCAGATGTGCTCTATGACTCCCGGCCCGAGCCGGTGGGTCAACCCATCGACTTCGCGGGGGACGAGTGGTACATGGTCATCGACGATCTCGGTGGCGGGATCGTCATCTGCGAGTTCTCATCGTGGCCCGCGCTCGATGTCGACGGCCGCCTGGCCTTCGCGGGACAGCCGTGGCGCCTGGGCCGACCGCTTGCCGAGGTCCAGGCCCTCATTGACCGCTTCCGTGCCGCCAATGGGCAGCCGGCGCCCGACCGCCCGCTCCGCGTGGGCGACGTCTTCGCCGTCCGCGGGCCAAAGCGCGGCGCCCGGACGCTGCGGAACGTCACCGGCATCCTCGATGTCAGCGCAGCGGCCCGCACCGCGGCGAAGGCCGCGCTCTACGGGGCGGTGGCCGAAGCGATGGACGAAAGCAGGGTCGCGACCGTCGCGCTTCAGGCGACGGTGCCGCGGCCGGCGGCGAAGGGCGAGTTCGATGTCAGCCAGCAGCGGACCATGCCCCCCGGTGAAGCGAGGATCTGAGATGGCCGCACCACTCCCGATCCCCGCTGCCCGTCACGCCGCCGAAGACTTCCGCGCCTCGATTCAGCCACACCACCTCGTCTACTTCCTCTGCAACGTCGGTGACGGCGATAGCCAGCTGATCCTCCTCCCGGAGGACAACGCCGGGCGCCGGCGCGCGGTCATTGTCGATGTCGCGACGACCGGCAAGGTCCCTGCGCTCATCGGGGAACTCGAGACCGTTGGCCTGCTCGCACCCGCACAGCCGGACCCGAACGGCTCTCCCGATGGTTCGGTTGCCCTGGTGGTCGCCACCCACCCCCACAGCGACCACATCGGCGGAATGTCCGAGTTGCTCGCAACCCAGGCGGACCGCATCGCCGAGTTCTGGGACCCCGGCTACTTCCATACCACCCAGGGCTACCACCAGATGATGGCAGCCGTCGAAGCGAACCCTCACCTCGCCTACGCCCAGCCGACCGCCGGTTACCGCCGCTGGATCGGGCCCGCGCTGGTCACGGTGCTTTCGCCCGCCGTGTGGCTGCGGAACCGCTTCGACACCTACGGCACGCAGATCAACGACTCATCCATCTCGTTGCGCGTGGAGTTCCCGGCGGCCCGCGTGATCCAGCGCGGTGCGGGCCGCGAACTCGTCGACGCTCCGAACACCATGGCGCTGATCCTTGGTGCCGATGCCCAGACCCTCTCCTGGTCCTACGTGCTCACGGACTTTCCCGAGCTCCACCCGAGTGGTTCCGCCGCGGCGAAGGCCATCAAGGCCGCCACCGGCTCCGACCAGCTCCGCGCCCGCGTCCTCAAGGTCTCCCACCACGGCTCCAAGAACGGCGTTAATCTCGAACTCGTCGCCCGCATCAACCCCGCCCTCACGCTCATCTCCAATGCCGTCCCAAGCACCCACGGCTTCCCGCACGGTGTCGCCCAGGAGCTGATTCGCGAAGCCATCGAAGCGCAGGCGTCGAGTTCGAATGCGGTCCGCAGCCTCGATTGCGACCTCGGCATCTTCTACACGAGCGATCGCGACGACAACGGTGCGCTCCTGGGCTCGATGGCCGTGGTTATGGGCCGCGGCCGCGCCACTCTCTGGCGCTTCGGCGACCGCGAGGACCAGGCCATCGACCTTTCGAACGCGCGCCGGTGGAGCGGCTGAGCCACGCTCCGTCCACCACCCGGCCACGCGATTGGCAGCGCGCCCGGAACGCCTTAGGTGCGAAACCCTAGGTGAAACCCCGTGCTGGCGAAAGGGAGGCTCGCGGCATGGGTACTGGAGTCAGCGCAATGAGCACTGTCCCCGTTTCCGGGGCGACTGCCGTCGCTGCGTATCTGCCGTTTGCGCGGTTCGATGCGCCGGATGCGCATGCGCTGCCGGTGCCCCTGCCCGCCGGGGCGCGCGACTCCGTCCAGATCAGCGACGAGGCCCGCCGCCTGGCCCAGGACGCCCTGCCCGATATCCACCTCTTCGGCGAAGTCCGGTACGATCCCCCTCACACGGATGACCCTGACTTCCCCTGGGAGGTTGCGCACCGCCAGTGGGTTGACCTCATGAAGAAGGTCTTCGGCCAGCTTGAAGGTGTTTCCGATACGGACGCCCGGGCGACCAGGTAGCTAACTCACGCCGAAGAACCCGAAGAGTTCCGGGTATTTCTTCAGGCTCGCGCCCCCATCGATGTACAGCGTTTGGCCCGTCATCAGGCTCGAATCTTCAGAGGCCAGGTAGACGGCCAGCTTTGCCACATCCTCCGGCTCGCCCGCCCTGCCCAGCGGGGCCTCATGCAGAAATGCATCTTCGAGCCCCGGCAACGCGGTCATCCCCGCCGTGGCCGGCGTGTGGACGAGTCCGGGCCCGATCCCGTTGACCCGGATCTTGTGCCGCCCCAGTTCCAGGGCCGCCACTTTCGTCAGCATCGCCACGCCGGCCTTCGCCGAACAGTAGGCCGCAAACCCCTCGGTCGGCTGGATGGCGTTCAGGCTTGCCACGTTGATGATGCTTCCGCCCTGACCCTG
>JAHDWR010000089.1:0-8744 GCA_023382755.1 Dehalococcoidia bacterium
ACTCGCGAGACATGCGGGGGCGACTCCGATCTCGGGCGGCAGGGTGTGCGAGCATGGAACATGCTGGTGGCCGCCGGACACTGCGGCGATTGTCGCACAAGGTGTCCGGCTGCCGGGGGCCGAAAGCAGGCAACTTTCGGCCCCAACCAGTACCCGGCGCGGCCCCCGCGAGCGGGCTACGCCAGGGTCGCCAGCACCTCGAGAGCGTGCACGGGGTGGGACTCGAAGTCGCGTGGTTCGACGTAGACATCGCGGACGATGCGGTCTTTGTCGACCACGACCGTGGTGCGCGTGTGCACGCCGAAGGCGTCGTTGAACACGCCGTAGGCGCGCCCCGTTTCGTTCCGCGGGAAGTCGCTCAGGAGCGGGAACTCGAGCCCGAGCTTGTCCTCGAACTCTCCCGCCGCGGCGAAGGAATCAACCGAGACGCCCAGGACCTGGGCGTCGGCCTCCACGAACCTGTCGGTGTAGGTCCGGAAGGCCGTCATCTCGCTCGTTCAGCCACCGGTGAAGGCCATGGGGTAGAACGCGAGCACGAGGTGCTTGCCGGGGAACGAATCGAGGGTGACCTCTTCGCGTTTCTTGTTGCGGAGCGAGAACGGCGGGGCTGGCTGGCCGATTTCGAGTGTCATGGAAGAAACGGTAGCAGGGCGCGTTCCAGCCGTCTCACTTGATCTCGATGCCGGCTTCTCGGAGCCTCGCGAGAATGCTGATGGCCATGTCGAGGTCGGCATCGCCATCGCCGGGGCCTCCGCCCTGGCCGTGCTGGACCAGGTGGTCGACGTCGTGGGCCTTGTAGCCGAATCGGTCGAGTACTTCCATGGCCTGGCGGATCGCTTCTTGCGTATCCGGAACGTTGCGGGCGACCCAATCGTCGGTGGTACGCATGGCGGGACCTCCTGGGGTTGTCTCCTGACCTTACTCCAGGGGTGCAAGCTCGTCTGCGGCCGAACGGCGACTGCGGGACGGCCGGGTGGGCCACAGGGGCGCGCGAGGCTTCAGGCGCCCTTGAACTGAGGTTCGCGCTTCTCGACGAAGGCGCGAGGGCCTTCCTTCGCGTCGTCGGTCGACTGGGCCACGAACATGGCCATCTGCGCGAAGTCCAGGTGCTCATCGAAGGGGATGTTGGCGGAGCGGTAGACGAGCTTCTTCGAGAGCTGGACGGCCACGCCCGGGCCCTTCGCGATCTGGCGGGCGTATTCCTTGACGCGCGGGAGGAGCTCTTCTGGCTCGTAGACGGCAAGGAGGTAGCCCATTTCGAGGGCTTCCTGGGCGGTGATCATTCGCCCGGTCCAGATGAGGTCGAGCGCGCGCTGGACACCGACGATGCGGGGGAGCGTGTAGGTACCGCCATCGCCGGGGATGAGGCCCATGCGGACGTAGGTCATGCCCATGCGGGCGGTGCTGCTGGCGAAACGGATATCGGCCATGGTGGCCATATCCATGCCAGCGCCGGCTGCAGCTCCGTTGATCGCCGCGATGTAGGGCTTTTCGAGTTGGATGAGCGCGCGAGGGATGGGGTGGACCCGGTCGCGGAGGCTGTGGCGGCGGTCGGCCACGGTCGCCTGGGTGCGAAGGACGCCCGAACCGCCCGCTTCGGCGGCGACGTTCATGCCGCTGCAGAAGCCGCGGCCGGCCCCCGTAATGATGAGGGCGCCGACCCCGCGATCGTGATCGGCGCGGACGATCGCGTCGGCCCACTCGGTGAGCATCTTGTCGTCGAAAGCGTTGAGACGCTCGGGCTTGTTGAGCGTGATGGTCGCGACGCCGTCTTCGACGTCGTAGAGGATGGCTTCGTAGGACATTGGTGTCTCCGGGGGGCTTGTTGGCGGCGATTCTACGTTGCGGAGGGCGATTGCGAGATGTGCGCGGGATGTCGCGGTACCAACGGGCTGGATAGCAGCGACCAACGCCCCTCGAAATTGCAGGATGATGTGCCACACTTCCGTGTCATGGAACGACAGTTTGTTGACCGCCGGGCAGCGGGGCGACTCCTCGCTGAGATGCTGAATGGGTACAACCTGCCGCGCGACTCAGTCGTACTGGGCCTCGCACGGGGTGGCGTGCCGGTAGCGTATGAGGTGGCGACCGCGCTGGGGCTGGAGTTCGACGTGTTCCTCGTGCGGAAGCTGGGCGTGCCACTCCACCCCGAGCTGGCGATGGGGGCGATAGCGAGCGGAGGCGTGCGGGTCCTGAATCAAGAGATCATCGATGAGTTGCGGATCCGGCCGGACGACATCGAACGGGTGGCCGAAGCTGAGGGACGTGAGCTCCGCCGGAGGGAGCTGGCCTACCGGGGTGACCGTGAGCCCGCCACCGTGCGGGGCCGGACGGTTGTGCTGGTCGACGACGGCCTCGCGACGGGCGCTTCGATGCGCGCTGCCGTACAGGCCGTGGTCCAGATGGGTGCCGCCCGTGTCGTTGCCGCCGTACCGGTGGCAGCCGCGGAGACATGCGCGGAACTCGAGGCAATGTTCCCGGCCCTGGAGTGCGTGTGCCCGCTCACGCCGAGCCCGTTCTACGCCGTGGGGCTCTGGTACCGGGAGTTCGGGGCGACGAGCGACGGCGAAGTACGCGATCTGATCGCCCGGGCCGCATCGCTGCGGGGCGACGTTGGCCATCCGAGAGCCGAAGGGGCGGGGAGGTGATCCGGCACCGGGACGCGACGGCGGTGGAACGCATCGGCGCCGTCGTTGAGCCGTACACCGGGGCAACGACGGACTACGACGCGCTCATGGACCGGATTGGCACCGCGCGATTCGTCCTCATCGGCGAAGCCTCGCACGGCACCCGGGAGTTCTACGAAGAACGCGCCCTGATCACGCGCCGGCTCATCGTGGAGAAGGGGTTCGCCGCGGTGGCGGTCGAAGCGGATTGGCCCGACGCCTACCGCGCGAACGTTTACGCGCGTGGCGCGGGGACCGCGAGGACTGCCGAGGAGGCGCTTCGCGGGTTCCAGCGATTCCCGGCGTGGATGTGGCGGAACACCGTTGTGGTCGACTTCATCGAGTGGCTGCGCGAGCACAACCGGGGGGCACCGGCACCGACCGGCTTCTACGGACTGGACCTGTATAGCCTGTACCGCTCGATCGAGGGGGTGCTGGAATACCTCGGGCGGGTGGACCCCGAGGCAGCGGCAGAGGCGAAGGCCCGTTACGCCTGCTTCGAACAGTTTCACGAGGACTGCCATGCCTATGGGTACGCTGCACACCGCGGGCTGAGCGAGTCGTGCGAAGACGGCGCGGTGCGACAACTGCTGGAGCTCCGCGAAAAGTCCGCGGAGTACGCGCGGCGCGACGGCCGGGTGGCGGAAGACGACCTTTTCCATGCGGTCCAGAATGCGCGGCTGGTGAAGAACGCCGAGGAGTACTACCGGACGATGTTTGGCGGGCGGGTCTCGTCGTGGAACCTCCGGGATCGGCACATGGCTGACACCCTGGACCAGCTGGCGGAGCACTTGCAGGGTGGGCGGGTGGTGGTCTGGGAGCACAACTCCCATGTGGGCGACGCCCGCGCGACGGAGTTGGGGCGGCGCGGCGAGCACACCGTTGGGCAGCTGGCGCGCGAACGGCACGCGGGCGAAACGCACGTCATCGGCTTCACCACCTACCGGGGCGAAGTCACGGCGGCAACCGATTGGGGAAACGCCCCCGAACGCAAGCGCGTGCGGCCGGGCCGCGCGGACAGCTACGAGGGGCTGTTCCACGAAGTCGCGATCCCCGCATTCGGGCTGGACCTGCAAACACACGGTCGACTGGTAGACCGGGACCGGCTGGAGCGGGCGATCGGCGTGATCTACCGGCCGGAGACGGAGCGCCAGAGCCACTATTTCAAGGTGGATCTTGCGCGGCAGTTCGATGATGTGATCCACATCGACGTGACGACGGCACTCCAGCCGCTGGAACGCACCCCGCTCTGGGACACGGGTGAACCGCCAGAGACGTATCCCTTCGGAGAATAACGATGGCCGGACGAGTCACGACCGAACTCCTGATCGAGACAACCGATGCCGAGTTGCCGGGCGACCTCGTGCTTCCGCGCGACAGCGATGCGCTGATCGTGTTCGCCCACGGGAGCGGGAGCAGTCGCCGCAGCGGGAGGAACCGGCAGGTTGCCGCGGCACTCGAGGGCGCCGGCTTCGGGACGCTGCTGTTCGACCTGTTGACGCTCCAGGAAGAGGCGGTGGACCAACAGACGGCTGAGTTCCGGTTCGACATCCCGCTTATCGGCCGGCGGATGATGGACGTGGTGGACTGGCTGGAGCGTGCCGGAGAGACTGCCGGGCTCGAAGTCGGCCTGTTCGGGGCGAGCACCGGGGCCGCGGCGGCGCTTATCGCGGCGGGAGAACGGCCACGGCGGGTCTCGGCGGTGGTCTCGCGCGGGGGCCGTCCCGACCTGGCGGTTGGGGTCCTCGACCGCGTGGAGGCCCCGACCCTGCTGATCGTGGGCGAACGCGACTCCGAGGTCATCCGCCTGAACGAGATGGCCCGGAGCCACATGCGGGCGTTGTGCGAGCTGGAGATCGTCCCGGGTGCGACTCACCTGTTCGAAGAGCCGGGCGCGCTCGACCACGTGGCGGTGCTGGCGACGAGCTGGTTCCAGCGGCACATGTGAGCGGTAGGGGCCTTTACGGTCTGTAGCCCCCCGCCGAACGTAGAGTGCCGGACATGGCAGGGTTAACGCGAAGGGCGTTCCTCGCAGCCGCCGCGGGTATGGCGGGCACGGCAGCGCTCGGCTGCAGTCCAGACAGGCGGACGATGTCCCGGCACGCCGGAGCCGGTGGTGCAGGCCAAGCCGCCGCGCAGGCTGCATTCACGCCGGAACCGTCCGCGACCGCAACCGCAACGCCCCGACCCCCAACCTCCACACCGGCGCCCCGGCCGCGAGGGACGGAGGAACGGCTGCTGCTCGCGGACACCCCGCACGAGACGCCACTGATGATTCACCACAGCGGAGTGCAGGGACCGGCGGCGATCGTGCTCGGTGGCGTGCACGGAAACGAGCCGGGCGGGTGGCTCGCCGCCGACGAGCTGGTGAACTGGCAGCCGGCGGCGGGCACGCTGCTCGTGCTCCCACGCGCGAACGTCACCGCGCTCAATGCCTTCGTCCGGACCTTCGAGGAGATTGGCGACCTCAACCGGCTGTATCCAGGCGACGCGGACAGCCCCTTGATGATGGAGCGGATGGCGCACGCGATCCTCGAGACGGCCCGTGAGTTCGGGGTCGAGCTTCTGCTGGACATGCACGAGTCGTGGGCGTTTTACGCGGAGTACCCGCCGAACTCGGGGACGGGGGCACTCGGGCAGACGATCACCGCGGGCGTGGGGCCGATGCAAGCGCACTTCGGTGAGCGGCTGGCGGAGAAGGTGAACCCGGCCCTCACCCCGCGGGAGCAGCTCATCGTGCGGGACGGCACACGGTTCAGCCGTCCGGCGACCACCCCGAGTGCCGGCCAGCCCGGCCGGGGCAGGAGTTCGCTTTCTGCCGGCGGGCACGTTGCGGGGCTGACCCCGGTGCTGGTGGAGATGGGACAGGCCGACCAGCCACTGGAGCGGCGGGTCGAACTGCACCTGCTCACGGCGCGGGCAGCCCTGGAGCTCGTGGGCGTGCTGTAGGAGCCATCGCCCGCATCGGTATACTGGATGGGTGAGCATCGCTGAGAAGAGCACTCGCAAGTGCATCCCCCTCGAGTCGGGAGACCGGCTGACGCGCGCGGAGTTTGAGCGGCGGTACTCAGCGCGGCCGGACATCAAGAAGGCCGAACTCATCGAGGGAGTGGTGTACGTGGCCTCACCTGTGAGCACGGAAGAACATGGAACTCCGCACTTCCATCTCGCGACCTGGCTTGGCGTGTATGTCGCGAGGACGACCGGCGTGATTCCCGCGATCGATTCGACCGTCAGGTTGGACACCGACAACGAAGTTCAACCCGACCTGTTCCTGGCGCTGGACCGTGGCCATGGCGGTAGCGCCGCACTGGTCGAAGGCTACCTCGAAGGGGCACCGGACCTGGTAGTTGAGGTCGCGGCCAGCTCGGCCTCGCACGACCTGAACGCGAAAATGCACGTCTACCGACGAAACGGCGTGCGCGAGTACCTTGTCTGGCAGATCTACGAGGGGCGGGTCGACTGGTTCCGCCTGAACGCAGACGGCGTCTACGAGCCTGTGGCGCCGGGGGCAGACGGGATCATCGAGAGCGAGGTGTTCCCCGGGTTGCGGCTCGACGTACCCGCGCTGTTGCGGGGCGACCTCGCCGCGGTCATTGCCGCGATCGGGTGACGCCCCCGGGGATGTCCGCCGTGGGCAGCCGCCCCGGTACACTGGAATCGTGAACGCCGATGAACTGCGCAGGAACGAGCTCAACCGCGTAGAGGGCATGCGGGAGCACGTCCGGGGCGCGCACCGCGGCTCGTCGACCATCTCCGAGAAGATCCGCAAGCAGCTGGCGGCGCTGCCGGCGAAGCCGGGCGTGTACCTGATGCGGAACGCCGAGGGCGAGGTTATCTACGTCGGGAAGGCGGCGAAGCTCAAGGACCGGGTGCGCTCATACTTCGGCTCGCCGCACATGATGGAGCCGAAGACCCGCGTACTGCGCCAGCAGATCGACGACTTCGAGTACATCGTGGTTGGGAACGCCGGTGAAGCGCTCATCCTCGAAGCGACATTGATCAAGCGCCACCAGCCGTTCTTCAACATCCGCCTGAAGGACGACAAACGCTACCCGTACCTGAAGGTAGATATCCAGAACCCCTGGCCGCGGGTGTATATCACGAGGCGAATCGAAAAGGATGGGGCGCGGTATTTCGGGCCGTATGCAAGCGCCGGATCGGTTCGGGCGACGCTCGACCTGACCAAGAAGCTGTTTCCGTGGCGTTCGTGCACGAAGGAGATCACCGGGAAAGACCCGCGGCCGTGCCTGGACTACTACATCAAGCGGTGCATCGCCCCGTGCACGGCCTACTGCACGAAAGAGGAGTACGACGAGGTCATCGCCCAGGTGATCCTGTTCCTGGAAGGGAAAGCCGACGACGTGCTGCGGCGCCTCCGCAAGCAGATGGCGGGCGCTGCCGAACGGATGGAATACGAACGGGCCGCGCAGATCCGCGACCAGCTTAAGGCGATTGAGCGGACGGTGGAGCGGCAGATGGTCTCGACCACCCGCAAAGAGGACGTCGATATCTTCGGGATGGCGCGGGAGAGCGACCAGGCCTGCGTGCAGGTGTTCTTCGTGCGCGGGACGCAGATGATCGGGCGGGACACGTTCATGCTCGAGGGCGTGCGAGACGAGCCGGACAGCGCGGTGCTCACGAACTTCTTGCTGCAGTACTACGAGGGTGCCCAGTACGTGCCGAAACTGGTCGCCATCCCCTCCGAGGCGGACGACCGGGACACGATGGAGGAACTGCTGACGGAGAAGCGCGGCTCGCTGGTAGAGGTTCGCGTACCCGAACGGGGCGAGAAGCGGCGGCTGGTGGAGCTGGCGGCCGAGAACGCGAAGGAAGCGCTCGCGCAGATGCGGGTGAAGTGGATGGCCGACGCCAACAAGACCGAGCAGGCGCTGGAGCAACTACGGGAAGAGCTTTCGCTGCCCGGGATCCCGGGGCGGATCGAGTGCTACGACAATTCGAACATCCAGGGCACCAGCCCCGTTTCGAGCATGGTCGTGTTCATCGATGGGAAGCCGGCGACGAACCAGTATCGCAAGTTCAGGGTCCGGACCGTCGAGGGTGCCGACGACTTCGCGACCATGCAGGAGGTGCTGCGGCGGCGGTTCGCGCGTCACGGCCGGGGGACGGCGGGGGCGACGGCGACGGATGAACAGGGAGGCGCGGAGGCGAAGAGGTCTGAGGAGGCCCCACCGGCGGGCGGTGAGGGGCAAGGAGCGGGAGATGCGTGGGACCTGCCAGACCTGGTGATCATCGACGGTGGCAAGGGGCAGCTGGGCGCGGCCGTACAGGTGATGCGCGAGCTGGGCGTGTATCACATCCCCGCGGTGGGGCTGGCCAAGCGCTTCGAGGAGCTGTTTGTGCCGGATGAGGAGGAGGCAGTGGTGTTGCCGCGGAACTCGGAGGCACTCTACCTGGTGCAACGCATCCGTGATGAGGCGCACCGGTTCGCGATCACGTACCACCGGCAGGTGCGGGCGAAGAGTTCGATCCAGAGCGCGCTCGACACGATCCCCGGCATCGGGCCGAAGCGGAAGAAGGCTCTGCTGAAGAAGTTCGGGAGCGTGAAGCAGATCCGGGAAGCGGAGGTGGAGGACATCGCGGCGACGGTGGGGTTCACCAGGGCACTGGCCGAGAAGGTGAAGGCCGAACTGTAGCCGGCGGCCCTTGACAACCCGCCCACCACGGACGTTTCATCACGGTATGCGTACGTTCACGGTCGTCCTCTCCCCGGACCCGGAGACCGGTGGGTACAGCGTCACCTGCCCGGCCATGCCCGGAGCAGTGAGCCAGGGAGAAAGCCGCGAGGAAACCCTCCGCAACATTCAGGAAGCGATGGAACTCTGGCTCGAGGTGTCCTCCGACGGAAGTGCCGAGACGCCGCTCCCGGAGACCCCCGACCTGATCGCTGGAGAAGTAGCGTGGGTGCTGGGGTGGCGCGCCGAAGAAGGCTGGCCCCTGGTGGTGGAAACGGCCACCATCACGCTGCCCACAGCCGTCGCCGCTTGAGCCGAATCGGAGGCGTCAGCGGCAAGGTCATGATGGCATTGGCTGAATCGCGTGGCTGGACCCTCTCTC
>JAHDWR010000089.1:8844-12674 GCA_023382755.1 Dehalococcoidia bacterium
GTCAGCGGCAAGGTCATGATGGCATTGGCTGAATCGCGTGGCTGGACCCTCTCTCACACGCGCGGCGACGGCATCCATCGTTCGCGGGTAACCTGTCGATCCCGGCTCACCGTGAACTCAAGCCTGGCGTCGTTCGATCGGTCATCAGGGCCATGGGCATGACGGTCGACGAATTTCTCGCGGCGATTGGCCGAGGCTGACCACGCGCTCACCGCGATTCATCGCCCTCCGCGACTCCTACATCAGCGGCGAATCGGTCATGCCGGCCGAGCGATGGCCGGTGCAGCCTGTCGGCCATGCTCCGCGAGCGTGGACACTTGCCCTGAGTGCTGAGCGCCTGCGTCCGCTAGGATTTGGCCATGGACCTTCACGCCTTCATCCAGGAGTACACGGACGCCGTGTACCACGCGGGCGACCCGGAAGCTGCGGCCCGGTACATCGCCGACCCATGCATCCGGCACGAACACGGCCACCAACAGGTGATGTCGCTGGCGGAGAACAAGAAACGGATCGCCAGCTTCCTCGCCAGCGCGACCAACGCCCGGTTCTCGTACATCGCGCCACTGGCGGAGGGCGAGTTCTATGCGGCTGCCTACCAGTTCACCGTTGGGGCGGGGGACGCCGAGCAGACGTTCTCGGGCATCGAGATCTTTCGCGTGCAGCACGGCAAGATCACCGAGACGTGGAACACCGCGGCCGGGCGGGGGCCCTGGGGATGAAGCCGGGGCGTGGACCGACGTTTGGCGGGAGCCGCCCACAATGAGTGCCCTGGCCCGCTTCCTCGCCCTCGGCGACTCTTACACCTGTGGCGAGTCGGTGGCGCCAGCGGAGCGATGGCCGGTCCAACTTGCCGCCATGATGCGCTACCACGGCATCGACATTGGCGATCCCGAAATCATCGCCACGACGGGCTGGACCACGGATGAACTCGCCTCAGCGGTCGCGGAGCGCGACCCACGCGGCCCGTTCGCCCTGGTCTTCTTGCTGGCGGGCGTGAACAACCAGTACAGGGGGCGGCCACGCGATGAGTACCGTGAACAGTTCCGCGGACTCCTCGGCCAGGCGCTGGCGTTTGCCGGGAGCGATCCGGGCCGCGTCGTGGTGCTGTCGATCCCGGACTGGGGGGTAACGCCGTTCGCGGCCGGGCGCGATACGGCGCGGATCGCCCGCGAAATCGACGCGTTCAACGCGGTGAACCGCGACGAAGCCGCGCGGGCGGGGGCCCGGTACGTGGATGTGACGCCGGTCTCCAGGATGGCCGCCGCCGATGTCGCGCTCGTCGCGGAAGACGGGCTACACCCGTCGGGGCTGATGTACCGGGCGTGGGCGCAACTTGTGCTCCCGGAGGCGCTGGCAGCGTTGGCCGTCGATTAGCCGAGCTTGCCGCCGCACTCTCCGCAAAACTTCGCACCCGGCGCGCTCTTGGCGCCGCACTGCCCGCAGAAGGCTGCCGCTGCCACGTTTGTGGGTGCACCGCAGCCGGGACAGAACTTCTTGCCCAGGGTCTCGGCGCCGCAGCTTGCGCAGTTGGCGGCGACTTCCTTGCCCTTGGCGCTCATCCGCTGGTTCTCTTCGAGGAAGTTGTCGTTGTTGACCTGGGTTTCGACGAACTGCGCGCGGACGCGGGTCTCCACCTCCTCGGCGATGGGTGCGCAGTCCTTGCACATGTTGGCGCTGGTGTTCCAGCAGACCTGCTCACAGAGCCAGTTACCGCAGTGGCGGCATTGCTTGAAAAGGGGGCGGATCTCCTGGACGGCCTTGCGCAGGGCAGCGTCGTGCTGCTTGCCGCCGACGGCACGCTGAACCTCGTAGGCGGAGTCGGCGCCGCGGCCGAGTGCGCCACCAACAAAGCTCGAGGCGCCGCGCAGGAACCCGCCGGCAACACCAAGCTTGTTGGACTGGTAGCTGCTCATGTAGCCGTTCGCGCAGCGCTCACAGTTGAATTTGAACTGAAAGCCCATGTCAGTCGAGAGGTCTTCGTAGTTCCCGGTGAACTCGATTGCGGCGGTCATCCCCTGCGAGGCTCCCTGCGTTGGTTTCGACTGGGGATGATACCGCCTGCCGGGCTACGGACAGCCGCGAACAGCTACGTTACGTTAAGGTGACTCGGCTCGCGGGCATCGACGGGCGCCACGCGATGGCCTACTGTGATCGTGGATTGCCACATGGCTGACAAGTTCGAACGAGAGATCGAAGAAATCCTGGCGAAGCTCGACGACAAGCTGCCGCCAGCCGAAGAGAAGTCGCCGATTTCGCTGGCCTCGCGGCGCCAGGCGAAGGCGAAAGCTTCGCGGCCGAGGACGCCCCGGACGAACCCGATGGCCCGGATCACACCGACGACTCTGCTGTTTGCCGGGGCGGGGATTATGTTTGGTGGCCTCCTGCTTTCAAACTTCTGGGGGCCCCTCATCTGGGTATCGCTGAGCGGCGTGCTGCTCTTCGCGGGTGCATTCCTCTGGTCGTTCCGAAGGACGCCCCGGATTGACCGGGCCGCATCGCCGAAGGGCGTGTACTGGCGCGACCGGTATATCGAATATGGGCCGCCGGCAGCCTCGGGCGGGTCGCGCATCAAGAACTGGTTCAGGCGGAAGTAGCGTTTCCGGGCGTTTAACCGCGGCGATCCGTACGCTCGGGTGCATGCGTCCCCTGATCGCCCTCATCCCATTGCTGGCGCTTTTTGCTGTTGCCTGCTCGGACAAGTCCGAGGGAGCACCGGCCGAGACCGCCGCTCCGGTCACGAGCCCTACCGTCTCCGATTCCTCGGCGGACAGGCCTGGCGTTACTCCCGCCACCGGGGGCGGGCCCACCGGCTCCGCCACGGGACCGGCCGAGCATGATGGGCAACGGGCGCTGGCCCACGTGGTCGAGCTCTCGAAGGAACCGCGCGTCTCGGGGACGCCAGCGGAAGCGCGAGCCGCGACATATATCGCCGACCAGTTTCGTTCGAGCGGCTACATCGTCGAGGTGATGGAGTTCGAGTTCGAAGGGGACCGGTTTCGGGCTGGCGAGGTGACATTCGACGGACAGACCATCGAGGCGTTGACGCTGGCTGGCAGCCCAGGGGGAAAGGTCAGCGCCCCGGCGGTGTTCGTCGGACTGGCAGACGGAGAAGGCATCGCCGGGCGAGACCTGACCGGAAAGATGGCCGTGGCCGAGCGGGGCGTGCTCAACTTCGGGGTGAAGTACGAGAACGTGAGGGTTGCGGGGGCTGTGGGGCTGGTAGTGGTGAACAACCGCCCGGGGTCGTTCTCGGGGAACCTGGCGACGGGCGCTCGTATCCCGGTCGTGGCTGTCTCGCAAGAGGACGGTGCCGCCGTCGTCGAGGCGGCGAAAGCGGGTCGGGAGATCGGTCTGGAGGCGCCGCCGACAGTTGGCCTGACAAAGGCACTCAACGTCATCGCGAAACCCGCCGCGGGCTCACGGTGCGCGATCCTGGTCGGGGGCCACTTCGACACGGTACCGTCGGCGCCGGGCGCGAACGACAACGCGAGCGGCACGGCGAACGTGATCGAACTGGCACGGGCCCTGGCGGTGGACGGTCTTGACGAAGGTGTCTGTTTCGGGGCTTTCGGCGCCGAGGAATCGGGACTGTAAGGCAGCAAGGCGCTGGTAGAGCGGATGCGCGCGGAGGATGCGCTTCCGCGCTACATGGTGAACCTGGATGTAACCGGCGTGGGAGAGCGAGTCGAGGTTATCGGCGAAGGGCCACTGGCGCAGGCTGCGCTGGCCCTCGCAGCCGAGGCCGGCATCCCGGCGGCGCCATCGACGCTTCCGCCGAACTCCGGGAGCGACCACGAGAGCTTCCTCAACGCGGGGATCGAGACGGTGTT
>JAHDWR010000090.1 GCA_023382755.1 Dehalococcoidia bacterium
CGCCATCGAGGGCGCTCACAGCACCCTGCACTGGCACCTGCCCGACCCGGCCGGGGCCGGGGTCCCCGCGGAATCCCGGCTGAGCGCGTACCGGCGTATCCGCGACGAACTCTCTGTCCGCCTGGTGCCTTTCATCGAGCTGGCCCTGCGGACGGCGGCGGGGCGGGAAACCGATTTCGTATTCCAGGAGGTCTCCAATGGATGAAACAGTCCACGTCCGGTACATGGTGAGCGATGTGGCGAAAGCCCTGGCCTTCTATACGGGCCATCTCGGCTTCACGGTCGAAAGCGACTACGCGCCGGCATTCGGTTCGGTGCGGCGCGGGAACCTGCGGTTGCTGCTGGCCGGGCCGCAGAGTTCGGCCGGGAGGCCGATGCCCGATGGGGCAGTGCCCGGGCCCGGCGGCTGGAACCGCATCCATTTCATCGTCCCCGACCTCGCGGCTGAAGTTGCGCGGCTGAAGGGCGAAGGGTGCGAGTTCCGCAACGAGATCCTTACCGGGCCGGGCGGCTCGCAGGTCCTCCTGCTGGACCCCTCGGGCAACGTGGTCGAACTGTTCCAGCCCGCCGGCCAGGCCTAACCGGGGGCCGATACAGTTGGGCGGCCTCCCGGGCTGAAAGCCGTGGGGGAACGCCCGGAGGCCCGGGCCGTTGCGCGTCCGTGGCTCGTTCTGTGAACCAGTTCACGAATCCGTGGAGAATGACGGGGGCGCGCCGTTACTTTCCCGCCAGCGGATGAGTCTTTCTCTGTGACGGCCGGGTGGCGGCCGGCAGGGAGGTCCTCAGGCCGATGTTCGGACGTAGCAGGTCAAGCGATGCGGTGGCGCCCGGTGAGGATGCGCTGGTTGCCGCAGCCCTCCGCGACCGGCGCCAGTTCGCGGCCCTGTACGAACGGTACTCCGTCGCGGTCTACCGCTTCTGCTTTCTCCGGCTCTCCGACAGGCAGGCGGCCGAAGATGCGACCAGTGAAGTGTTCCTGCGGGCGATGCGAGGTCTGGACGGGTTCCGGGGCGGCGACTTCCTCGCGTGGCTCTATGCGATCGCGAGGAATGTCGTGGCCTCGTCCTATCGTTCGCGCAAGCCGCAAGAGCCGCTCGATGCCGCCACCGAACTGGCCGACTTTGCGGACGGCCCGGAAGAACTCGCGATGCTGCAGGCGGAGCGGGCGGCCCTCCGGCGTGCGGTCGAGAGCCTGCCCGATGCGCAGCGACAGGTCATCGAACTTCACCTTGCCGGGTGGAGCCTGAGGGACTCCGCGCGGGCGATGGGCAAGACGACGGAAGCGGTGAAGATGCTGCGCTTCCGCGCCGTGCAGGGGTTGCGGGGCTCGCTGGAGAGCACACAGAGCTACCAGGAGGGGGTGCGATGAGCGCCTACGAACTCGAACAGGCCGACATCCTCTCGGACTACCTCGATGCGCAGGAGAGCGACGCCGCGCCGCGGCCGCTCCAGCTCGACCGCGAGACCGCCGGCTTCGCCCGCCGATTGCATGCGCTGCTGGCCGCCCCGGCCCCCAGCCCTGAGTTCCTCGGCGAGCTTGGCCGAAGGCTCGAACGCGAATCGTCCTCTCTCCCGGTGCGGAAACCGGTGCAGCGGCGCTCCGGGCCGAGTATGCCGCTGCGCCGGTTTTCCGCGGCGCTGGCCGCCGCCATGGCCGTAGGGCTGGTCTCGGTGTTCGGCGTGCTCAACTTCGGCGGCGATACGCAGACCGCGAGCGCGCGGGAGGTGCTGGACCGGGCTTCGGCCGCGAGTTCCAGCCTGGAGTTCGAGCCCTTCGCGGTGGTCGAGACGATCGATGGGCGCGCGGGCAATGCCACACTCTGGGCCGACCGGCTCCCGGGGCTAACCGGCACCGAAACGATCCGCGGCACAACCGTACGACGGTTCGAATCGGCTACCCGCTGGCGCGTGGAAGAATCCCTCGCGGCGTATGCGGGCTCGGGCCAGGAAATCGCGCGGTTCGAACGCGTGGCCGTTGCCGATGGCACGTCGCTCTGGGTGCTCGACCCGGTTGCGAACTCGGTGACTGTCCAGGACATTGATGCGCCAGGGTATCTGGGGCCGGTGTTCCCCCATGGGGGTGGCGCGCTCGACCTCAGGGTGGTGCTCAGGGAGGCGGCGACCTGCCACAACCCGGACCTCACTGGGCGTGAGTCCGTCGGTGGGCGCGATGCGTACGTCATCGACCTCGGCGCCTCGTCCTGCATCAGGGCGGCGGGGGCACTTGCTCCACTCCAGGGGCACCGCGTCCTCTGGGTGGACACCGAGACCTACATGGTCCTCCGCGTGGACCAGTACAGCGGCATCGATGGGGAACTGCTCTCGCGCACGGCTGCCACCGAAGTCGAGGTCGGCTCGGCCGGTGGCGTGGGACAGTTCAGCTTCACGCCGCCGGCGGGGGCACTCGTGCAGGACCTGCGCACGGGTACCGTCGCCGACTCGGGGCAGTTCCTGGCCGCCCTCCAGCAGGTGGGCGCCGATGCCGGCTTCCGCGTGTTCGTCCCGCTTCTCGTGCCCGCGGGGCTCGTGGGCACGCACCCACGGATCGACCCGCTCGACGGGCAGCTGCGCGTGGTTTATGCGGCGGAGCCCGGCGGACGGCTGGACCCGCGCGACATCGAAGTCCGCCAGGGCCGCGCGACCTATGACCTGCTCGTCGCCGCTACCGAAGACGCCGAGGCGATCACGACGCCCGGGGGGACGGTTTGGCTGCGCCGCGGAAGCTTCGATGCCGGCACCGGCACCGGACTGGCGTATGCCGCGATGATCCTTCGGGACGGCACTTTCGTGACCGTCCAGGGCTTCGCCCATTCGCCTGAAGAGCTGGTCCGGATCGCGCTGTCGGTCCAGGCCATCCCCGGGGCGCTGCCGGCCGCCGCGGCGCCGGAGCCGCGCACCATCGAGCAGCTGCGGGACGAGGCCCCGTACCGCGTCTTTGTACCGTCGCTCCCGCCTGCCGGGCTGGTCGCCGAGCATCCGTTCGTGCGCGCCGAGGGGAGCGCCTTCGGCACCATCGAAATCCAGTACCGGGGGGCCGACGGCCGGACCGCCCTCGTCGTCCGCAACGGCCAGCCCGAGTGTTGCGGGGGGATCGGTGGGGCGAGCGGCCGGGAGGTGAGGCTCGCCAACGGCACGGCCGCGACCGTCCTCACCGAGTCCTATCCCGGCGAGGACCGGCTCGTGGTGGCCTGGCGCGCGGGTGAGACGCTCGTCCTCCTCGCTTCGAGCGTGCTCTCCGAAGATCAGATGATCGCTATCGCATCGATGATGTCGGACGTGAGCACCCCCGGCCGCACTGAGCTGCCGCCGCGGCTGGCGAGCCCATAGGCCCCACCCGGGCACCCACCACAAACAGTCGCACAGATCTCTCGTGCGGGCCGGATGCGGCCCGGGCACGGCGAAGCACGGCCGCAATCCGGCCAGGTATTTCCCGAGGAACTTGCCATGTATCGACCACGGCTCGACCCCCAGAACGACGCTTCCCACCGGTTGGGATACCTCCCCGGACTCGACGGGTTACGCGCCCTCGCCGTCATGGCCGTGCTGGTGTTCCACGCGGACCCATCGTGGCTCCCGGGAGGGTACCTGGGCGTCGAGGTCTTCTTCGTCCTCAGCGGCTTTTTGATCACGACCCTGCTCCTGCGCGAGTGGGGGAGCGCGGGGACCATTTCGCCGGGAGCGTTCTGGGGCAGGCGCGCCCGGCGGCTGCTGCCCGCGCTCTTCGTGCTGCTCGTGGCCACGCTCTCATACGCGCTCCTGTTCGAGGCGGACGAAGTGGTGCGCCTGCGCGAAGACACGCTGGCCGCACTCGCCTACGCCACGAACTGGTATCTCATCTTCGGCGAACAACCGTATTTCGCGACGGTCGAGCGGCCCTCGCTCCTGCAGCACCTCTGGTCGCTGGCGGTAGAGGAGCAGTTCTATCTCCTCTGGCCGCTCGCGTTCGTGGCGCTGATGCGCGCGGGCGGCGTGCGCCTGGCGTTTGTGGCCACGGCCGGCGGCGCCCTCGGTTCGTGGCTGCTCGGCGCGTGGCTGTGGGACGCGGCGGGAGACTCGTCGCGCGTCTACTACGGTTCGGATACGCGCGCGGGCGGGTTGCTGGCCGGGGCCGCGCTCGCCTTCGCCCTCTCCAGCGCCAGGTGGGGCACAGGCCATCGCCGCTCGTGGGATATCGACATGCTGGGCGCCGGCGCGATTGGCGCGCTGGGCCTCATGGCCTGGCGCATCGAAGGCACGAGCCCCTTCCTGCACCGCGGGGGGCTGACGCTGACGGCTGCGCTCACGGCTGTCGTGCTGTTCGCGATGGTCCACCCGCGTGCCCACTTGTTGAACCGTGCCATGGAAGCCCCGGTACTCCGCTGGCTCGGCACCCGCAGC
The DNA here is from genome assembly GCA_023382755.1 of Dehalococcoidia bacterium. Classification (GTDB taxonomy): domain Bacteria; phylum Chloroflexota; class Dehalococcoidia; order Tepidiformales; family Tepidiformaceae; genus Amarobacter. The sequence continues at coordinate 4,378 of JAHDWR010000090.1, forward strand.
TATGGCATCTACCTCTGGCACTGGCCGATCTTCATGGTCACGCGGCCGGGCCAGGACATCGAACTCGGAGGGACGCAGCTGTTCGCCCTCCGCCTGGCGCTCACGCTGGCGGCGGCCGCCGCTTCCTACCGGCTCATCGAAGAACCCATCCGGCTCGGGGCTGCGGCGAAGTGGCTGCGCGGATTCCGCCAGGGCGGAAAGCCGCGCGCGTTCCTCGCCGCAGGCGGGGCGTACTCGGCGGCGGTCTTGTTCTTCGCGGCCAGCGCCGGGGGCCCGGCGATCCCCGACTACCTCCAGGATGGCAGATCAGTGCATGTGGTGGTGACGCCCGAGCCCTCCCCGGCAGCCACACCAACGCCGGCTCCCACCAACACGCCGCTCGCGGAGCCCACCCCGTCCCACGCGTTGGAGACGCCCACCGGGACGCCGGCGATCCCCGTGCGAGCGGAGCACACGCCGCCGCCAACACCGGCCATCACCGGCGACATCCTGGCACTCGGCGACTCGGTGATGCTCGCCTCAGCCGCCTCCATGGGCACGGTGGGCCGCGTCGAGGTCGATGCCGCGGTCGGCCGTTTGCCGTGGCAGGTGCCCGGGTTGCTGCGGGCACGCCAGGAGGCCGGCACGCTCCCCTCGACCGTTGTCATCCACACCGGCAACAACGGAGTCATCAGCCGCCAAACGCTCGACGAGCTGATGGATACGCTGTCCGGCGTCGAGCGGGTGGTGCTCGTTAATGTGCGAGTCAAGCGCGATTGGGAGCAGGGGAACAACGCCACCATCGCGGATGCCCCCTCCCGCTACGCGAACGTGCGCGTGGTCGATTGGTATGGGGCCACCGCCGGCCGTGACGACCTGTTCGCGAGCGACGGGATCCACCCGGGTGCGGCGGGTGCGGCGCTCTATGCGGAGCTCATCGCCGCGGCGGTTGCGGGATCGTGAGGCAGACAGGAATGGCCTGGAACGCTGCTCGGAGACGGCGAATTTGGGCCTGGGTCATGTCTCCCACACACGAGAAGTTCGCATCACATATCGCTATGTTGTGCATCGGGTAGGGCAGGCGCTCCGCTCAAGGATTAGTCTGCGCCCATGGCACGAACGGCAGCCAACGGAAACACCGGCCAGGGGATCACCGCGCTGACAGAGCGCCAACGCGAAGTCCTCCGTCTGATGGCCGCCGGCAAAACGAATGCGGAGATCGGCGCGGCCCTCGGCATTAGCCTGAATGGCGCCAAGTGGCACGTCAGCGAGATCCTGGGGAACCTCGGTGTCTCGACGCGCGAGGAAGCAGTGGCGGCCTGGGAGGCCGAACAGAGCTTTCGACGCCGCGTGTGGCGCGGACTGGCGCTCGTGCATTGGGGTGCGGGTTTCCGCGCCGCGGTCGGTGCCGCGGCGCTCGTTGCGGCGGCTTCGACAGCGCTTGCGGTATGGACGCTTCGCAACGATCACGACGGCGGAGTGGAGACCGGCGACTCCACTCGGGTCACGGGTGCCAGCCAGTCTCCCCTCTCAGCATCACCGGCTCCGGCTACCGCGACCAGCGCGCCGTCCGGGACCACGTTCCTGTTCTCTCCCGCCACGCTGGACTCACAACCGCGCGGTGCGACCGGTCCTTCCGCAGCGGAGGTGATTCGCTCAATCCGGGCGTTCGTCGGCGATGTGGAGTGCGATCGGGTGTCACTGATCGACCCTGCCGCGCGTGACGATCGCGGGAACGCACCGCTGGTTGTTGGGCTTCCGGGCCAACCGGCAGCCTGCCGCGTCGCAGGAGCACCGGTCACATTCGTCATGGCCCGCGGGTTTGTGCTGTTTGTGCAGGGAACTGTGGAGCCCGGCGCCACCACCACGTTCGAGAACCTGGCACCTAACCCGCCCGGCTCGCCGATGTACCCCGCCGAGGAGACGATCCTGTTCTTCTCCATGCCAAACTTCCTTGGCTCTTCTGGCCACACCGACCCAGTGGATATCACGGTCTTTGCGGACGGGGAGAGGTGCATGCGCGTCGGGGTTGCGGATGGAGGTAAGGTCAGCGCCGGTTACGTGGCGGTGCCCCTTGGACGGCCCGGGCAGCCAGCAGCGTGCTCACGCCGGGGTGCAACCGTGCTCGGCTACGACCAGGACGGCAACCAGCTTCTTGTCCAGAGCGATGCCCACACTCTCGAACCTCTCACGTGGATGTACATGTCCGGCGTGGCCGATCCAGGAGCTCCGAAGCGCGACGCGTCGGAGCTCGGACCGATTGACATCGCCTGGCCCTAACGAGGGCAGACGACATCACAGCCAGACCAACCGCCCGGCCATCCTTGTTACGATATGGCCGGGATAGTGACGGGAGCCGGGACGCGCTGAGAACCCCGGCGTTGAGACTGCTGTTGTTTCAGGAGGGAGCACATGAAGGATCAAGGTTCGCCCGGCGGGCCGTCCGGATCCGGGCTGGTCGACCAGAGGATCGCGGCGCTCGTGGACTGGCGTGGGGAGACGCTGCGCGCGGTGCGTCAACTTATCAGGGAGGCCGACCCGGACGTGGTCGAAGAGGTGAAGTGGGCCAAGGCGACGAGTCCGGGCGTGCCCACCTGGTCGCACGACGGGATCATCTGTACCGGCGAGCCGTACAAGTCGGTGGTGAAACTGACGTTCGCCAGGGGAGCCTCCCTGGACGACCCGGCGGGGCTGTTCAACGCGAGCCTCGAAGGCAACACGAGGCGGGCGATCGACATCCGCGAGGGCGAGGTGGTGGACGCGAAGGCGTTCAAGGCGCTCGTCGGCGCCGCGGTGGCCCTCAACACATCCCGCGTGAAGGCAAAGCCGGCGCGCGCATCGAGGGGGAAGGAGTGAGTGGGGCTGCTTCGCCGGGAGAGGGCGCGGACCGGCAGCCGGTGCTGCTCTCGGGCGGGAACCCACAGATCGCGAAGGGCGACGGCGACGCGCCGGTGCAGGCCTACATCGCCGCGATGCCCGGCTGGAAGAGCGACCTTGGGCGGCGCCTCGATGCGCTCATCACGGAGCAGGTGCCGGGCGTGCGCAAGGCGGTGCGGTGGAACTCGCCGTTCTACGGAGTCGAGGGCCAGGGCTGGTTCGTCTCGTTCCACGTCTTCACCCGCTACGTGAAGGTGACGTTCTTCCGCGGTGCGGCGCTCAGGCCCGAACCGCCGGGGAAGGGGAAGGACGAGGACGGTCGCTGGATCGACATCTACGAGGGCAAGTGGGACGAAGCCCAGATGGCGGAGTGGGTGCGGCAGGCCGCAGCGCTGCCGGGGTGGGGGAAGGTATAGGGGGAGGGGGCAGCCACACTCAGCCGTTGAGTCCGGGGACGGGGTGCTCGCCTTACGCAGGCGTACTCAAGGCCGAGGCCACCTCTTCCATCTGTGCGCAGTGGATTTCCTCGTGGTGGGCCATGCCCCAGACGCGCTCATGGAGCGTCATCCGCCACTCGCGCTCCTCAACCCGGACGATCGCGAATCGATGCCACGCCTCAGGCGGGATGCTCCCGAGCAGAGCGAGGAGGTCAGAGCGCTGCCGCGCAAAGTCTGCGTATGACTCGGCGAAGGGGAGCTGGTCGTAGCGGGCTTTCTTCATCCGGGCACGAGGCGAGACATGGCGCCAGCGCGGTGCCTCCTCATCGAGGATCCGCTTCACGTGTTCGCCGTACACGTCGGCCACGGCGCGAATGTGCCAGAGGATTTCGTTCGGAGACCAGCCCCCGGAGGCTGGCGCCACCATGAGTTGCGCCGCCGAGACGCCTCGCGCAACTGCCTCGACACGTGCCGTGGTCTCGGCGAGCGAGCGGAGGAGGGCTCCCGGTTCGGCGTTTCGATCCATGACGGTATCGGATGATAGCCACGGAAGGTCACGCGTGCCACTCCCAGGCCCCGGCTCCGCTGCAACGAGAAGACGGCCAGCGGCGAGGGCGAGGGCGATCGCTGACCGGATCCTGGAGGGTCACTCAGGCCGGGGCACTTCACCGGCGATGAACGCGTGGGTGATGACGACGGGGCCCCGGGTCCCGGCCTGGGGGCTGAGGCCGGCCTCGATGACACGCGTCCAGGTGCCCCGCGGCGGGATCTCGTACTGCTGCCCGGTACAAAGGCAGTGCATGATGAGCCCGCGCTCGGCGGTGTACGGCTGCGGCAGGTGGGGTGTGGTCCAGAAGCGGAGGGGCTCATCCGTGGGGTTGCGGACCACAACGATGAACTTCACGACGGCGCCGACCTCGGAGTGGATAACCCCGTCCGGGATTTCTTGGCCGAGGTTCGGTCCCTTGCCCTCGCGAAACATGAGAGTCTCGGCCTGGGGCTGGTCGGGGAAGGCCTGGTGGATGGACACCTGGCCGTTGAAACCCTCGCCGGCGCGCCACTCGAAGCGGAGCTCGGTCGCGGCGCTCGCACTCTGGCCACAGGCGGCAACCAGCCAGGCCGCGGCGAACAGGGCGCTCGCGAGGAGCCAGCGGGACCGGCGGCTGGCCGGATCCGGGCGGGCGGCTACGGCGGTGTTTTGCATGGCGGGCGCGTGGCCCGGTTCCTCCCGTGGGTGTCGCCAGCGGCGGCCGGCACGTCTCCAAGGTGCCTGCCCCGCACTAACTCTACCGCGAGCGGACCGAGTGAGGGTTGGGCTGGCTGAAGCCCGACCGGCCTAGCCATTACCTAGCAGCTCAATGTATAGTGCTCCTATGCAAGCGGAACGAGACGTGCGCATAGGAAAGGACCTGGTCGCGGCGTCGGCGATGCCACTGGTGCTGGCCATCCTCGATGAGGGCGAGAGCTACGGGTACGCCATCCTCAAGCGCATCGATGCGCTCTCCGGCGGGGAGCTGGAGTGGACCGACGGAATGCTCTACCCGCTGTTGCACCGGCTCGAACGGCTCGGCTATGTGGAAGCGCGGTGGGATGAGCCCCCGGAGGGCCGGCGGCGCCGGTACTACCGCATCACGCCATCGGGCCGGCGCGCCCTCTCGGAACAGCGCAGGCAGTGGGAGGTTGTCGCGGGGGCGCTGCAAAACGCCTGGCATGCCGTAATGCTTCCGGACGCCCCGCTGCGCCCGGCCGAGGGTAGCTGATGCATCCCGCGCTCGATCCGGGCATCGAGGCGCAGATCGGGGAGTGGCGGTCCTACCTCTTGCGCCGGCGGACGATCCACGACGTTGACGTCGACGAACTCGAAGACCATCTGCGGACCCAGATCGCGGAGCTGGCGGCCACGGGATTGAGCGGGGACGAGGCGTTCCTGGTGGCGATCAAGCGGCTCGGGGGGATCAACGACCTCTCGCGCGAGTTTGCCCGCGAGCGTTCGAGCCGGCTGTGGAAGCAGCTGGTCCTTGGCGGCGATGGCGCCGGGGAGCACAGGGCGCCGGAGTATCTCGACCTCGTCGTCACGCTGTGCTTTGCCATCGGCGCGGCGGTGGCGTTCAAGCTCCCGGCGTTGTTCGGGATCGACCCGTTCGTGGCGGCGGATGGCGCGGACGGCGAGGCCGATGCGTCGTTCTACCTGCGGAACGCGGCGCTCCTGGCCCTGCCGTTCCTCATCGGCCTGCTGGCCTGGAAGCGGAGCCTTCCCCGGAGCGTGCTCGCCGGGCTGGCTGTGCCCTTCCTGGCCGCGGCCGTTGTGATGAATGCGTTCCCGTTCACGCGGGGCGGCGATACGGAGGTGCTGGCCTCGATCCATCTCACCATCATCCTGTGGCTGACGGCGGGCGTGGCCTACCTGGGCGGTGCGTGGCGGGCGGACGCCCCCCGGATGGACTTCGTACGGTTCACGGGGGAGTGGGTCATTTACTACACGCTCATCGCCCTCGGCGGCGGAGTGCTCTCCGCGATGACGATCGGGGTATTCGAGGCGATCGACCTCGATGTGACCCGGGTCATCGGCGGGTGGGTACTCCCCTGCGGGGCGGTGGGCGCGGTGGTGGTGGTGGCGTGGCTGGTGGAGGCGAAGCAGAGCGTGATCGAGAACATGGCGCCGGTCCTGACGAGCGTGTTCACGCCGTTGTTCGCCCTGATGCTGGTCGCGGCAATCCTGGGGATGGCGGTGACCGGCAACATCATCGATGCCGAGCGCGACGTGTTGATCCTGCTGGACCTGCTGCTTGTGCTGGTGGTCGGGCTGGTGCTCTATTCGATTTCCGCGCGCGATTCGTATGCGCGGCCCACGCTGATGGACGGCGCGCAGCTGGTCCTGGTGGTGAGCGCGCTCGCGATCGACATGATGGCCCTGGCGGCAATCCTGGGCCGGATCACGGAGTTTGGCTGGACGCCGAACCGGACGGCGGGGCTCGGGCTCAACGTGGTCTTGCTCGCGAACCTGGTGTGGTCGCTGTGGCTCCTCACGGGATTCGTCCGCGGACGACGGCCATTCGCCGACCGTGAGCGCTGGCAGACCAGCTACATCCCGGTGTACGCAGCCTGGGCCGCGGTGGTGGTGGTGATGTTTCCGGCGCTGTTCGGGTTCGAGTGATCGCCGGGCTCAGCCGGTGGCGCTTGCCTTCGCGGTGCAGGTTGCGCAGAGGCCCGAGATGCTTACCGAGAGCGCGCGCGCGCTGAACTGGCCTTCCCGGCTCGCCCGCTGGACGAGCGCATCGAGCGCGGCGTCGCCGATCAGCACGTCCTTGATCCGGCCGCATCCGGTGCACACGAGGTTCACATGGGGGCTGGCCACGGGCCCGTAGCGCGACCCCTCGTGTGTATCGAGCTTTTCGATGAGCCCCGCGGCCGCGAGCACGGCAAGGTTGTTGTAGACGGTGGCACGGCTGAGCGTGGGGAACTGGTCCGACAGGTCGCGGTAGAGGTCGTCGGCGGAGACGTGGCCTTCATCGACCGAAAGGAGCGCCGAGAGCAGCGACAGCCGCTGCGTGGTGGCGGGCAATCCGTGGGCGGCGAGCAGGCCAAGCAGGTCGCGGGTAGAAGGCGGCGGCGGCATGGTCTCCAGTCTGGTGCCTGGCCTGGAGCGGCTCAACCGCGTGGTGGCGAGGCAACCAACCCCATTCGTGAATCTTCACTACAAGTCTAGACACAGTCTAGTTCGCCAATTAGTATCGCATAGTGACGGGCTGCCGCCAAACGCGGCCCCACTCGAGCTGGCGGGCCGGTCCGCACCGGCAAGCCGATTGACAACCGGGTCAACGGGGGCGAACGATCCCGGCCCTATGGCCGGTCCGGTCGCCCGGGGGCCGACCGGAGAATAGGCCGCGGGGACCAGGGGGGCGGCCCCGTCAGCGTCCCATCGCCTTCAGCACACACCCAACTGACCAGCACATCGCCAGGAGGAGAATCGAAATGACCGCATCGAACCGAGACTGGTGGCCGAACCAGCTGAACCTGAAGGTTTTGGACCAGCATTGCCCCTCGTCGAATCCCATGGGCGAGGATTTCGACTACGCCGCGGAGTTCCAGACGCTCGATCTCGATGCGGTTAAACGGGACATCGAGCAGTTGATGACGACCTCGCAGGACTGGTGGCCGGCGGACTGGGGACACTATGGGCCGCTGTTCATCCGGATGGCGTGGCACAGCGCGGGCACGTACCGCATCAGCGATGGCCGGGGCGGGGCATCGCGCGGCACGCAGCGGTTCGCACCGCTCAACAGCTGGCCAGACAACGCGAACCTGGACAAGGCGCGGCGGCTGCTCTGGCCGATCAAGCAGAAATACGGGCGGAAGCTTTCGTGGGCCGACCTGATGATCCTGGCCGGCAACTGCGCGCTGGAGTCGATGGGGTTCAAGACGTTCGGGTTCGCAGGCGGGCGCGAGGATATCTGGGAGCCGGAGGACATCGATTGGGGCCCGGAGGCGACGTGGCTCGGCGACGAGCGGTACAGCGGCGATCGGGAACTGGCGAACCCCCTCGGCGCGGTGCAGATGGGGCTGATCTACGTGAACCCGGAGGGGCCCAACGGGATGCCGAGCGCGCTCGCGGCGGCGAAGGACATCCGTGAGACGTTCCGCCGCATGGCGATGAACGACGAGGAGACGGTCGCGCTCATCGCCGGGGGGCACTCGTTCGGCAAGACCCACGGCGCGGCAGCCGCGAGCCACGTGGGTCGCGAGCCGGAGGGCGCAAGCCTGGAGGAGCAGGGGCTCGGCTGGAAGAGCAGCTACGGCAGCGGCAAGGGCGGCGACACCATTACCAGCGGGCTCGAAGGGGCCTGGACACCCACGCCCACGAA
>JAHDWR010000091.1:0-2723 GCA_023382755.1 Dehalococcoidia bacterium
GCAAAGGACTCCCATGGAAATCTCGCGTGAACAGCCCCAGCCGGGGCTTGGCGAGCGGGCCGCCCGGACCGCGGTCGTCGTCTTTCTCCTCCTCGCCATCGTTACCCTTGCCTTCGGGCTGGGCTGGGGCCTGAAGGACCTCAACGACGACGGCGCCAGCTCCGGCTCGGCCGGGGACGGGCCCGCCATCCCCTCGTCCGCCGACGGCGATTCCGTCGGCGCCGCCATCATCGACGAAATCGTGGACCTGCTGGAGAACCAGTACGTCGACAAGGCGACGCTCGATGCCGAGACGCTCCGTTCGGCCGCGATCCAGGGCATCATCACGGCCCTCAACGACTCCCACACGCAGTACCTTACCCCGGCCGAATTGAAGGCCGGTGCCCTCAGCCTGGATTCGACCTACGACGGCATTGGCGCTTCGGTTTCGGATACCAGCGGCGCAATCACCATCGTCACGCCGTTCCGCAATTCGCCAGCCGAGGAAGCCGGCATCCGGCAGGGCGACGTGGTCCTCGAGGTCGACGGCGAATCGATGGACGGCTGGACCACCCAGATGGCTGTGGAGCGCATCCGCGGCGCGCAGGGCACCCAGGTCACGCTCAAGGTGCGCCACACCGACGGCGTCGAAGAGACGATCACGATCACGCGGGGCGAAATCCCGGTCGAAAGCGTGTTCACCGAGCCCAACCTCGAAATCATCCCCGGCGAGAGTGGCACCACGCTGGTCGACCGTGATGGCAACGCCGTGACCACCATTGGTTATGTGAACATCTCCCAGTTCCACGACCGCACCGTCAGCGAGCTCAAGGCGAAGCTCGCCGATGTCGAGGACAAGGGTTACATCGGACTGATCGTCGACCTGCGCGGCAACCCGGGCGGGCTCCTCCAGGCGACCGTCGAAGTCGCGGACGAGTTCCTCGACCGGGGCGTGATCATCTCCGAGGTCGATGCCGACGGGAAAACGCAATCGTGGTCGGCCCGCCAGGGCGGCATCGCGACCTCCATCCCGCTGGTCATCCTCATCGATGGTGGGAGCGCCAGCGGCTCCGAAGTGCTCGCGGCGGCCCTGCACGACAACGGGCGGGGCGACATCGTCGGCGTCCGGAGCTTCGGCAAGGGCACTGTGAACCAGCTGCAGGAACTGAAGAACTGCGGCGACCCGGACGGGTGCGGCGCCCTCTACCTCTCGGTTGGCCGGTGGCTGACCCCGAACGGCGAGCAGATCGAGGGGCTCGGCGTGAAGCCGACCATCGAGGTGCCCATGACCTACGACGAATACCTCGAGCAGGGCGACATCCAGATGTTCAAGGCCATCGAAGTCCTGCAGGGCAAGTAGCCGGGCGCTACACTGGGACGAGACCCTTCGGCCCCGACCGTCGCGTCGGGGCCGTTCGCTGTCCACACCCATGGCTGATTCCACGATTGCGCAGAACCGGCGGGCGCGCCACGACTACGAATTCCTCGCGAAGTTCGAGGCCGGCATCGTGCTGTCCGGGAGCGAAGTCAAGTCGGTGCGCGAGCACAAAGTGCAGCTCCAGGGTTCGTACGCAAGGGTCAAGGGCGACGAGGTCTGGCTGCAGGACGCGCACATCGCCCCGTACGCGAACGCCGGGTACGCCAGCCAGGACCCGACCCGCGACCGGAAGCTGCTGCTGCACAAGAAGGAGATCCGGCGCATCCAGGAACTGCTGGGCGAGAAGGGCCTGACGCTGGTGCCGCTGGCGATGTACTTCAAGCGGGGCAAGGCGAAGGTCGAGCTGGGTGTGGGGCGCGGCCTCAAGCATTATGACAAGCGCGAGAAGTTGAAAGAGCGCGACCAGCAGATGGACGTGCGGCGGGCGCTGCGGAGGGGTGCCTGAGGCCCGAACAGGTGTGCTATACTGGGTGCATCACACGGGGACGAAGGGAATCGACAGGGAGCCAGGTAGCCGGATAGCAGGCCGAGGTTGGGCGTCACCCTCGTTAATCAGGCGGCCAAAAACAAATGGCAATAATCGCCAGCTCGCACTCGCTGCTTAAACCACAGTAGAGGCTGTCCCTCCCGAAGCCCGGCCTGGTAGCGTCGGGAAGGGGCATCGCAAAAGCCAGGATGCCGCGAGCTCACGCCGATAGCGCTCGCGAAAGACTCATCGGCTGGCTGACGGACGTGAGGACCACCATCGCAGTTCGCCAGCGAGACCCCCATCGGTGGGAAAGCCTGTAGGACAATCCGGAGCCGACCTTCGCTGGACCGGGAGTTCAACTCTCCCGCGTCTCCACCAATTACCACATCTGGGGCCGAGCAATCGGCCCCTCTTTCATGCCCGCCTACCGGCGCAGATTGGCCGGAAGCCAACCCTCCGGCCGCTTCCCCTCTTCGAACACCAGCCGGACTGCTTCTGTGTCCTTCGGGTCCAGCACCTGGCCGCTGGCCGGATAGAGGATTTGCTCCTCCTTGCTGTTGTGTGGCCCGAGCACCGAGGTCATCGTTGCCATCGCGGCGAGTGCGCGCGTGGTGTCCCGCCCCACCTCGGCTTCCATGGCGTCGAGCGCCTGCCAGATCTCGGCATGCTCCCGCAGCATGACGAACACGGGCGCCACCAGCCCGCCGACGCGCAGGACGGGGAACAGTGCCTCCTCTTCCACATAGATGTGGTGGCGCAGCGCCTCGGCGGCGTGCTGGAACGGTTCGCCCAGCCATTCGCCCCGCTCCAGCCCCTCCCTGAACCGCGCGAACTCCG
>JAHDWR010000091.1:2823-12484 GCA_023382755.1 Dehalococcoidia bacterium
CGCCCACGCGGACATCGCCCGGCAGGAGCACCGAGCCGTACACCCCCGCGTACACCTCGTTCATCTCTCCTGCAGCCTTCAGCACGGCCGGGGTCGAGGCGCCGGTCTCCGGGTCGAGCGTGATCATCTGGCAGCGGCGGTCCTGCTCGTGCACCGCGATGACCACACCGCCGAGGCGCACCTGCCGGCCCACCCACGCCTTCTCGGCGAAAGGCTCGTCGCCCAGGTCGACCACGAAGTTCATCCGGAAGCGGCGGTGGTCGACCGGCACGCCGGCTGCCTCCGCCAGCGCGCGGACGGTGGCGGTCGAAATCACGGAAACGTAGGCGACATCCTGGCAGCCGCGGTAGTCGGAATGCAGGATCGCGCCGCGCCCGCTCCACTCGCGCAGTTGCGCCGCGAATTCCGCCGAGCCCAGCTCGAATTCGCCCGCCGGAGACTGCACCCGCATCGCCGGCCAGCGGCCCTCGCCGACGATCGGGGTGCACTGGAGCAGCTCGGGGCACTCCCTGCCGGTGAACCAGGGGAACGGCGTGTGCACGCCTTCCTGGACGAACGCGAATGCGCGATCGAGGGGGAGCCCCTGGAAGCCCACCGGGGTGGACTCCAGCTCTTCCCCGCGCATCGACTTCACGGGATAGCGGGCGATGTGGGCGATGGTCCCGATGGTGGTCATAGGGGCGGAAGCCTAACCTCAACGCGAAGGCGAAGCAAGCGGACGGGGATCAGGCCGTCGCCAGACTCCGCTTCTTCTCTTCCATGATCGCGTCGAGCTCGGCCTTCAGCCGATCTAGGACGACGTCGTAGGGGAACGCGCCGAGCTCGTGCTCGCCCTTCTTCAGGTTCACGAAGTTCGGAGCGCACCAGAGGCCCAGGTCGGCGTCGTCCGTCTCTCCGGGGCCGTTCACCCGGCAGCCCATCACCGCGATGGTTATGTCGTAGTCCTTCGCGTAGGCGGACATCTCCTTCACCTTGAAGGCGAGGTCCACGAACGCCTCGTTCTCGACGCGGCTGCAGCTGGGGCAGCTGATGATGTTCAGCCCATGGTCCTGGAACACCGGGACCGAGCGGAACCGCCCTGCTTCGACATCGGCGATGATCTGCTTGCCGGCCTCGACTTCGCGCCACTTCTCCGCGAACGGAAGCGTGAGCGAGACGCGCAGGGTGTCGCCGATGCCGCGGCTGAGGAGCTGTTCGAAGGCGATGCGCGTCTTGATGACGCCGTCGGGCAACATGCCGGCCTCGGTGACGCCAAGGTGCAGGGGCACGTCGGGCCGGGCGGCAGCGAAGCGGGTGTTGCCTTCGATGACTTTGCGCGGGTCGCTGTCCTTCATCGAAACGACGTAGCGGGTGAAGCCGAGGTCGTCGAGGATGCGGCAGTGCTCGAGGGCGCTCTCGACCATCGCGCTCACACCATCGAGGAGCGGCTCGTCGGCGCCTTCGAACTTCGCGGCCATCTCGGGGTCGACCGAACCGCAGTTCACGCCCACGCGGAGCGCGAGGTCGTGCTTCACGGCGGTCTCGGCGATGAGCGCGACCTTATCGCGCACGGGCTTCTGCTTTTCGTGGTGGTAGAGGTGGCCGGGGTTGTAGCGCACCTTGTTCACGTGCGGCGCCACCGCGGTCACCAGGCGGTAGTTCTCCTGGAGGTCGACCACCAGGTTCGCCTGGGGCACGCGCGCCCGGATCTCGGCGAGCGCTTCCACGTCCTTCGCGCTATCGACCGCGATGCGGACGAGCCCGGCGCCTGCTTCGTGGAGCATGCGGGCCTGGCTGGTGGTGGCGTCGAGGTCGGTGGTCTTCGTGGCGCACATCGACTGGACGACGATGGGGTTGCCGCCGCCGATGGTGACACTGCCGGCGCGGACGGGGCGCGTGTTTGCTCGCTTCATGGGGCAAGTGTATCAATCGGCCCGGTTGCGCGTGGTTAGCGAAACGGCGACCGCCAGGAGGACCCGATGGAGACGATTCCGCTCAGAGAAGCAGATGGGCTGGAGATCACCGTGCTCGTCGACAACACGATCGACGCCCTCCTCCCGGGTGACGAGGAGGTTCGGCGCAACCCGTGGGTACAGGTCGCAAACCCCGTGATTGACGGTGGGCTCACGAACGCCACGCTGCGGGCCGAGCACGGCTTTTCCGCGCTGGTGACCGTCACCATCGAAGGTGAACGCCACTGCCTGCTGTTCGATGCGGGCGTCAGTCCCGACGGGCTGGCCGAGAACATGGACCGGCTCCAGGTCGACGGAAAAAACCTGGAAGCGGTGGTGCTCTCCCACGGGCACTTCGACCACACGGGCGGCCTCGAAGGGCTGTCGCAACGGCTCGGCAAGGCGGGAATGCCCCTTCTTGCGCACCGCAAGGCCTATACAAAACGGCGGAGCGCGCCGCCGGGCGGGCAACCGCTCCCCCTCCCGCCGCCCTCGCGGGTCGCGCTCGCAGGGGCCGGCTTCGAGCTCATCGACAGCGATGATCCGTCGCTGCTGTTTCGCGAGTGCCTGCTCCTGACGGGCGAAGTGCCCCGTGTGACCGAGTTCGAGCGAGGGTTCCCGTTCTTCCAGGAGGAGACGGACCATGGATGGGAACCTGAACCACATCTGGCGGACGACCAGGCACTGGTGGTGAACGTGGCCGGCAAAGGGCTGGTGGTGCTCACCGGGTGCGGCCACTCGGGCATCGTCAACATCGTGACACGGGCGAGACAGGTTACCGGCGTCGAAGAGGTCCACGCGGTCATCGGCGGGTTTCACCTGCCAGGCGCCTACTTCGAGCAGTTCATCCCGCGGACGGTCGACGCACTGCGTGGCTTCGCGCCCAGGCTCGTGGTCCCTGCCCACTGCACCGGCTACAAAGCCACGCATGCGATCGCTGCTGCCATGCCCGGCGCCTTCGTCCAGAACGCGGTGGGCACTACCTTCGTGATGTGAACCGGGTCAGTTGACCCGGAAGTCGGTGGCCATGCCCTGGGGTCTGTGGGCGTAGATGGTCCCGTCGATGTCTTCGACGACATCGCAGACCAGCTGGTAGTCGCCGGGCTCAAGGTCCAGCTCGAGACGGTACGAGCCACCCACCTGTATCTCGGGCGTCTTCCCCACGAGTTCGTACGAGCCGTCCGCGAGCTTCTTCAGGACCGCGAGGTCGTGCACCTGCCCGGGCTCGTCGTGCCCGTCACCGTGGGCCTGGTCGTCCGCCGGGTGGACGGCGACGAAGGTGACCCGGCCAGTGCTGATCTCTGACCGGGACGCGTCGACGCTCCAGTTGGTGAGCTCGACGCGGATGTCGCGCGGGCCGAGCGCGCCCGCCGTGCTTTCCTCACCGCCGAACCACCCCCGGTCAATGCCGGTGAAGACGGTCAGCGGGAGCACGAGGACCACGGCGGCGGCGACCATTGCGAAGATCGGGCCCCGGTTGGCGACGAGCGTGTTCTGGACCGGCGCGGAGTATTCGTTGCCGCTCGCCCGGGCCAGCGCCCGGGACTTCGTGCGCAGACGGAGGCTGTTCGCCATCACGCTGACCGAACTGAATGCCATTGCCGCGCCCGCCAGGATGGGATTGAGGAGCCCGAGCGCCGCGACCGGGATGGCGAACACGTTGTAGCCGAACGCCCAGACCAGGTTCTGGCGGATGGTGGTGAGGGTTGAGCGGCTGAGCGCGATGGCCTCGGCGATCTTCGACACGTCGCCGTTCAGGAGGGTGATGTCGCCGGCCTCGATGGCCACGTCGGTGCCGGTGCTCATGGCGATGCCGATATCGGCCTGGGCAAGGGCCGGTGCATCGTTGATGCCATCGCCAACCATCGCGACGGAGAGCCCCTCGCCCTGCAGCTCCCGCACCAGCGCGAGTTTGTCCTCTGGCTTCGCACCGGCCCGGAACTCGGTAATGCCCACGTGCGCGGCAACGGCGGCGGCCGCGCGCTCGTTGTCGCCCGTCATCATGATCACGCGGAGGCCCTGGCCGCGGAGCGCCTCGACGGCGCGGCGCGCGTTCTGCTTCACCTCGTCGGCGATGCCGAACAGCCCCTCGATGCGACCATCAGCGGCGATTGCGATGACCGTCCGCCCGGCTGCCTCTATGGCCGCGACGCGCTCGCGGAAGTTGCTGGTGAGCGGGAACCCGTACTCCTCGAAGAGGCGCAGGTTGCCCGCGAGGACGAGCTGTCCGTCGACCATCGCCTGGACGCCACGCGCGGTGACCGCTTCGAAGTTGGTGGCGGTGCCGACCGGCAGGTTCGCATCCACAGCGGCGTCGACAATGGCCCGGCTGAGGGGGTGCTCACTGGCCGATTCTGCCGTGGCTGCGAGCGTCAGCAGTTCGTTGGTCGAAAGCGAGCCCAGCGTCACGACCTCCAGGACCTGGGGACGCCCCTCGGTGAGCGTGCCGGTCTTGTCGAGGACGACCGCGTTCAGCCGGCGGGTGCGCTCGAGGACCTCCGCATTCTTGATGAGGATGCCGCGCTCAGCGCCCATGCCGGACCCCACCATGATGGCGGTGGGGGTTGCCAGGCCCAGGGCGCAGGGGCAGGCAACCACGAGCACGGCGACGGCGGCGACCATCCCCGCCTCCCAGTCGCCGGCCGCGAGGCCCCATGCGACGAACGTCGCGATGGCGATCACGATCACGACCGGCACGAAAACGGCCGCGACCTGGTCGACGAGCTTCTGGATTGGCGCCTTGGAGCCCTGGGCTTCCTCGACCATGCGGGCCATGCGGCGGAGAGCGGTGTCTTCGCCCACGGCCGTTGCTTCGACCTGGATGACGCCGTTCTGATTGATTGTGCCGCCGATGACGTGGTCGCCGGCGCGTCGTTCGACGGGGATGGACTCGCCCGTGAGCATCGACTCATCGATGGTGCTGTGGCCCTCGCGGACGATGCCATCGACCGCGATCCGCTGGCCGGGCCGGACGACGAAGATGTCGCCCCTGGCAACGCGCTCGATGGGGACCTCGGTCTCCACGCCGTCGCGGAGCACCTGCGCCGAGCGGGCGCTGAGCCCGAGGAGCGCGCGGATGGCGCTGGAGGCGGCGCCCTTCGACGTTTCCTCGAAGTACTTGCCCATGGTGATGAAGACGAGCACCGCGGCGCTGACATCGAAGAACATGTGCTCGTGGCTGTTACTTATGACAACCCAGGCGCTGTAGACGAAGGCCACGCTCGTCCCGAGCGCCACCAACACATCCATGTTCGGGTTGAGGTGGCGGAGGCTGGTGTACGAGCCCTTGTAGAACCGCCAGCCGAGCCCGAGCTGGACCGGCGTCGCCAGCAACATGACGACCCACCCGTGGAGCCGGGGGTCATCGTTGATGTGCATCCCGGCGATGTCCATCGACATCGCCAGGATGATGGTGGGGATGGCCAGGACGGACCCGGCGATGAGCTGGATGAGCGTGTTCCGGGCATGGACTGCCCGCTCTTCGTTGCGGTCCTGGCCGGCGACCGCGGGAGCCGCTCCGTAGCCGGCCTTCTCGACCGCCGCCACAAGCGCCTCGAGCGGGACCGGCGCGGCGAGCGTGACGCGGGCGTTTTCGGCCGCGAAGTTCACGCTGGCCGTCTCGACGCCCTCGATCTTGCCGAGGGCGCGCTCAACGCGCCGCACGCACGAAGCGCAGGTCATCCCGGTGATGTCGAGGGTGATGGCGTTGGTATCGGCTGACATGGTGCGGACTCCCCGGCGCAAGGCTAGCGGACGGACGCCGCGTAGCCCTCCTCTTCAACGGCTTCGATGAGCTTCGCGACGTCGACTTCGTCGGCGGTCACGGTAGCTTTCTTGTCTTCAAGGCTGACGATGGCGTCGGCGACGCCGGGGACGTCCTTGAGGGCGTTGGTGACTGACCGGACGCAGTGGTCGCAGGTCATGCCGGTAACGTCGAGCTCGATGGTCTTGGCCATGGTGAAGGTCTCCTGTGTGTGGTTGGGTGTGCTCACGATTCGGCGGGACCCTGGACCTTGTAGAGCCGCAGGAGTTCGGCGATGGCCTTCTCCTGCTCGCCCCCGGTCATCATCTCGATGACGTGGGTCCGGAGGTGGCCCTCAATCACCAGACCGTCGAGACTCCGGAGCGCCTTCTGGATCGAGAGTGACAGGTCCAGGATGTCCATGCAGTAGCGGTCATCTTCGAGTTGCTTCTGCAGGGCCTGCACCTGGCCCGCGATGATCTTCATGCGTCGGAGGGCCTGGCGGCGGGTGTCGGGGGTCATCTGGTTCCACCTGAATAGGGTACCCCCCTATCCTAACAGCCCGGCCCGCGCCGTGCAAGGGGCCACCCCTCAGACTTCTGGCGGAGATCTGGGCAGTGGGCTAACGGCCCCCGATGGCGCGGTTGTGGCGCAGCTGTTCGATCTCCTGCCATGCGAACCCGAACTCGAGGAGCACCTCTTCCGTGTGCTGCCCGAACTCCGGCGCCCCGCTGCGGATACTCCCGGGAGACGCTTCGAGCTGGACGGCAGGTCCGACGATCTTCCGCCGCTCCCCGGATGAGTGCTCGTACTCGACGATGTAATCGTTCGCCACGACCTGCGGGTCCTCGATGATCTGGGCGTAGTCCTGGACGGGCGCGACCGGGAGCCCCTTGTTGCACAGGTACTCGACCCAATCCCACTGGTCCCGGGTCGCGAACATCTCATCCAGCTCGGCGATGAGCTCCGAACGGTGGTCGTAGTGGTCGGGAAGGCGGCAGAAGCGCGGGTCGTCGCGGAGGTCGGGCCGTTCGACCGCGTCGCAGAAGGGGACCCACCAGCGCCCGATCTGGGACATGCTGAGGGCGATCCAGCCACCATCCCGGCACTGGTAGACGTTCCACATCGGGGCTGCCTGCTCGCGAGCGCGGCGAGGCGGTACCGCGCCAGTGAAGAGCGTTCCCGTGATGTTGAACGACTGGAGCATGACCTGCCCCCCAAGCAGGGAGGCATCGAGGTGCTGGCCTTCTCCGGTGCGGGCACGGTGCCAGAGCGCCAGGAGGATGCCGTAGGAGAGTGAGATGGCGCCCACCTGGTCGGCCATGCCGCCGAACGAGAAGATCGGCGCCAGGTCTGGTGGGCCCTGCGTCATCATCGTGCCGCCGCGTGCCTGCCCGAGGATATCCATCGCCGGCCAGGTGCGGTGGGGACCTTTCGTGCCGTAGCCGGAGGCAGAGGCGTAGATGATCGCCGCGTTGCGGGCCTTCACATCCGCGTAGGCGAGCCCGAGCTTCTCCATGACGCCCTGGCGCATGTTCTGGACGAACACGTCGGCTTTTTCGGCGAGGCGCAGCAGTGTCTCGCGGCCCTCGGGCGTCTTCAGGTCCAGCACGATACCGCGCTTGTTCCGGTTGTGGCTCTCGAAGTAAGCCTCACTCACGCCACGGCCGGGGTCTGGAGAATCGGGCCCCTCGACCTTGATGACATTTGCGCCGAAATCCGCGAGCATCGCCGTCGCATACGTGCCTTGCTGCCAGATCGTGCAGTCGATGACCGTGAGGCCCGATAGTGGCAGGCCTGTGTGTGGGACATCCGGGAACATGACGCCTCCGGGGCCCGGGGGAGCGCGGGCTTGCCGGGATTCTCTGGAGGCACGCCGGGGATGTCAACGACGGAGGGACCGTAATGGCAACGCACTCAGGCCACAGGGGATTCGCGGCGTTCTGGGAATGGATGAACCGGCATGAGCCCCGCGGAGAGAAGGAACTGCGCGCCCGGACCGCCGGCGGGTGCCGCGGAGTGACCGTCGAATTCGGGTTTGGCGCCGGAGCCAACTGGGCGTTTCTCCCCGAGGGTATCGACTACCTCGGCATCGAGCCCGACCACTACATGCGGGCGCGCGCTGCGACCCATGCGCGCCCACTCACGCGAGGGTTCGAACTCCGCGATGGGGATGCCCAGGCCCTGGATCTGCCGGACGAAAGCGTCGATACGGTCCTGGCGACGCTGGTCTTCTGCACGATCCCGGATGCGGCCGCCGCGCTTCGCGAAGCCCGGCGCGTGCTCCGGCCCGGCGGGCAATTGCGCTTCTGTGAGCACGTCCGGCCGGCCGGGAAGGTGACCGGACGTGCGATGGACGGTATTGCTCCAGCGTGGTCGCGGCTCGCGGGCGGCTGCCACCCGAACCGGCGCACCTTGGAGACGATCGAGCGCGCCGGTTTCGAACTGACGGAGATCGAGCACACGAAGATAGGGCCGCTCCCTGCCATACTCGGGGTCGCCCGGCCAGCGCCGGGAGTCCCGCGGGAGGCCTGACAGTGCGGATTGGTGCCCACGTTTCCAGTGCCGGAGGCCATCACCTGGTCTTCGAGCGTGCTCGCGCAATCGGCGCGGAGGCAGTCCAACTGTTCATTTCGGCGCCGCAGCAGTGGAAGCGGCCGGCCATCAGCGACGAACAGGTCGCCCTCTTTCGCCGGCAACAGCAGGCAGCCGGCATCCCCGCGTTCTTCCATGGCGTCTACCTCATCAACTTTGGGAGCCAGGACGAGGCGCTGCTCGCCCGTTCGGTCGCCTCCCTCCGGGCCTACCGCCACTTCGCGGGCCAGATGGGTGTCGTGGGGACCATTTTTCACGTGGGGAGTCACCTCGGGGCCGGGTACGACGGCGCGATGGCCGAACGCATCGCCGGGATGCTCGCCACCGTGCTCGACGACGAGCCCGATAACCCGTCACTCCTGATCCTGGAGAACAACGCCGGCCAGGGGAACTGCATCGGTGGTAAGTTTTGGGAACTCGGGGCCATCATCCGCGCGCTCGGCGGGCATCTCCGGGTCGCGGTCTGCATCGACACCTGCCACGCCTATGCGATGGGCTACGACCTCGCGACCCCAGAAGGGTGCTCGCAAGCGATGGACGAGTTCGACCGCGAGGTCGGGTTCGAGCGGCTTGTGGCTGTCCATGCGAACGACACGAAGCAGCCGCTCGGCACGTTCCGGGACCGCCATGAGAACATCGGCGAGGGCCACATCGGCACCGGGGGCTTCCGGACGTTGATGGGCCACCCGGCGTTCCGCGAAGTGCCGTTCTTGTTGGAGGTACCCGGGTTCGACGGCAAAGGGCCGGACGTGAAGAACATCCGGCGGCTGAAGAAGGTCCGGGCCGAACTGGGGATGGAGGCGCCCAGACTGCCTCCGATTTCCCGGTTGGCGAAGGCCCGATAGGCTGGTCGCACCAACACCCGAGCGGCGAGGACAGGACACGTGCCCGAAACTGGCAAGCTCCAGGGCGAGCTTTTCACCGAATGCGCAGGCTGGATCTGGGAACAGCTCCAGGAAGACGGCTACCAGCTGCAGGGCGAGCTCGTCGAGCTGATCCTGGAGACCGAGCGCGAACTCGCTGTGCACACGCGGCCGCTGGACGAGATCGCCCGCGTGCTGGAGGACGAATTCCGCGTGCGCGGGATCAGGGCGGAGCCGTTCGGCATCGAGGCCCCGCTCATTCGGGCAGTGCTTGAGTGGGAGGAGGACTTCCTCGGTTTCGCCGGGATTTCGCGCGCCGAGAGTTGACCGGGCGGCTCGCGCCGGGTGAAACTCGGAACAGCCTTAGCCACTGGAGGTGACTGGCCCACGTACCGGCCCACGGCACGCAAAGAGCACAACACCAAGCGCCAGGTCCGCCACTACGGCGGATGACGAGGCGGGGGCAGCATCGAAAGACTCGGCGGATGGCCCCCCGGCAGGCACAGCCGCAGGACGCACACAAACCAGCA
>JAHDWR010000092.1 GCA_023382755.1 Dehalococcoidia bacterium
GGCCGGAAGTACGTCGGGAACATGCGGTCGCCCGCCACTTCCTCGAAGAAATCGTAGATACGCTCGCGTTCGCGCCAGGCGTAGATGAAGCTCGTACCGAACGAACCGACATCCGCCCCGAACGCACCGAAGAACATGAGGTGCGAAAGGATGCGCGAAAGCTCCACCATCATCACGCGGATGTACTCCGCCCGCTCCGGGACCTCGAACTGGCCGAGCTTTTCGACCGCCATGCAGTAGGCCATTTCGCAGGCCATGCCCGCCAGGTAGTCGGTCCGGTCCCACCAGCCCATGGACTGACGGTAGTCGTGGTTCTCGGTGAGCTTCTCGAGGCCGCGGTGGAGGTAGCCGATGTACGGCTCGCAGTCCACCACCATCTCGCCATCGACGGTGAGCACCATGCGGAACACGCCGTGGGTCGCCGGGTGCTGCGGGCCCACGTTGATGGTCATATCGACCGTGTTGAAGGCGTCGGCCGTCACCAGCCGTTCTTCGGGCCAGATGGTCACGCGACACCTCCGCGAAGAGGCGCACCGGCGCGCGCTGTGGTGGACGGCGGCGTGATGAGCATTAGAACTTGAACCCCGGTTCGCGGTCTTCGATGCCTTGCGCAATCTCCATTTTCTGGAGCGGGTGCGCCTTGAGCAGCGGGTGGATGTGCACATCCTCATCCAGCAGCAGGTTCTTCAGGTTCGGGTGGCCGTCGAACACCAGCCCGAGCATCTCGGCGGCCTCGCGTTCGTGCCAGTTCGCCGCCGCGTAAAGCCCCGTGAGCGACGGGATATGCGGGTTGCCCGGCGGCGTCGCCACGGTCACCTGGATCGAATGGCCGTGCTTCGTCGAATAGAGCTGGTATTTGCACACCAGGCCCTCGTCCTGCATATCGATCCCGACCATGTTGCGGAGGTAGTCGAAGGCCAGCTCGCGCCGCTCCTTCAACCCCTGCATCAGTTCGAGGAAGTGGGCCGGCTCGACGGTGATGTTCGCGTCGGTCAGCGTCTTGTCCGCGGTGAACGGCACCTTCGGCAGGTGCTTGTGCACCAGTGCCGAAACTCCGGGGTAGGCGGGGGCGGTTTCGTTCGTCATCCGACCATCCGCTTTTCTTCCATGATCTTCTCCTGCAGGCGCAGGAAGCCCTCGAGCAGCGACTCCGGGCGCGGCGGGCACCCGGGCACGTACACATCCACCGGGATGATCTTGTCGACGCCCTGCACAACCCGGTCGTATTCCGTGTAGGGGCCGCCGTTCGTGGCGCAGGCGCCCATGGAGATGACGTACTTCGGGTTCGGCATCTGCTCGTAGAGCAACTTGATCGCCGGGGCCATCTTCTTCGTCACCGTGCCCGAGACGATCATCACGTCGCTCTGGCGCGGGCTCGGCCACGGCACGATACCGAAGCGGTCCAGGTCGTGGTTGGACATGAACGTCCCGATCATCTCGATGGCGCAGCAGGCGAGGCCGAACGTCATCGGCCAGAGCGAACTCTTGCGGCTCATCGCGATCACCTGGTCGGCGCCGGTCTGGATAACACCGGGCAGGACGATGCGGTAGGCAGCGCGCGTATGCGGGATCTCGACCGGCTTGAGGCGCTCGGCCTCGGCGCCGAAGTCCGGCACGTACGGGGTGATCACGGTGTCACTCATGACTTCCACTCCAGCACGCCGCGCTTCCAGGCGTAGACCAGCCCGAGGCTGAGGATGAGGATGAAGGCGATCATGTGCCAGAACACGAATTCGGGCAGGGCGAGGTAGGTCATCGCCCAGGGGAAAATAAAGACGGTCTCCACGTCAAAAATCAAAAAGAGGATGGCGATCAGGTAGTAGCGGATGTGGACCTGCGACCAGTTGCGCCCGATCGGGAGCATGCCGCACTCGTAGCTGACGCCCTTGCCGCGTTCCCGGGCGAAGGGGGCGAGCAAGCGCGCGCCGATGAGGGCGGTGAACACCAGGACGAACCCGGCGATCGCGGCGATCATGACGGCGGACCAGGTGTCGTAGAAGCTCATTCGAAGCGCCTCTGGCGGGTGCGAGCCATGAAAAAGCAGAGCCCCGGCACTCGGGGTGACGAGAAGGCTCTGCAAGTCATATTCGGGCGCACTCCCCGGGTGATGACAGGAGCCTTCTGGGGGCGTCCTGTGGGTTGTGATGAAGCACACAAACGATAACTGCGAGATGTGGGGAGGGCAAGGGCAGGGAAAGGGGGTGGGGGGCTACCCCCGATACGCGAGACCCCAAACACGCAGCAAATCACGCATCCCCGATTCCCATCCGTGGCGGAAATCTACGCGCTGAACCTGGGATAGCGTCCAGGAGAGGTTCTTCACATCGCAGTCCTGAAGTAGAACGGGCACGATGCGGCCTTCAAACCGCCGCTCGTTCAGCGCGAAGAGGAGTTCGCGCTTCACCCACATGGACTCCGTCGAGTGGGGTGAGAGCACGAGCACGAACCATTCGCAGCGATCCAGCGCGGCCCCGATTTCATCGTGCCACTGTTGGGCGCCTACCAGTTCGCGTCGGCTGTACCAGTGTGGAATGCCGTGACGGGTGAGTTCGGCGCCAAGCCGGTCGGCATGCTGCCTGTCGAGGTCGGCATGCGAAATGAAGACCTCGCCCGGAACCAGCGGCCGCTCAGGCTGCGTCACGGATCCCGATGAGGGCATCCACAATCGGTCTGGTCCCGCCCTCGTACTTCAAGACCTGGAAGCGCCGAAGGATCCACGGCAGCTCTTCGGTGGGCCGCAGCTCCACCGGGATCAGGCGTCCTTCGAAACGCGGATTACCGAGCGCGTGCTCGATTTCCCACCTGATCCAGTCAGATTGCATAGCCTCGGGCGAAACCAGCACCACGAGTGCGTCGGCTCTCTCAAGCGCGCGCCCGATTTCCAGCGCGAAGTTGTCGCCGCCCCTGGCCTGGAGTTCCGGATCCCAGACCTCGAAGCCGGCATGCGTGAGGGCATCGCGGACCTTCGCCGCGATCGCGGAGTCGCTATGCGTGTAACTCAAGACCACCCTCATGGGCGACATGATACGCGATGGAAGCAACACCGCAGGAGGGCGGTTACCCGCCCGGCCCACCCGAAAGAAACACCTCGAGCCGCCCTCGAAGTGCCTCAGTGAGACGAGCGTGCCTACATCGGCAGCAGCCACTGACCACAGCGGTGACAAAACAGCTCGATGTCCCGATGCGGGACGCCGCACCCGCTGCATCTTCCGTCTTGGTCGACCTCCGCATCGCAGACGACGCAGAAGCAAAGCGGACAATCGCCAGTGTGGAGCGTCCAGAGCCCGTCGCACCCAGAGTCCATGCACCGTCCGCAGCCCCGGCAAAAGTGGCCGTCAGCAATCTTGCCATCGCAAGAGTGGGCCCGCCGCGCGTCAATCGGTAAAGTGCTCTGCCAGGTCATTCACAAACCCCGGGAGAAGATACTTCAGCAACTCGTCACCTAGTGTCTTGCGCCGCTCCTGAAGAGCTTCGATGGAGATGAACCCACACAGCTGGTGAAGTGGTGTTGGCAGAGCCGAAAATGTCGGCCGGAGAACCTCATCTCGCACGGCGCTTCGTCTTTGGGCTGGGGCGACGATGAACATCGGGAACCTCGCGTTGGGCACAAGGGCGACCAAGTCCGACATCCGTAGAAGCCCTGAGTAGATGGATGTGGTGTTCTCCACCTCGAAAACGGCGACAACGGTGGACCCTTTGAGCCAGATTGCGTCGATGTTCTGAATAACCGACTGGGCCTTTCCCGGGAACAAAAACGGCAGCTCGGGGAGAAGCCTGTTCAGGTCCAGGCGGGAATCCGAACGACCAACGGCACCACGATCCGCCCGCGGAATCCACACATCGACTCCGACCGCCAGGCCAAACTCGACAAGCAGTCTCTGGGCCTCGGTGTGCACCGACGGTATCGCCAGAGTGTCCGCGACCGTGTCCGGCAAGAGCGTCGCAACGGACCTGACCCCATCCTCGTGGGCCAAGATGGCTCTCCACAGCGCTTCTCCGTCCTTCTCCGGGAGTCGGCGCGGCGAACCCTGGAAGTAGGCCGGTACCAACGAACGCGGCGTCCCCTCCGGGTAGAACGACAGCTTGCCCTCCAGCTCGGAGAGCGGAAGCGATTGTTCGATGGGGAACAGCGCCAAAGGCCGGACGTCAACACGTGTGGGGAAATCCTGATGATCCCAGATGGGCTCCTCGCTTGTGTATGCAGTCGACGTGGCTTCGAGCGCGCCCACGAACGAGAACTTCCCCTTCAGGTAGCAGATGAGCCTGTCACCCGGCCTCACAGCGTTCGCCCGGCGCAGCATCGCTCCTCCGCTGAACGCCGTGACCCCGCCTCCGTCAGCCACAAACGCAGCCCAGGTAGGCGGGGTGAAAACGTCGGAGAAATAGGCCACTTCGTACGCTCGGCTCCTGCGGATGCTGGATTCTAGCGCATACCACCTCGTGCAGTGCCCGGCACCCACTCCGAACTTCGCCCCCACCGTGCCACCAGCCCCTTGCATCTCCCGCCACAACCCCCAAACGCTGCCCCCATGCACCCGGCCCACCACTCGTGCCCGGCAGTGAACGCCCACCGCCATGTACACGTGCGAACGCACGCCAACGCACGTGCGTCGGGCATGCGTTCCCGTGCGTTGGAATGCGTTCCCCGTGTGAAAAAGTTCCGCCAGGCTGGCGCGTCCCGGCCACCGACGCAGACCGGCCGCCGCCACCCCGGAAAGCCTTCCCCGCCCATAACACTGTGACGTACTTCGCGGTCTGCCTCGGGTGCCACGCCTGACACTGGAACGGCGGCGGCACGGCCCGCGATCTCCGCTTCCCGGATGCTCCTGTCGTCCCGGCTACCCGCCGGGGGGCCGTGCCGCCGCTTCGTACCTGGGAGGGAGACCACGCACATGCAGGCAACAGAACAGGCAACCTCGGCCGAGGCATTCGTCGAACGCGTCTTCGCCGCCGGGCTCGCCGCTTTCGACATCTTCGGCCTCTACATCGGCGACAAACTGGGGCTCTACCGCGCTCTCGCCGATGGCGGCCCCGCCACCGCCGAAGACCTCGCCGCCCGCGCGAGTATCGACGCCCGCTACGCCCGCGAGTGGCTCGAACAGCAGGCTGTCTCCGGCGTGCTGACCCACAACGGCGTGGGCACGTTCGAACTTCCGCGTCCCATCGCCACCGTCCTCCTCGATAGGGACGACCCAACCTACCTGGGCGCCATGGCGCGCATGGTCACCAGCGCCGCCCTCCAGCTCTCGAAGGTCCTGGAGGCGTACCGGACGGGGGACGGCCACCCCTGGGAGGCCTACGGCCGCGACATGATCGAGGGCCAGGCCGATTTCAACCGGCCCTTCTTCCTCAACTCGCTCGTCGCGGATTGCCTGGCGACCGTGCCGGAGATCCACGAGCGGCTCTCGCGCCCCGGCGCCCGCGTCGCCGAGATCGGCTGCGGCGGCGGCTGGGCTTCCATCGCCATCGCCCGCGGCTATCCCGGCGCCATCGTCGAAGGGTTCGACCCCGACGCGCTTTCCATCGACCTGGCGAACGAGAACGCGCGCGACTACGGCGTCGCCCGCCAGGTGCGCTTCCACGCGGTCGATGCAGGGACTGTGGCCGGCGACCGGACATTCGACCTGGTCGCCGCCTTCGAATGCATCCACGACCTCGCCGATCCGGTGGGCGTGCTCCGGAGCATGCGCTCGCTCGTGGCCGAGGGCGGCACCGTGCTGGTGATGGACGAGCGCGTGGCCGATAAGTTCGGCGAGGCTGACGACGTCGAGCGCTTCTTCTACGGCTTCAGCATCACCACCTGCCTGCCGAACGGCCGGGCGGAGACGCCTTCGGCCGCGACGGGCACGGTGATGCGCGCGCCAGTCCTCGAACGGTACGCGCGCGAGGCCGGGTTCGGCGGCATCGAGGTGCTGCCGATCGAGAACGACTTCTTCCGCTTCTACCGCCTCCGGTAGCGGTCCGCGGGCGGGGGCGGCTGGCCGCTGCCCCCGCCCGCCTGCGTCATCGGAACAATTTCCATCCGGCCGTCGTTAGGCCCGCGAAACGCTTCCCGCGGGGAGTTGTTTACCCGGTCCCGCGAAATTGGGGGCAGCGATGGGGTCGACAGTACGTGTACCATGCAACGGCGAGGCCCTCACTGCCTCAGCCTTCCACCACGGGCCGTGACATGCTGCCCCGCATCCAGTACGCCCAGGCACCCGATCGGGTCTCCATCGCATTTTGGGCAGTGGGCGATGGTGTGCCGTTGCTCGTGATGTACCCGCCCGGCTTCAGCAACATCCAGTACGAATGGGAGATGCCCGAGTCTTCCCGCGTGTACGAGGCCGCCCGAAGCTGGGCCACCGTCATCCGCTTCGACCACCGCAACAACGGCCTCTCCGAACGGGGCGTGGCCGATGTCTCCCTCGAAGGCCTCTCCAACGACCTCGAGGGCGTGTTGAACCGGCTGGACCTGGGCAGGGCCCACGTGTTTGCCGGGACTGATTGCGGGAAAGTCGCCATCCAGTACGCCGCGCACAACCCGGGGCGGATCGCGTCGCTCACCCTCTTCCGCACCAACCCGGGGCCCGGTTCCTCGGCCGCGGCGCCCGAATGGACGAGCCTGCGGCCCGTGCTCGATAAGGATTGGCGCCTCTTCACCGACCTCCTGGCCACTGCCATCAATGGGCTCGACGACGGCGAGCAAACCGCCCGGGTGGCCCGGTACATCCGCGAGAGCGTCAACGCCGAAGAGTTCGTGGCGGCCAACGACTCGCTCGCCCGGGCCGACGTCCGGCCCCTGCTGGCGTCGCTTCGCTGCCCGGTCCTGGTCCTCCACCGGATGGATTCGCCCTTCTTCGCCATCGAGCGCGCCCGCGGCCTGGTCGGGGCCATCCCCGATGCCCGCCTCTCCGTCCTCCCCGGGAAGTCTCCCTTCGCCTGGGACGACTCGGTCGTCGATGCGGTCCGGTCGTTCGTCCTCGAAGTCGCCTCGGCCGAGAACCGGGCGCGCTTCGGCGTGCGCAGCGGCACATCGTTCCGGACCATCCTCTTCACCGACATCGAAAAGCACAACGAACTCATCCGGCTCCTGGGCGACCACGTTGGGCGCCAGGTGCTGCGCGAGCACGAGCGCGTCACGCGCGAGGCTCTCCGCGCCCACGGCGGCAGCGAAGTGAAGTCGATGGGCGATGGGTTCCTCGCATCGTTCAATTCGGCGCAGAAGGCGCTCGAGTGCGCTATCGCCCTGCAGCGGTCCCTTGCGGCCGAAAACCTCGGCGCCGGCCTCTCCGGTCCCCTGAGCGAAGGCCTCCGCGTCCGCGTCGGCATCAACGCGGGCGAGCCGATCGCGGAAGATGACGACCTGTTCGGCACCGCCGTGATCGCCGCCGCCCGGATCGCGTCCCTCGCGGCCGGCGGCGAAATCCTGGTCGCGAACGTCGTGCGCGAACTCGTCGCCGGCAAGGGCTTCCTGTTCAGCGACCGGGGTGAGCAGGCGCTCCGCGGGCTCGAGGACCCGGTGCGGCTCTGGGACCTGCGCTGGCAGGAGTGAACCAGGGCGCAGACGGCCCCTTACCGGCGTTCTTGGTACCTTCGTCCCTGATATGAAACGACTATTGACCGGGCTGGCGGCCGCCAGCCTGTTTGCCGTCCTCTGGCTCGGGCCATCATCCACCCCGGCCACCAACGCCCAATCCGGCATCGACTGGGGGCCGTGCGGCGGGCGGGTCGAATGCGCCTCCCTCGATCTGCCCCTTGACTACGCGGACCCTTCCGGGCGGACCATCGAACTGTCCCTTATCCGCATCCCGGCCAGGGACGCGGCGCAGCGCATCGGCGTCCTCATGGCGAACCCCGGTGGGCCGGGCGCATCGGCCATCGAGTTCACCCGCATCTGGGCGAACCTCCTCTCCAACGACATCCGCAACCGCTTCGATATCGTCGCCTTCGACCCCCGCGGCGTCGGCGAAAGCACCCCTATCGTCTGCCACGACCGGCTGCAGGAACTCGTGGCCTTCGACCCCGACCCCGACAACGACGCGGAGTGGGATGAGGCGAAGCGGGTCTCGCGGCTCTTCGCCGAGGACTGTGCGAAGGAATACGGCGACATCCTCCCTCACCTGGGCACGAAGAACGTCGCGCGGGATATGGACGCGATCCGCGTGGCCCTTGGCGAGGAGAAACTGAACTACGTCGGCTACTCCTACGGGACATCCATCGGCGCCGTGTACGCCGACATGTTCCCCGGGAGCATCCGTGCGATGGTGCTCGACGGTGGGACCGACCTCTCGCTGGGCTACGAAGACACCATCCGCACGCAGATCATCGGCTTCGAACGTGCATTCCAGGCCTACCTCGATGAGTGCGTGGCCAGCCGATGCGCGATTGCCCGCGACGGCGACCCGCGGAAGGTCGTCGACGCGATCATCGCAAGGGCCGAGCAGGCGCCCCTCCCTTCGAAGCGAGCCGACCGGCCGGCGGGGCCTGGCGAAGTGCAGCTCGGCATCATCTCCGCCCTGTACAGCAAGTTCAGCTGGGGCGCCCTCACGACGGCGCTCGAACAGGCGCGCAACGGTGACGGGACCGGCCTCGTGCAGCTCGCCGATAACTACCTCCAGCGCGAGCCGGACGGCGAGTACCCGAACCTGATCGAAGCCAACGCCGCCGTGAACAACGTCGACGGTGAGTGCTCGAAGGACCCCGAGGCCTACCGCGGCTTCGGCGATGTCGTCGCGAAAGACGCGCCGACATTCGGACGTTCCGCTTCGACTTCCGGGCTGGTCTGCGCCTACTGGCCCGCGAAGGCCGACCCGGTGACGGTGCCGAAAGGGGCCGGGGCGCCCCCGATTGTTGTGATCGCCACCACCAACGACCCCGCGACGCC
This sequence comes from Dehalococcoidia bacterium, assembly GCA_023382755.1. Taxonomy (GTDB): domain Bacteria; phylum Chloroflexota; class Dehalococcoidia; order Tepidiformales; family Tepidiformaceae; genus Amarobacter. Next base: position 8,867 of record JAHDWR010000092.1, read on the forward strand.
TTACGAATGGGGCAAGGCGCTCAGTGGGCAGCTGGAAAGCGGCGTCCTCGTGACCTACCGCGGAGAAGGCCACACCATCTACGCCCAGGGCAGCAGCTGCATCGACGACGTGGTTGATGCCTACCTGGTGAGCCTGGCAGTCCCGGCGCCGGAGACCGTTTGCGGCAACGGCCCGCCGCCACCCGAAGGCAACGGCGGCAACATAGCGACCGGCACGCCGCCCGCGGAGGGCACCGGGACCCCGGCGCCGGGGGCCACCGGCACGCCACCCGCGCCACCATCGACCGGGGAAGCGGACGACTCGGACGAGGTGAGCACGTTCTGGTACTGGGTGGTGGGCCTCGGCTTCTTCGGGCTGGCGCTGGCATTTTTCGCGACGGCGTTTGTGCTGCACCGGCGGCAGTAGCGGAGGGGCGGCAGTCCGGGAGCCAAACATGTCCTAGACTTCGGCAATAGGGCGGGGCGGAGGGACAGGACCGTTGGCCGAGGCCACCTCGCGGACCGCTGTCGAGCGCACCCGGCGGTCGCCGCGCATCTTCTTCGGGTGGTGGATCATCGCGGCCGGCGCGGGCCTCCAGATGATGCAGGCGATGTTCCTGGGGCAGGCCTACGGCGCCTACGTCGTGCTCCTGCGCGAGGAGTTCGGCTGGAGCAAGACCATGCTCTCGGCCGCCTCTTCGCTGCGCGAAGCGGAAAGCGGCATCCTCGGGCCGATCCACGGCTGGATGCTCGACCGCATGGGCCCGCGGGCGGTGGCGCGCATCGGCGTGGTCATCCTGGGCATCGGCTTCATGCTCTTCAGCCAGGTGAACAGCCCGCTCACCTTCTACGGCGCGTTCCTCGTGATGTCGGTCGGCGGGAGCATGGCCGGGTACATGACGGTCACGTTCGCGGCCGTCCACTGGTTCGAACGGCGGCGCGCGACTGCGATCAGCCTGACCTCCACGGGGTTCGCCCTCGGGGGAATGGCCGTGCCCATCACCGTCCTGCTCCTGGAGTGGCTGGGCTGGCGGGGGACGGCATTCCTCTCGGGCGTGCTCATCATGGCCATCGGCTTGCCGCTGACGCAGGTCCTTCGCCACCACCCGCACGACTACGGCCTGCACCCCGACGGCGACCGCCCGGACGATACCGGCCACGCGTCCATGAAGGCGGTGCCACGGTCGACCGCGGGGGACTTCACGCTCGGCGAGGCGGTGCGCCAGCCGGCGTTCTGGTGGATCTCGCTCGGCCACGCATCGGCCCTGTTCGTCGTTTCGTCGATGGGCGTGCACCTGATTTCGCACCTGCGCGAAAGCCAGGGCTACTCGCTCGGGCAGGCCTCGACGATCGTCTTTCTGCTGACCCTCCTGTTCATGACCGGGAACATCAGCGGGGGGTTCCTGGGCGACCGGGTGAACAAGCGCGTGCTGCTGGTGGCCTGCATGGGCATGCACTCGGCGGGGCTGCTCATCCTGTCGCACGCGTCCAACGTCTGGATGGTGGTCGCATTCACCCTGATCCATGGGCTGGCCTGGGGGTGGCGTGGACCGCAGATGGCGGCAATCCGGGCCGACTACTTCGGCCGGTCGTCCTTCGGGAAGATCATGGGCGTCTCGAACATGATCATCATCATCGGGACGATCAGCGGGCCGCTCATTGCGGGGTACATGTACGACCGGACGGGCAACTACCGGCTGGGGTTCGACATCCTGGCGGGGATCGCGCTCGCCGGTTCGGTGTTCTTCATCCTGGCGCGCAGGCCCGCGCATCCGCGGCGTGCGGCATCGGAACCGCGGGGTTAGCCTGCCCTTTCCCACGGCGGCCTGTATCCTGACTCCCGGCCCCGGGCGCCCACAGAGCGCCTCCGCCGGCTGGTGCCCCATGCGTCGATTCCTCCTGCTCCTGGCCGTCGCCGGCCTCGCCATCGTGCTCCTTGCCTGCGGCGGCGATGACGGCGACGCGGCCGAAAGTTTCCCAACGACCAGCGACCCGGCGCGGAACATCCCGCCGGACCAGCGCGGAAAGATCAACCTCGTGGTCGCGGGATCGGATTTCTACGTCGGTGAGAACAATTTCGTGTTCGGGATCACGGACGCGGACGACCTGCCCCAGGGTGGGGCGACCGCACGCGCCACGTTCTACGACCTGAGCGACCCCGCCAACCCGAAGCCCGTGTTCACCGTCGACGCCGTACAGAGCGCGCCCGGCGTGGGCGAAGAGGTCCGGCATGTGCACGCGGGCGGCGAAACCCACGTCCATGGCGGCCAGGACGAGGACCGGGTGGGGTACTTCGCCCCGGCGGTGTTCGACCACGCTGGCCCGTGGGGCATCGCCGTGGAAGCCACGCTCAAGGACGGCACGAAGGGCGTCGCCAGCGTCGGTTTCGAGGTCTACGCGAAGCCGAACATGCCGGCGCCGGGCCAGGCGGCATACAAGAGCGACAACCTGACGAAGGCCGACGTGAAGGACATCCGCGAGATCGACTCGGGCGAACCCGCGAACGACATGCACGATGTGAAGATCAAGGACGCGATCGCGGCGGGGCGGCCGCTGGTGATTGTGTTCTCCACGCCCGCGTTCTGCACGTCGCGCTTCTGCGGGCCGGTCAACGAAGAAGTCGAATACCTGCACGACCTCTACAAGAAGGAGGTGGACTTCGTGCACATCGAGGTCTGGCGGAACTTCGACAAGAAGGAACTGAACCCGACGGCGCGGGAGTGGCTGATCTGGCCGGATGGGTCGCTCCGCGAGCCTGTGGTGTACGTGGTCGACCAGAAGGGGACGATCTACGACCGCTGGGAAGGCCCGGTGGCGCGGAACATCATGGAAGCGAGCGTGAAGGCCGTGGCGGGGGGCGCCACGAGGTAGCCTCCTCCGCCGTGTGCGTCTCTCCTGTTACGTCGTGCCGGGGTACATTCTGAGCATGCTCGTAGTCCAGAAGTACGGCGGCACGTCCGTCGCTGATGCCGACCGCATCCGCCACGTGGCGGGCCGGGTGATCAAGCGCGTCCGGGCCGGCGACCAGGTGGTCGTCGTGGTCTCGGCAATGGGGAACTCGACCGACGACCTCCTGGACCTCGCATTGCAGGTTGCCCCCGACCCGGATCCCCGTGAACTGGACATGCTGCTCTCCACCGGGGAGCAGGTCTCGGTGGCGTTGCTCGCCATGGCGTTGAAGAACCTGGGGCAGGAAGCGGTCGGCCTCACGGGGCAGCAGGCCGGGATCATCGCCCAGGGGCGGCACTACCAGGGGCGCATCTCGCGGGTCGAGGCGGACCGCGTGCGGGCCGAGCTCGCCGCCGGCCGCGTCCCCGTTGTCGCCGGCTACTGGGGCGTCAACGAAGACCAGGAGATCTTCACCCTCGGGCGCGGGGCGAGCGACACCACCGCCGTCGCCCTGGCCATCGCGCTCGGCGCCGACCGCTGCGAGAACTGCAAGGATGTCGAGGGCGTCTACACCGCAGACCCCCGCATCGTCCCAACCGCCCGCAAGCTCAAGGACATCAGCTACGAAGAGATGCTCGAACTGGCGACCCAGGGGTCGACGGTGATGCACAACCGGGCGGTCGAACTCGCCTCCGTCTATAACGTCCCGATCCTGGTGACTTCGAGTATGGTCGAAGCGC
>JAHDWR010000093.1 GCA_023382755.1 Dehalococcoidia bacterium
GTGTGCATTCTAGCGATTGCGATCCGGATCGCGGCTAGTCTTTCAGCTCCTCGTAGGCTCCGCCCTTGACGACGAAGAGGCTGACGGGGGTTTCGCCACCGACGTTGTCGCCGCGAGCATCGAACTTGATGGCCCCGGCGGCGCCGTCGAGTTCGACCTTGCGGATCTCCTCGTTCAGCTTCTGCAGGTCGATCTTGAGCTTGTCGCCATCCTTCTCAGCCACCTTTTCGAGGGCCGTGATGATGACGGTCGCCGCATCGTACGACTCCGCCACGAACGGGCTGGAGTCAACCTTCAGGCCGGTCGCCTTTTCGAAGAGCTCGGTGAAGCTCCGGTAGCCGTCGCCGGCATAGACCGGGCTTGGGAGCGACAGGTAGGCGCCTTCGGCGTCCGCGCCGGCGCCCTTGGTGAACTCGTCGTTCTTCACACCGTCGCCGGCGAGGAACTTGACGTCCTTGTTCTCCGCGCGGAGCTGCTTGATGAACGGGGTCGCCTCGGCATAGAAGCCGGCGAAATACACCATGTCGGGCTTCGCGTTCTGGATGTTGGTCACGATCGACTTGAAGTCGGTCTGCTTCTTCTCGAAGCCTTCCGGGCTGCCGACGATCTTGCCGCCTTCGGCCTCGAAGGCCTTGCGGAAGGCGTCGCGGAGGCCGGATCCGTAGGCATCGGTGTCGTAGACGATGTAGGCGGTTTCGGCCTTCAGGGTCGTGCGCGCGAACTTCGCCTGGGCCGGGCCCTGGATGTCGTCGCTGTACGTGGTCCGCAGGAAGGTCTGGAAGACCTGGTTGCGGTCCGGGAAGGTTGGCTTGTGGGCGGTGGAAGACGGCGAAACATGCGTCACGCCCGCCTGCTCATACTGCGGCTGGGAGGCCACCACCGCGCCCGAGCAAATCGGGCCAACGGTCGCGACGACGCCTTCCTGCAGGATCTGGGTGGCGGCTGCCGCCCCTCCGTCGGGCGAGCACTGGTCGTCTTTGACGACCCACTCGATGGGGTGGCCCTGGATGGTCTTGCCTTCGCCAGCCAGCATGGCCGCATCGACGATAGGCTGACCGAGGCCCTTCAGGTCACCGGACGTGACGCTCGAGATGCCGATCTTAACCGGCGCGCCAGCGGCGATTTCGATGGTCTTGAACCCGGCGGTGCCGTAGGCGACCTCGCCGCCGCCTCCATCGTCGTCGTCGTCGTCATCATCTCCGCCACAAGCCGCGGCCACTACCGCAACCAGGGCGAATGCCGCCAGCAACCAGTGCAGACGGCTCCAATACGATCGCTTCATGTGCATTCCCTCCTCTGGCACCCTTACCGATTGGTAGGCTCCGGCTAAGGGTACGCAGTCGCCCGGATGCTAGTTTTCGGATCTGGTTGCGTCAACTGCTGGAATGACGACATGGCGAAGGAGGAATCCAGTAGCGGAATCAGTCACCCGTTGGCAGACCTGCTTCGACCCAGGCGAGGGTGCCACCCTCGACGTTGTAGAGGGGGAGGTCATCGAGCCCGGCCGCGGTCGCGAACTCCGCGGCGAGCGCGCTGCGCTGGCCCGACTTGCAGATGAACAGGACTTCCTTTCCGCCGGCGAAGTCGCGGATCTGTTTCACTTCTCCGATGACGGTGTTCACGGGGATGAGGCGTACGCCGCTGGCGTGAACTTCGGCGTATTCGTGCGGTTCGCGGACGTCGACCATGACGGCCTCGCCGGTATCGAGTTTCTGTTTCGCCTCGGCCACGGAAATGCGGGTAAATGGCTCGCGGGGGTCCTTCGTTGCCACGGGAACTCCTATTGTTGACTAAGCTGGTAGAGAAAGACTAGCACACCACGGCGCCAACTTGCGGCGGCCCGGCCGGGCCCTCAGACTTCGGCAGCATGACTGGCCCCCTTGGACTCGACCCCTCCGAGCTGCAGGACGCATGGGCGCAGCGCGTCCGGCGCAACCGCGAACAGGCAAACCGCTTCCGCGACGTGCCCGAACGTCCCGACTTCTACGCGCCGGTCGCCGGAGGGTTCAAGTCGGACCCGCGGCGTACGGATGAACCGGCGCTTGATGTCCTGCGCTCCCTGGTGGTCCCGGGCGAATCGTGGCTTGATATTGGCGCGGGTGGGGGGCGCTATGCGCTGCCGCTGGCGCTTGCCGGGGCGCGCGTCACGGCCCTCGACCCCTCCACCGCGATGCTTTCCGTGTTGCGCGAGGCCGCCGTGGAGTACGGGGTGACGGGCGTCGAGACCGTCCAGCAGCGCTGGCCCGCAGAAGGTGTGCCGCCGGCCGATGTCGCCTTCATCGCGCACGTGAGCTACGACATTGAAGACATCGGCCCGTTCCTCGATGCGATGGAATCCCATGCGCGGCGTCTGTGCGTCGCGGTATTGCTGGCCCGTGCGCCGGCCTCCGCGGCCGAGCCGTTCTGGCCGCCGGTGCACGGAGTCGAGCGGGACCCGCTCCCGGCGCTCCCGGAGTTCCTCGCCCTCCTGCTCGCTCGCGGCAAGGTCTTCGGGGTCTGGCTGGGCGAGCGGCCCGCCGCGGCGTATCCATCTCCCGATGCGGCCCTCGGATTCCTGCGGCAACAGCTGTTCATCGAACCGGGCGGAGAGAAGGATGCCCGCCTCATCGCCGCCCTCGACCGCGCGCCCCGCACCGCGGACGGCCGCATTCAGCTGACGGCCGAACCAACTCCCCTGGGGGTAGTGACATGGAAACCATGAGCAGTTCCACGGGATCGGCGGAGGTGGAGGACCGCGTGGTCGGGCCGTTGCGCGAGGTGCGCCGGCCGCTGCACCAGGGTCTCGCGAAGCTCCAGGCGGCCGCACAGGCCGTTGCGGCGGGAGAGCCGGGAAAGGCGCTCACGGCACTCGACCAGGCCCTGGCATTCCTCCAGCGCACGTTCCTCCCGGCCTGCGAGGCCGAGGAGTTCACGCTGTTCATCGCGGTCGACGGCGTCTACGGGGCGACGGGCGCGGTCGCGGTGATGCGGGCCCAGCACCAGGTGATGGTGGAGATGACGGGCGACCTGGAGAAGGTCGTTGCGGCGGCGAGGCAGGCCAACGACCCCGCTGCCTATGCCGGGCTGCTGCACCCCCTCCTGTACGGGCTCTACGGCCTTGCGCGGGGCCACCTCGAGTCCGAGGATGCGGCCTACCTCACCGTCCTCGATGAGCACCTCAGCGAAAGCCAGGTCGGGGTGATTGTCGATAACCTGGACCGCATCGCCTCGGCGCGGCGGGCTCCCGCCCGCTAGAATCCCGCCACTCCGGTCTGGCTGGAGGGGAGGTGATTCGTGCCCGTCGCACTCGAAGGTCTGCGTGTGCTGGAGCTCGCCACGGGCGTGAGCGGACCGTACTGCGGAAAGCTGCTCGCGGGCCTGGGCGCCGATGTCATCAAACTCGAACCCACGGGCGGCGACGCGACGCGGGGTGCCGGCCCATTTCCCCGGGACATCCCCGATCCAGAGCGCTCGGGGCTCTTCCTTCATCTAAATACCGGGAAGCGCTCCCAGGTATCCACCGGTCCCATCGACGGGCTGCTCGCCGAGGCGGACGTGGTCATCCTGTCGCACCGGCCGGGCGAGCTCGCCGCCGCGGGCCTTGATCCCCGTGGCTGGCGCGCCCGGTACCCCCGCCTCGTCATCGCCAGCGTCACCACGTTCGGCCTGACCGGGCCATACGCCGACTACGCGGGGGGCGAGCTCGTGGCCTATGCCCTCGGCGGGTACGCCATGCTCACCGGCAGCCCCGACCGGGAACCGCTGAAGGCCTATGGCTCGCTGGTGGAGTACCAGGCTGGAGCCCATCTCGTGCTCGGCGTCCTCGCCGCGCTCCGGGCTCGCCGGTCCACCGGAGCAGGCCAGGTTGTCGATTGCTCGGCGATGGAGGCCGCGACATTCCTCCTCGGCGGTGTCGAGCAGGGCGCCCACTTCTACGGCAGGGTTGCTCGCCGCAACGGCACGCGCCTCCTGGGGTTCCCTCCGGAGCATTCATACCCGTCGACGATCCGGCCCTGCCGCGATGGCTACGTGCACTGTCATTCGAACAACCGCTACCTGGACTTACTGGGGGCGCTCATCCCCAACGCCCGGCTCGGGGACCCCGAAGTCCTGGCGACGATGATGGGCCACGCGGATGAAGTCGACGCGATCATGGACGAGTGGCTCGCCGAAAGGGAGCGCGATGAGATCGTGCGTGCGGCCCAGGAGCTCCGTCTCCCGTTCACAGAGGTGCGGACGCCTGCCGAGGTGCTGCGGGAACCGCATCACCTCGAGCGGGGCAGTTGCGTAACCGTTACGCACCCGGTGGCGGGGGCCGTACGGCAGCCCGGCGCACCCATGCGGCTCCATGGCACACCGTGGGTAACCGGACCAGCGCCCGCACTGGGCCAGCATGCCGGCGAGACCTGGCGGGCGCGAGACAACAGCAGCCCCGATCCCGGGTCCGCCCCGGGCCCCAGGCCGCTGTCGGGCATCCGGGTCATCGATTTCACGAACGCCGTCGCCGGGCCCATCGCCTCGTTCGTCCTGGCCGACCTTGGTGCCGAGGTGATCAAGGTCGAGGCGCCCACGAGCCGCCCGAAACACGCCGCCGGCGTCGCACCCCTGGCCGAAGGCGCCGAGAGCCCTACGTACAACCGCATCATGCTGTTCAACGAGCTGAACCATGGCAAGCGCAGCCTGGTGCTCGATGTGGCGAAGCCGAGAGGCCGGGAGATCTTTCTCGACCTCGCGCGGCATGCCGATATCGTCGTCCAGAACTTTGCGCCCCGGGTGATGGGTAACCTGGGTATTTCCTACGAGGCGCTGGCGGCCGTGAACCCCGGTGTCATCCTCACCTCCATGCCGGCCTTCGGGCTTTCGGGACCGTACCGGGACCGGATCTCGTATGGACCGGGCATCGATGCGATGAGCGGACTGTCGCACCTCACCGGTTACCCGGACGGGCCTCCGATGAAGCCGGGCAACTTCTTTTGCGACCAGCAGTCCGGGGTCCTGGCTGCTTTCGCGACGCTCGCCGCTTTGCGGCATCGCGATGCCACAGGCGAGGGCCAGCATGTCGAGCTTGCCATGATCGAAGGTGAATTCCAGGTGCTTGCCGATGCCTATATGGACTTCGCGATGAACGACCGGGAGCGGATGCGGGCCGGAAACGAGCATCCCGCCTTCGAGCCGCACGACGTGTTCCGCTGCGCCGGCGAGGATGCCTGGGTGGCGATTGCCATAGAACACGAGGACCAGTGGCAGTCGCTCTGCGCGGTTATCGGGCGCCCGGACCTCGCCGCCGATGGGGCGCTCCAGTCGCCGGCGGGCCGGAAGGCTGCCCGGGGCACGATCGCGGCCGCCATCACGGCCTGGACGAAGGAGCGCACCCACTACGAGGCGCAATCCGCCCTGCAGGCCGCAGGGGTGCCCGCGGGCGCGGTACTCACTGCCCTGGAATTGCTCCGCGATCCCCACGTGGCGCACCGGCACGGGTTCGAGTTCGTCGACACCCCCGGTGTTGGGCCGACTCCCTACCCGCGCCTCGCGTTCCTGGTGAGCGAGACGCCGGTGCCAGTCTCCGGGCCGGCGCCGGGGTTTGGCGAAGCCAACAACTACGTCCTCGGCGCGATCCTTGGCCTTTCGGAGGACGAAGTTCACGATCTTGAACGCGCCGGTGTGGTCGCCCGCGAACCTGCCGCCGCTGGAGGGCACTGAACCTTGGAACGCATCATCATCCAGGATGAGGGCACGGTCCGGACTGTCACGCTCAACCGCCCCGAGAAGCGGAACGCGATGGACGCGCTGATGCTCGACGAGCTGGCCGCCGCTTTCGAACAGCCCGGACCGGATGAGCGCGTCGCGGTCATCCGCGCGAAGGGGCCCGCGTTCTGTGCCGGGCTCGACCTGCGCGAGCGCGGCGCATCCGGACCGGCCGCTGGCGCGAGCCCCATCGAGAAGGTCCTTCACCGGATCGAGCACTATCCCCTCCCTGTCGTGGCCGTCGTCCAGGGCGACGCCATCGCGGGTGGGAATGAGCTCGCGCTCCACTGCGACTTCGTGGTCGCCTCGCGGGCGGCGCGGTTCGGCATGTCGCTCGCGCAGATTGGCCTGGCGCCAACCTGGTTCTTGGCGAAGAAGCTGCTCGAGGTGGCGGGCCCGGTCGCCACGCGAGAGATCCTGCTGCTCGGCGACCCTGTCCCGGCGGAGCGGATGCACGCCCTGGGCGTGATAACGCGGGTTGCCTCCGCGGAACAGCTGGATGCCGAGGCCCAGGCCATCATCGACCGGTTGGCCGCCAACGCCCCGCTCTCGCTCAGAGCCATGAAGGCGCTGCTGGTGCGCGAGATGGCGTTCCGTGACGCCATCCCTCACGCGGATGTCGACGCGCTCGTCGACGCAGCCCGCGCTTCGCAGGATGCCCGCGAAGGAATGGCTGCCAGGTTGGAGAAGCGCCAGCCGAACTTCCGGGGGCGGTAGGGTGAACGCGGGGCCCGCATTGGCGTAGACTCCCGCCGATGCGACTCCATCTCGACAAACCCTGGGTCCCACTGGATGAGGCCAGTGTTGCCCGCGTCCCCGGCCAGCTGGGTGTCTACCAGCTCGCCGATGATGACGGCAACGTCTGTTACATCGGCTTCGCCGGTGGACGATCGCTCTTCGGGCTGCGGAGCGAACTCGCTGCGCGAGTCGGTGCGGCGCGCGCGTTCCGCTACGAGGTCAACATGCAGTACCAGACGCGCTATCGCGAGCTGCTCATGCTGCACCGTGGAGCCCACGGCGAGTTGCCAATCTTGAATCAGGCTGAGCCGCCGCTGCGCCTCGGCCGGCTGGGATAGCACATGGACCTCGAACTCTCGGAAGAGCAGCGACTGATTACCGAGACGGTGCGGAAGTTCGTGCGCGATGAGATCGTGCCGCTCGAGGCCGACCTCGACCCCGACGCCAGCGAACTCCAGCCCGCCGACCACGACCGCCTGGTCGCGAAAGTGAAGACGATGGGCTTCTATGGGCTCGATATCCCGCCCGAGTACGGCGGCCCGGAAATCGACATCGTTACCCGGACGCTGATGGCCATCGAGATGTCTCAACACCGGGCGGGGCTCTACACGCCCTGCTACGGGGTCTTCGGTGGCGCCGGCCTCGCCCAGCTCTTCGAAGCGAACGACGACCAGAAGGAGCGCTACCTCTACCCCACCCTGCGCGGCGAGAAGCACGGTTTCTTCGGACTGACGGAGCCTTCCGGGGGTAGCGACCCCGCCCGCGCGATCCAGACGACGGCCGTGAAAGACGGCGACGACTGGGTCATCAATGGTGCGAAGATCTTCATCAGCGGCGCCGATCGGGCGGACTACGGGATCGTGTTCGCCCGGACCGACGCCTCCCGCGGGCGCGCCGGAATCACCTGCTTCATTGTCGATACCGATGCGCCCGGGTTCCACGTCCGCCGCATCGTCCACACACTGCGCTCCACGAGCTATGCGACGGAATTGCAGTTCGAAGACCTGCGGGTGCCAGCGGCCAACGTCCTCGGCGAAGTGAACGGGGGGTTCGCGATCGCCAACGACCGGCTGAGCCGCCAGCGTATTCCCTACTCGGCAGCCTGCATCAGTGTCGCGGTGAAGGCCCAGGAGATGTCCATCGCCTACGCGAAGCAACGCGAGACGTTCGGCGATGTCCTGGCCTCACGCCAGGCGATCCAGTGGATGATCGTCGACAACGAGATCGACATCCGCACGAGCCGCTGGCTCACCGTGGCCGCGGCGGACAAGGCGAACCGCAACGAGCCCTTCCGGACCGAGGCGGCGATGGCCAAGCTCGTTTCGACCGAGGCCGGCGGCCGGGTTGTGGACCGGGCCATGCAGATCCACGGCGGCTATGGCATGACCAAGGACCTGCCGCTCGAACGGTGGTACCGCGAGATCCGAATCCGGCGCATCGGCGAGGGGCCGAGCGAAGTCCAGCGCATCATCATGGCCCGCGACCTCATTGGCGGGTCGTTCCACTGACCGGGCGGTTGGCGCGAGCCGTCACCCCGGCCCCCGCCGGGGGGTCGTAAACGAGTAGGCCACGACCTCTGTCCCGTCCCAGTTGCGGCCGCTGAAAGCCGCGGTCACCGCGAGCCCCCCCACGTCGGTGATGGTCAGGAGCCCAAACTGGCCGCCTCCGGGGAAGGCGCCTTCGGAATATGGCCCGCCCTTCACCCCGCCCGGCCGGTCGAGCGCAGCGGCGTGGAACACGGGAAAACCCGGGCCGGAACCATCGGTCGCGAACGTGTTGTTCGAGCCATCGTCTGCCGCGAGCATGTGCGCGTCCCCGCTGAGCATCACCAGGTTGTCGATGCCGTTCGCCACGAGGAAGTCGCTCAGTTCGCGGCGCTCCATGGCGTAGGCCCCCCAGTGGTCGGCGCCGGGTGCGGGCTGCGCAATCCAGGGCACGCTGTTCACCCAGACGATCAGCGCCGCGGACTTCCTGGCTGCAAGCACTTCCGCCTTGAACCACTCTTTCTGCGCCCGGCCCAGCATCGACTTGCCAGCGCCGTCGGGCTCGCCGGCCGGGTCCCGTTCGGACCTCCCGTCGGTGACGATGAAGCGGACCCGGCCAACCGTGAAGGCCTGGTAGATCGGCCCGGCGCCGGCCCCGGCGGGCAGGTCGTAATGAGGGACGTAGTCCCTGTAGACGGCCTGGACGGCCTCTCGTGCCGGGGTCGTCCGGTCGGAGCCATCGCCGCCGAAGTCGTGGTCGTCCCAGGTGTAGACGATGGGGGCGCCGAGGTAGAGCGCCTGCTGGCCGGGCGTGGCCAGGCTGCGGTCGTAGGCCGACCGGATGGCTCCCGGGTCATTGGCCGAGATGTTCTGGTAGTGAAAGTCTCCGGTGATGAGGTAGAGGAGCGGGTCCGCCTCCCTGATGCGGTCGAACACTTCGCCGTTCGAGCCGACCCGGGCACAGCTGCTGAACGCGAGCGTGAACGACGACGGTCCGGAGGGAAGCGTGGAGACCTCGCCACGGCGGCCTTCGTCAACGTGTGTGCCGCGGCGCAGGGTGTAGGAGTACCGGGTACCCGGCCGCAGGCCGTCCGCGCGGAAGGTCACCACGTCGCCCTCGGGAGACGGGCCGGCCTGCGCCCCAACGACGCGCATACCACCGTCGCCATTGGCCGGCGCGACCAGGAGTTCCACCGGGGCTTCAGCCGGGTCCGCCAGGCGGGTCTTCACCGTGAAGCCATCCACTGTGACGGCCCCGGCCCAGACCCACTCTGCGAGGTCGACCGGGATGCGCTCCGCCTTCGAGTTCGGGTGGGTGGGCCCGGCGTAGTGGTTGTACACCTGGCCCGCCGCCACCCCGCCAGCCACCAGGAGCGCCAGCATGGAGGAGATGACCGCCGCGAGGGTCACCGGGCGGTGGTGATGCTGCCAGTAGAGGATGAACATCGCGCCGGGTACGAAGAACGCGAGGCAGCCGAACAGGGCAACCTGCGGCTCGAACGCGAGGGTGGCCAGGATGCCCAGGAGGACCGAGCCGACGAGGATGATGGAGCCGCCGATCCCTTCCCACCGCCAGGCGATGCCGTAGCCGACGGCGACGATGCCGAGCGCGGCGAACTGCACGGTGGGCTCCCACTGTTCCTGGAGGACGCTGCGGGGGACGCCTTCCTGGCTCGCGAGGATGAAGAACACGCCGAGGGCGAACGCGCCCAGGCCACGCGCTCCCCACAGGACGGCCAGGCGGACTTCATCTTCCAGACGCACCGTGCCACGCGTGTGAAGGAACCAGATGTGGCGCCCCGATGAGCCGCTCATGCCGCGTCGCTGCCGGTTGCGGTGTCTGGTGTCCGGGGTGGCTGCAGCCCGCGGCCACGCCCGGCGATCAACCGCTTCAGCCCGAGCCGGCGGTAGACGTGGAACGGCAACTTCTCGCCTGCCGAGTCGAACACGAGGCGGACCAGCAGGTGGTTGCTGCGCACCGGGCGGGAGGCCAGGTAGGAGAACGTCCCGATCCCGGGCATCGCGGCGATCAGGATCACCAATGGCGAATGCGTGCCGACGGCCAGGCGCCACTCGTCGTGGCTGATGCGGCGGGTGGCCAGGAGCAAACACGCGATGAGGAGGTTCCCGGTGGTGTACGAGACGCGCGTGATGCTGCCGATGGGAAACCGCAGGGCGACTCCGATGAGGAGGTGCACGCCGAAGTGCGGGATGACCGTCTGGACCTCGGGGCTGTCCACTGCCGAGCGGAGTTTCGCCGCGTCGGTCCCGGTCACGCGGCCCTCTGCCGCCCATTCATCGATGGATGCGTACAGCCACCGTTGGGCACGGTTCTGGCCGGCCGCCTTCTTCGTGCCGATCCACCCGCGAAAGCCGAACAGGCCGAAGCCGGTCATGACCCAGTGAGCGGTCTTGCCCCAGAGGCGCGGTTCCGAGTCGTGCCACGCCCGCGTGCGTTCCTCGGCGCGGCCGACGAGATCGTGCAGGTCGTTCACCCAGGCCTCACCCCGCTGACGAGCCATCGACCCGGCTTCCTGTTCCACGTAGGCGCGCGTGAGGTCGAAGTACACATCGTCGTAGAACGGAACGAGCCCGCGCCGGAAGGCGCGCCACCAGGCTCGAGGAGAAGCGAGCGGCGAGACCAGCCCGGACTCGAGGTCGATGATGCGGTAGCTTCCATCGGGGAGCTCCAGCAAGTTCCCGAGCGAGCGCGGTTGCCGTGGATCGATCTGCCACGTGGGCAACCCGGACCGGTCGAAGCGATCGGCCAGCTCGAACAGGAAGCGGCGGGCTTCGTGGTGGTCACGCGGTTCGACGCCGTCGGTGAAACGGCCGGTAATTGCCCAGCGGCCATCCACGACATCCACGCGGAGCGCCTCGGCCACGACATTCACCCCGAACCAGTATTCGGTGAGCTTGCCCGCGAGGTTTCGCCGAAGTACCGCGGCCTCCAGCGCGACCGGGTTGTGCGCGTAGGCGAAGCGGGCCTGGAAGGAGATCCAGTAGACCAGGCGGGGGACGAAGCCCGGGTTGTAGACCTTCGTTACCTCGTCGCCGCGAAAAAGGATGGTACTGGTGAGCGCATGCGCGTGCGGCGTTGAATCGTCGTGCGGGACCCACCCTGCCCTGACCAGTGGGACGCCGCGCACGGTCGGAGCAAGGTCGCGGTACATCACCCCGACGACGAGGAGCGCGAGCCCTCCGAGCGCGTAGGCGGCAAGCACATCGCCGGTCCAGTGGGCGGCCAGCCAGACGCGGGAGAACCCGGAGGCGACGATGACCAACACGCACACCGTCCGGGCGGCGCGGCGGAGGATGGCGGGGCGGAGGTCGCCAGCCAGGATGAACAGGAATCCCCAGAGCAGGACGGCTCCGACGACGTGCCCACTCGGGAAGCTCACGAAGTCGTTCGCCACGCCGATGCCGGCGAATTCTTCGCCAGAGAGACGAGGGAGGCCGGTCCGCCATGGCTCGGGCCGGGGGCGGCCAACCAGTTCCCTGATGAGCGAATTGAGCCCGCCGACGAGCGGAAAGGCTGCCATCGCGGTCGTTTCCAGCCATCTGCGCGTGACCAAAAAGGCAACGACGAGGCAAGCCCAGAGGGTGATCGCCCAGAAGCTACCGGTCAGCTCCGAAGCGAAGCGAAGCACCGGGCCAAGCCCCGGAAAGTCGACGCGGGCGATAGCCCGCATCAGGCGGTAGTCGAGGCCGCCCCGTTCCCGGAGCGAAGCATCAAGCGTCATCAGCACCAGGATGCCGCTGAGCGCAATCGCAACCCCTCGGGGGTGGGTCGGAGCGATGTCGAAGGCCCGTCTCCCGGGCGCCGTGGACATGCTTCAACGGTACACCGGCGTCCCGATACTCCCCACGTCCGGCCAGCCACTTATCGGGCGACCTTCTTCCCCCAATCGGTACGCCGGATTCGCACCGCGTTGACCCCGGAAAGGGATCGAAAAGGGGAGGCGTCTCGGTGGACGCCTCCCCCGGGCGAGAATCGCTGGCAGGCTCAGGCGCCGACCTTCGAAAGGTCCTCCATACCCCGTGGCACACGAGGCACCTGGACCTTCTGGACTTCCTTGATGACGTGGATGGCCCGTTCTCGCTGTTCTGGCGTGGAGGCGGGGAGGGCGAGGCCGACCCGGCTGGCGTACTCGCGGTTCTCCGCGACGAACTGTGGCAGCTTGTCGTAGGTGGAGGTCTGGGCGAACACGCGGAGCACATCTTCCGGGATGACGCGCTGCATCTCGGCCCACTGGCCCTTGAGCGACATCTCGTGGAGCTGCATGCCCAGGTCCTTGAGATTGTGTACCTCGAAGACCTCGTGGTAGCTGCGGGTGGAGCCGTAGAACGAGATGGGCTGGCGCAGCCGGTTGAGCCCCTGCTCGATCTCCGACTCGGTCTCGCCGAAGACGGTGAAGCCGCCGCCGGAGA
>JAHDWR010000094.1 GCA_023382755.1 Dehalococcoidia bacterium
CGGGGGCCCGAACTCGTTCGTCAGCGACTTCGCTCCCGTATCCGCCACGGCGTAGCGCTCCTTCACCGAAATCACCGTCGTCAAGAGCGTGAGCGCCTGCTGGAACGTGTCCGGGATGAACTCCTCGTTGTGGCTGTCGTGGAACACGTAGGTCCCCGCCTGCAGCTCGGTTACTCCCGGCGTGCGGGCAGCGATGGGGACGCTTGCCGTGCCGCTGGTCGAGACGATCCTGGGGGCAAGCCCGGCCTCGGCGAGGGCCTCGACGTGCGCATTCACGATGCCAAGCGAGTCGCGGATGAGTTGCTCGCGTGCTACAGGGTCGGGCTGGCCGTACATGTGGCCCTCATAGCCCATGATGCCCCGGTACTCGATGCCATTCTCGATGAGGAGGCGGGCCAGCCGGACTGTCTC
This sequence comes from Dehalococcoidia bacterium, assembly GCA_023382755.1. Taxonomy (GTDB): domain Bacteria; phylum Chloroflexota; class Dehalococcoidia; order Tepidiformales; family Tepidiformaceae; genus Amarobacter. The sequence continues at coordinate 412 of JAHDWR010000094.1, forward strand.
GCCGGGCGTCGCCGACCCGCATCGCCGTAACCCCGCATCGACCTCGATGACGGCAGCAGGGCGCTGCCCGGAGCGGCGTGCTCCGTCCGCAAGTTGCTGGATGTTGAACTCGGTCTCGACGGCGGTGGTGATGTCGACGCCCCGGGCGAGGAGCGCCATCAAACGGTCGACCTTCTGTGGGCCGACCACCTGGTTCGCCATGAGGATCGGGCCCAGGCCGGCATCGGCCAACACCTCGGCCTCGCCGAGCTTCGCCACGGTGATGCCGATCGCTCCGGCATCGAGCTGGAGCTTCGCCACCTGTGGGCACTTCGGCGTCTTGAAGTGCGGGCGCAGGCTGACACCGGTGCCCGCAATCATCGCCATCATCGTCGCGATGTTGGCGTGGACCTTATCCAGGTCGAGGAGCAGGCAGGGCGTATCCAGGTCATCGATGTGCATGGGCGGAAGTCTACGCGCGAACCGGCGCCTGGCGGTATCCGGAGACTGGTTCATGCATGGCGAACCTTCTTGCCGCAGAGTCGGGCAGAATGGGGAGAGGACGGTGAGGAGGCGCGGCGGTTGGATTCAGGACAGAACCCGTTTTCGGTGCTCCGGAACACCCAGTACCGCCTGCTCTTCGCCGGCACCACGCTGGCGATGCTTGCCTTCGGCATGATGCAGGTGGCGCAGGGCGTGGTCGCCTTCGAACTCACGGGCAAGAACAGCGCCGTCGGCTTTGTCTTCCTTGGCCAGGGCATTTCCATGCTCATCCTCAGCCCGGTGGGCGGCACTCTTTCCGACCGGATCTCCAAGAAGCGGCTCCTGACCTCGGCCCAATTCGTGATCGGCGCGATGTTCGCGCTCATCGCCATACTGATCGCGACCGGCCTGATCACCATCCTCATCCTCGCGGCCGCGAGCCTCGTCCTCGGCTGCATGTACTCGATCATGGGCCCGACCCGCCAGGCGTGGGTGGGCGACCTCCTCCAGGGGGACGAACTGGCGCGCGGCGTTGCGCTCCAGCAACTGATGATGAACTCCACCCGCATCGCCGGGCCGTTGCTGGCCGGGCTGCTTATCGCCACCGGCGGCGTCGGCACGGCCGGGACGTACTTCGGGATGGCCTTACTGTTCGCCGCCGTGGTGGCCGTCCTGTTGCAAATGGCCCCTTCGCCGCCGCGCCCGCGGACGCACCAGACATCCGTCCGTGCCGACCTCGGCGAAGGCTTCCGCTACATCTGGACCGACCGCGACGTGCGGATGCTCGCGCTGGTGTTCGTGGGCATCGTCCTGAGCGGCTTCTCGTACCAGGCGATCATGCCCGGCTACCTGGAGAACTCCCTGGGGCATCCTGCGAGCCACCTCGGGATCCTTTATGGAGCCATGGCCGTCGGCGGCATCGTGGTCACACTCGCGCTCGCCGCGCGCCCTCCCAGGCGCCCGAGCGGGGTGATGCTCGCGTTCGCGGCAGGGCTCGCGCTTTCGCTCGGTGCCCTGGCTGCCGCGCCCGGCTTCGCCGTTGCCCTGGGCGTTGCGGCGCTCGTGGGCGCCGCTTCGAGCGGTTTCCAGATGCTCAACAACGTCAGCCTGATGCAGCGCTCCGAGCCTGCCTACTTCGGGCGCGTGATGGCGGTGACGATGATGGCCTTCGGCGTCAACTCCATCGTCTCCTACCCGGTTGGACTGATTGCCGATGCGGCCGGCGAACGCGCCACCCTCGGCGGGCTTGCCGTTGCCTGCGGCAGTGTCGTGATCGTGGGGATGGTCGCGCTCCGTCCGCGACGGGCGGTCGCCGTCCACGCGGCCATTGCCCCCGAAACCTAGCTCCCCGGCGCGACGCCGTCCCTCGTCAGGCGTTCCCCACGCCCGCCGCGGCGTACTTGGCCCGCTTGGTCTCACGCGCCCGGAGCGTGGCGTTCAGCTCCGTCTTCCGGATGCGCAGGGACTTCGGCGTCACCTCGACCATCTCGTCGTTGCCGATGAGCGAGAGGCTGCGCTCCAGGCTCGGCGGCGACGGCGGGACCAGCTTCACGGCGATGTCGGACGTCGAGCTGCGGATGTTTGTGAGCTGCTTGGCGCGGCACACGTTCACATCAAGGTCAGTGTCCTTGGCGTGCAGGCCGACCACCATGCCCGTGTAGACATCGTCGCCCGGAGAGATGAAGAGCATGCCGCGTTCCTGGGCATTGGCGATGCCGAAACTCAGCGCAGTACCGGTCTCCGAAGCGACGAGCGCCCCGTTCCGGTGGCGGCTGATCTCGCCCGCCCACGGACGGTAGCCCAGGTACTCGGTGTTCATAATGCCCTCGCCGCCCGTGCCGCTGATGAACGAATCGCGGAAGCCGATCAGCCCCCGGGTCGGGATCTCAAAGTCGAGCCGCACGTTGCCGTTGTGGTCCGAATGCATGCCGACCATCTGCGCCTTGCGCCCCGAGAGCGTCTCGATGAGGAACCCGGTGGTGGATTCCGGCGCTTCGACATACAGGCGCTCGAAGGGCTCTTCGCGCCCGTGCGCGCCATGGTGGACGATGACCTCCGGCCGGGTGACCGCGAATTCGTACCCCTCCCGCCGCATGGTCTCCACCAGGATGGCCAAATGGAGTTCGCCCCTACCGCTGACCACGAACTGGTCCGCCGAATCGCCGTCTTCAACGCGGAGCGCGACGTTGGTCTCCACCTCGCGGAAGAGCCGCTCGCGCAGCTGGCGGCTGGTGACGAACTGGCCCTCGCGCCCGGCGAACGGCGAGTCGTTGACACGAAAGGTCATCTTCATCGCCGGCTCTTCGATGGTGATCACGGGCAGCGGCTCGGTGACGAGCGGGCTGGCGATCGTTTCGCCGATGAGGATGTCGCTGATGCCCGTGAGGGCGACGATGTCGCCCGCCCGCGCCTCCTGCAGTTCGACCCGGCCAAGGCCCTCGAACCCGAACAGCTGGGCGACCCGGTGCTGGCTCGTCTGGCCCTCGTGGTTGAACCGGATGATCGACTCCCCGGCCCGGACAACGCCGTCGCTGATCCGTCCGACAGCGATCCGGCCACGGTAGCTGTCGTACATGAGCGTGGTCGCCAGCATCCGGAATGGGGCGGTCTCGTCCGCCTCCGGGCCCGGCACGTGCTCGACGATAGCATCGAGGAGGGGTTGCATGGTCCCCGCGGTTATGTCTGGCGAAAGCCCGGCATACCCGTCGCGGGCGTTCGCGTAGAGCGTGGGGAACTCGAGCTGGTGGTCCATCGTGGCCAGATCGAGGAAGAGGTCGCTGGTCTCGTGGATGACCTCCTGGATACGGGCATTCGGCCGGTCGATCTTGTTCACGACGACGATCGGATGGAGGCCGATTTCCAGCGCCTTGCGCAAGACGAACTTGGTCTGGGGCATGGGCCCCTCGACCGAATCGATGAGCAGCAGGCAACCGTCGGCCATGTTCAGCACCCGCTCGACTTCGCCGCCGAAGTCGGCATGGCCGGGAGTGTCGATGATGTTGATCCGGACGCCGGCATATTCGATGGCGGCGTTCTTGGCCATGATCGTGATGCCCTTTTCCCGTTCGAGGGGGTTCGAATCGAGGATGAGCGTGCCGACCGTCTCATTCTCGCGGAACACGTGCGATTGCTTCAGGAGGGCATCGACCAGAGTGGTCTTCCCGTGGTCGACATGGGCGATGATGGCGATGTTGCGCACGTCGGCGCGGCGTTGGGACATGGATCCAGTGTGCTGGACGCCCGGTTAACCGCATAGGCGCGATTCGGGGAGTCGCCCGGCAGGCGGCACGGAAGCCGGCGGCCCTTTGCGCGATGAGGCGCGCAGGCGGCACACTGGAATCACGCGCCGGGCGCGAGGAGGCATCGCATGAGCAGCAGCTACGACCTGATCCAGGAGATTATCGCGGGGAAGCGTCCCGATGCCGACCTCGTTCGCCCTTCGGCCATCATGCCGTTCGTCATCGAAAGCGACGGCCGCCGCGAGCGCGCGTACGACATCTACTCGCTGCTCCTGAAGGAGCGCATCGTGTTCCTCGGCACGCCCATCGACGCCATGGTGGCGAACGTGGTCATCGCTCAGCTCCTCTACCTCGCCCGCGAGGACGACGAAAAGGACATCATGATGTACATCAACTGCCCTGGCGGGAGCGTGACCGCGGGCCTGGCGATGCTCGACACGATGAACCTGATCCGCCCGGCGGTCTCCACCCTCTGCATGGGCCTCGCCGCGAGCATGGGCACCGTGATGCTCACTTCCGGCACGAAGGGGAAGCGCTACGCCCTCCCGAACAGCACGATCCATCTCCACCAGGTGCTCGGCGGGGCGCAGGGCCAGGCGCGCGACATCGAGATCCAGGCGCGCGAGACGCTCCGCCTCCAGAAGGTCCTCCGCAACATCATCCAGACAACCACGGGCCAGCCGATGGAGAAGATCGAGCACGACACCGACCGCGACTTCTGGCTCGACCCGGAAGCGGCGAAGGATTACGGCCTCATCGACGAGATCCTCGCCCACCCGAAGCAGATCGCCGCGGCGAGCCCGAACGGGAAGGCGGCAGGCTAACTACCCGGCATCCGCTACTGCGCAACCGCCGGGATCACGTCCGTGCCCATGTAGGGCTGGAGCGCCTCGGGGATCGCGATGCTGCCATCCTCGCGCTGGTAGTTCTCCATCACCGCGATCACGGTCCGCGGCAGCGCCAGTCCGCTGGCGTTGAGCATGTGCGGGTGGCGCGTGGGCTGGTCGCCGCCGGCGCGGTACCGGATATTCGCCCGCCGCGCCTGGAAGTCGAGGCAGTTCGAGGCTGAACTCACCTCCAGCCACTCCCCCTGCCCGGGTGCCCAGATCTCGAGGTCGAACGTCTTCGTCGAGTTGAATCCGATGTCGCCCGAACACAGCTCGACAACGCGATAGGGCAGGCCGAGAATGGCGGGGATCGCCCGGGCCCGGGCAACCAGCATGTCCAGTTCCGCCGCGCTCTGCTCCGGTTCGCAATACACGAACATCTCGACCTTCTCGAACTGGTGGCCGCGCTTGATCCCGCGGACGTCGCGGCCGGCGCTCATCTTCTCCCGCCGGAAGCACGGCGTGTGGGCCACGAATCGCATCGGCAATTCGCCCGCGGGGATGATCTCGTCCCGGTAGAGGTTGACGAACGCAACCTCCGCGGTGGGGATGAAGTAGTAGTCCTCCTCGGCATCCCGGTACAGGTTGTCGCGGAACTTGGGCAGCTGCCCGGCAGCGTAGAGCGAAGCCTCATTGAGCATGTAGGGCAGGTACGCCTCGGTAAACCCCGCCTTGCCGTGCTCATTCAGCATGAACTGGATGAGCGCCCGCTGCAGGCGCGCGAGCGGGCCCCGCAACGTGTAGAAACGCGATCCCGACATCTTGGCGCCGCGCTCGATGTCGAGGCCCGCGACGAGTTCGCCCAGCTCCCAGTGCGGCCGCGGCGCGAAGTCAAAGCGCGGGAGGTCGCCGACCACCTCGATAACCCTGTTCGATGTCTCGTCCGGCCCCTTCGGGACGTTCGGGTCGAGGACGTTCGGGACTTCGTAGAGCTTCTCCTGGAGTTCGGTTTCGACCTTCTTCAGGCGGCCATCGAGGCGGTCGATCTCATCTCCGACGAGACGCATTTCGGCGATGCGGACTTCGCGGTCGGCCGGGTCCTTCGATTGGCCGATGGCCTTGCTCACCGTGTTGCGCCTGGCGCGAAGACCCTCGACTTGCTGGAGCAAGCCGCGGCGGTCCTCATCGAGCTGGAGGATGCGGTCGATCGGTGCCGTGGTGTTGCGGAGCAGGACATCGCGCTTTACGCGCTCCACGTTCTCGCGGATGTACTGCAAGCTCAGCATGAATCAGGGCTCCCGGGCCGCGACGGCAGATAGTGCGCGAATGCCGAGGAGTCGCACGTCCTCGGCAACCGGCACGAGCGTACCATCGGGCGCCGGGAGGGAAAACGCCTCGGCAAGCTCGCTCATCGCGAACCAGTGGTGTTGCCCGTGCGGGATCGGCGCGCCGAAATCGACCCGCGCCCGCGCCACCGTGAAGTACACGTGGTCGATGTGCTGGTGAAACGGCTGGTCGTCCCGGACGATGTCCTCCACGAGGATGACGGCGGGCGGAGGCAGGACGAGCGGGCGTTCCACCGCCAGCAGCCCCGGCGGCGCGATGACCTCCACGGGCAAGCCAGACTCCTCGAGTGCCTCGCGCACAGCTCCCTGCACCGGGTCCTCATTCGGTTCCAGGTGGCCGCCGGGCGGAAGCCACATCCGGAGCTTCCCGTGCCAGAGCAGGAGCGTCCGTGCGCCGGCAACCACATAGGCAGTTGCCGTGTGGTGCCGTTCGAAGGGGACGACGGTCATCCCTTTATCGACTTCAACTGGGGGAACAGGATGACGTCGCGGATCGAGTCCTGTTCGGTCAGGATCATGAGCAAGCGGTCGATGCCCATACCGAACCCGCCGGTCGGGGGCATGCCGTGCTCCAGCGCGAACAGGAAGTCTTCGTCGACCAGCTCCGCCTCGTCGTCGCCGGCGGCCTTGAGTCGCGCCTGCTCTTCGAACCGGGCGCGCTGGTCGACCGGGTCGTTGAGTTCGGTGTAGGCATTCCCGGCCTCGAAACCCCCGATGAATACCTCCCAGCGCTCCACGAGCCGGGGGTTGTCGGCGCGGCGCTTGGCCAATGGCGAAAGTTCCACCGGGTAGTCCATGAGGAAGGTCGGCTGGACCAGGCGAGGTTCGACGTAGTGTGACATGGCCTCATCGACCAGCTTCCCGTACCCCGCGGCGGGAGGCAGTTCGAGGCCGCGCCGTTCGAGCTCGGCACGGAGGGTCTCGGCGGTGGAATACTCATCGAGGTCGAGCCCCCCGTACTCGCGCAGCCCATCGTGGAGCGTTACCCGGCGCCACGGGCGTTCCAGGCTGATTTCCTGGCCCCGGAAGGTGAACGTGCTCTTGCCCAGGACCTCGTGGGCGACCGAGCTGATCATCTCTTCCACCAGCATCGAGACATCGTGGTAGTCGGCATACGCCTGGTACAGCTCGATCATCGTGAATTCCGGGTTGTACTTGGCGCCGAGTCCCTCGTTGCGGAAGATGCGTCCCATCTCGTACACGCGCTCAAAGCCGCCGACCACCATGCGCTTGAGATAGAGTTCGAGGCTGATCCGCAGGTGCCGCTCTTCATCGAGGGCGTTGTAGTAGGTGGTGAACGGGCGGGCGGCGGCTCCGCCTGCTTCCTCCTGGAGGACGGGCGTCTCTACCTCCAGGAAACCTCGCCCATCCAGGAAGCGGCGGATAGCCGAGACGACTTTGCTGCGGACGATGAACCGCTGGCGCGTCTCTTCGTTCGCCATCAGGTCCAGGTATCGCTTGCGCTGGCGCAACTCCACGTCCGCCAGCCCGTGGTACTTCTCCGGCGGGGCGTGGAGCGCCTTGGTGAGCATCGTCCAGTGCGCGGCCTGCACGGTGGGCTGGCCGGTCCGCGTGCGGATAGGCCTCCCGTTCACACCGATGAAGTCGCCCAGGTCGATGAGCCGGAGCGAATCGTAGTTGGCAAGGGAGTTCTGGCGTATCAGTACCTGGATGCGTCCACTCCCATCCAGCAGGTCCAGGAACGTGGCCTTCCCCATATCGCGCTTGGCGACCACGCGGCCGGCGACGTCCACGTCGATGCCTTCGACTTCCGACTCCCCTTCGGGGAGGGCCTCGACGAGGAGGGTCACGTCCGCCGCCATGTGCGTACGGGTAAGCCGTGGAGGGTAGGGGTCGATACCGGCGGCGCGCAACTCTTCGGCCTTGGCGACACGCTGCGCCATGAGCTCATCCACGATCCATTCCCCTTCCACAACGCAAGCGGGCCGCTTCGACGCGGCCCGGGATCTACCATCGCAGACCGGCGCCGGTCAGTCGATTTTGAGCACCTTCACCTTGATAACGCCCTTGGGCACGTTCACATCCACGGTATCCCCGACCGCCTTGCCCAGCAGGGCGGCGCCGACCGGCGACTCGTTGGAAATCTTCCCGTTCAGCGGGTCGGCTTCGGGGGCTCCGACGATCTGGTAATGGCGGGTGGCGCCATCCTGGTCCACCTGGACACCGCTGCCAAGGACGACCCGGCCGGCGTGGTGCGCGCCTTCCTCATCGATGATACGCGACCGCCGGAGGATGTCTTCGACTTCGAGAATGCGACCCTCCACGCGCCCCTGCTCCATTTTCGCGTCGTCATACTCGGCGTCGTTCTGGCTGGTGCCCTGCTCCTGAGCGTTGTGGATCATCTCCGCAACCTCACGGCGCCGGGCGCGGAGCTCTTCGAGCTCGTGCTCGAGCTTTGCTTTTCCTTCACGCGTCAGTGGAACGGGCTTATCGGTCATGTCGTACCCTAACTGGCAACGGCGCCGGGAAAAAAAGGGACTGAGGCCACGAAACGCCTCAGTCGCAGGCGGAGTATACCGGCGCGCCACCATCCGCCGCAAACAAACCGAGAGGCCAGGCTTGACGAACGACGACCCTCGCGGCCCCGGGCACGCACCCGGCGAGCCGTTCCGCCCCCCATGGGAACGGCGCTTCCCCGCGCCCCCGGCCCCGGCCGGGCAGCCGCCGCGGGAGGAAGTCACACCTGAGCATCCGCCGTCCGGGGCGCAGCCGGGGCCCGCACAGGGAGGGTGGTCGCGCCCCCGGCCGCTCGCGTTGGCTGGCATGGTGCTCGCGACCGCCATCCTGGGTGGTCTCGTCGGTGGCGTCGTTGTCGCGGCCTTGCTGGAACGATCGGATGAAGATGCGGGACAGGACGGCGGCGCCAGAGCCGCCGTCCTCACCGTGGAGCAGACCAGCGCCATCGCCGAAGTCGCGGCCGCGGCGCGCCCCGGCGTCGTCCGCATAGAAAGCATCAAATCGACCCCGACCGGCCAGGAACAGGACATCGGCAGCGGCGTCGTGCTCGATGAGGCCGGACACATCGTCACCAACGCCCACGTCGTCATCGGGACCGACTCGCTCAAAGTCGTCCTGGCCGACGGGACCGAACGTCCGGCGGTCCTCGTCGGCCACGATTTCCCGTTCAGCGACGTTGCCGTGCTGCAAATCGGGCCGGGGGGCCTCACGCCGATCCCGGCGGGCGACTCCGCCGCGCTGCGCCTCGGCGAGACCGTGGTCGCCATTGGCAACCCCCTCGCGGAGTTCGATGGGAGCGTGAGCGTCGGGGTCATCAGCGGCCTCGACCGCGTGCGAGTCTTCGATGGCGTCCGCCAGGCAGACCTGATCCAGACCGACGCCGCCGTGAACAACGGCAACAGCGGCGGCGCGCTGCTCAATCTCTCCGGCCAGTTCGTGGGCATGCCGACCGCGGTCCTCCGGCAGTCCCGCTCTGGGTCAACCGTCGAGGGGATCGCCTTCGCGCTGCCGGCCAACCGGGTCCTGCAGGTTGCCAACCAGATCATTGCGAACGGCGGCCCAATCGAACGCCCGAGCCTCGGCCTCGAACACATCGAGATCACGGCCGAGAACTCCTCCCGGCTGCCGCGGACGGCCGTGAACGAGGGCGCGATGGTGGCCGCCGTCGCGCCGGGCGGGCCCGCGGCCGAGGCGGGTATCCGCGTGGGCGACGTGATCACAACGATCGGCGACGCGGCCGTCGATCGCTCAAACCCCCTCTATAACGCGCTGATGACGCATGCTCCGGGCGATACTGTCCGGGTTGTCCTCAATCGGAATGGCCGGATAATCGAAGTCGAGGTTCGCCTTGCCAAACGTTCGTAGCGTGTGTTCTCCGCACCCGAGGGCACTTCCTACATGAGTCGAAGGGGCGGTCAGCTCCCCTGGGGCGCCGGGAGCAGCCCTGGCCTGTACGGCGGCCGCCGGCCCGGCGGCGGATACGGGCGCCTCGCCATGCTCGCGGCAATCGTGGTCGGCGTCCTCGTGATCGCCTTCTTCCTGGTCAGCCGCGCCTGCGGCAGCGCCGGCGGCTGCGACGACCCCTACTGCCCCTCCGACCGCAACATCGCCGCGCCCGAAGGCTACCAGTTCGTCTCCAAGATCTTCGCCTACAACGAAGAGAGCGGCGCCGTGCAGCCGGGGTTCGACCTTGTCGTGCAGGTCGCGCTTTCCGAAACGGTGGGCGACGGCCAGTCGCTCAGCTTCTATCGCTACGTCGAAGAGACCAGGAACTGGGAGCCGCTCGCACCCGCGATCCCCGATGCACAGGGCAAGGTGGTTAGCGCAACCTTCACGGATGTCCCGGCCGTCATGGCCGTGATGCGCCGGAACACGCCCGGCGGGAGCGTCGCCGCGTACCTTCCCCACAATGCCAGGCTCCATCCCGAGGCCGAGGGTCACGTGACCCTCGTGCACCCCATCGACTTCTCCCCCGCCGCCGACGGCGCGGTCCAGGGCGAACTGAGCGCCATCACCAGCGATGGCTCGTTCGAGGTCTATCCCGTCATCGCTGCCAATGCCAGCTCGCAGGGCGCGGTGGCCATCGTTGAGGGCATCCTTGCCAGCCCCGCCGCGCGGACCAACCACGTCCGCCAGGTGGTCGCGAAACTCGCCGAAGTCAACGTACGCGGCGTCGACATTGCCTACCTCGATCTGCCGGCCACCCAGCGCACGTCGTTTTCCCTGTTTGTCGGTGAGCTTTACGAGGCGCTCCACGCCCAGAACAAACAGCTGACGCTCACCCTGCCGGCCCCCATCAAAGCCCAGAACCGGATCGATGAGGGCGCCTACGACTGGGCGGCACTCGCGAAGACGGCCGACCTGATCAAGGTCGCCCCCTTCCGCGACCAGGCGAAGTACCGGCTCGACATGCCCGAAATCCTTGCCTACCTCGCGGAGCGAGTCACGCCGGCAAAACTCCTCCTCACCGTCTCGCCTTACGCAACGGAAACCGGCGGCGACACGATCGCCACCTACAAACTCACGGACGCGATGAACATCGCCTCGCAAATCGCGGTCCGCGCCGATGCCGATTCGATCACGACCTCCACCAACGTTGAAGTGGCAGGCACCAACATCGATCGCGATGAGAACCTCTCCGGCGTGCGCTGGTTCGCCGAAACGGCCACCGTCGCATTCAGTTACAAGCAGGCGCAGGGCGGCGGGAGCAGGACCGTCTACATCGAGAATTTCTTCAGCATCGGATTCAAATTGGAACTCATACCAACCTATAGACTTGGCGGGGTGGCGATCGATGACGCCAGTGACGACCGGTACCTCGGAAACATCTGGAACGCGCTCGTCCCGTTTATCACCAGCGGCCAGCCCATCCTCCTCCGCCCGAACGATGCGGACCTGGAGCCAAAGTGGGCGGCCAGTGGGGGAACGATGGAATCGACCCGCCGAGGGACGGCCAACTGGTTCACCCCCGGCGAACCCGGAACCTATACGATCAGCCTCACGCTGAGCGACGGCGTCGCCATGTTCGAGAACAGCGTGCCCGTGAACGTTAAGGCGCGAGATACGCGCACCCCGGTGGCAACGACCACCCCGGGTAACTAGCGATGGCCAGCGGCCGTGGAGTCCGAATCGCGGGGGGCACCGCTCGCGGCATGCCGCTCACGGAGCCCCGTGGCGTCCGCCTGCGCCCCACCTCCGGGCTCGTGCGCGAAGCCATCTTCAACATTCTCGGTGACCGCGTCACCGGCGCTCGCGTGTTGGACCTCTACGCAGGCACGGGGGCGCTCGGTATCGAGGCCTTGAGCCGCGGCGCCGCACACGCGGCCTTCGTCGAAGGGGAGGCCGCCTCCGTCCAGGCGATACTGCAGAGCCTGAGCCGGGCCGGCTTCAAGGAACGCGCCACCGTCATTCGCGGGCGGCTCCCGGCCGCCATGTCGAAGCTCGATGACGCTGCCTTCGAACTGGTCTTCCTGGACCCGCCCTACAACGACGAGGGAGCGGAGGAGACCCTGATGGGCATCCCCCGGTTGCTCGCCCCCGGGGGCATGGTCGTCTACGAGCACGGAAGCCGGTACAATCCGCCGGAACGCCCGGCAG
>JAHDWR010000095.1 GCA_023382755.1 Dehalococcoidia bacterium
CACCGTCCGCGATGGCATCATGGCCCGCCTCGTGTCCGTCGACCGCGCCCTCGAATTTCGTCCCTATCCGATCGACACCGAGGTCACTTTCCGGCTGGCCGACGACTTCTGCCCGTGGAACTCGGGCGAGTGGCGCCTCTCCACCGGCGGCGAGGGCGGCTCCATGCGCAGAGCTGACGGCGAACGCATCGAAGCGACCCTGGCGCCAGACACCCTCGCCCAGATAGCCTGGGGCTTTCTTCGCCCGTCAGTCGCCTGGCGGGCGGGTTTGCTGGAGGTTGACGACGAATCGGTTCTCGACCGCTGGGATGACGCCTTCCGCACCACCTACCCGCCCCACGAGATGGAGCACACCTGGTGAGCCTCCGCTACGGCGCCGGCGAAGCAGATCCCTTTGGTGCCAGTTCCAGCAACTTCACCAGCACGTCATACGTTGCGTAGGCGTCGGCCAGCGCGCCATGCTCGCCCATCCGGCCGATGCCGAGCCGGTCTGCCACGTGCCCCAGGTTAAAGCGATCGACCTGCCCGCCGTTCCGCAGTAACTGGCGTGCGATCGGCTGCACGTCGAGTGCCACGGTCGCGAACGGCCAGGGCTGCTGCAGGCGCCGGAACGTCTCCACCAGGAACGTCATGTCCTGCCCGATCCCCCAGCCGGTGATCACCGAGTCCCGCCCCAGCATGGCGAACCGGTCGAATGCTTCCTCCAGCTCCAGCGCCGACTTCCAGTCCTTGGAGCTGTACCCGACCACTTTCAGCGCGCCGGGCACGGCATTGCCGATGTGGCGCGGCTTCACCCGTGCCCCCCACGCCTCTTCCTCCGCCACGCCGCGCGCCAGTTGGGCGCGCACTCCGCCCACGTCCAGGATCTCGTGCATCTGCGCGTTCGGCCCGCTCATCTCCAGGTCCACCACGAAGAGCGAGTTCAACCCATGGAGGTCCTCCACCGAGCCGGGCTCCCCTGTGGGCCGGCCATCCGGCTCCAGCCGGCGGAGGCCCGCCGCAAGGACGCTGAGGAGATGTTGCATCGGGACCTCAGATGCGCCGAAGCTCGCGCGAGCTCACGGTCAGGATCAACGTAAGGAGAGCCGCCACGACCATCCAGGCGCCCACGACGTGGGGCGCTCCCCACCGATCGATCATAGCGCCCATCAAGAGCCCGGCGAAGGGCGTCAGTCCCCAGGTCATCGTTTGCAGCGAAACCACCCGCGACCGGTACTCCGGCGCCGCCTTCATCTGCATCAGCGAGGCGTTGAAGGCCGAATAGACGCTGTGGAAGATCCCGGCCACGGCCAGCGCGCCCACCGCCAGCCAGAGGTTTCGCGTCAGCGTGAACATCCCCACCGACGAGCAGTAGAAGAAGCACGCCCACATCATCCAGGGCCCGATACGCGAGCGATTCGAGGCCACCGCCACGATGGCCCCGCCGAGCAGGGACCCCAGCCCCACCGCCGCCGCGAGGTACCCGTATCCCTGCGATCCAGAATCCAGCACCGTGGTTGCGAACACCGGGAGGAAGTTGACGTACGGATACACCAGCAGGCTGGGGAGGATCGCCATCCCCACGATCAGCGTCATCCGCCGATCGCTCGCCACATACCGCAGGCCCGAGGCCACGCTCGCGAACACGCCCTCCCGGTTCTCGACCAGTTCGGGCTCCGAACGGCGCAGGCGGGACGTCAGCACAACCGCAAGGACCAGGCACACCGCCTGGACTTCGAACGTGCCTTCCGTCCCGATGAGCCCGATCAATGCCCCGCCGATGGCCGGGCCGATGACGCGCATCGCGTTCCCGCCAAGCGAGTTCAGCGCCACCGCGTTCGTCATTTCGTCGGGGCCAACCGTATCGAACACCAGCAGGCTCCGGATCGGCCCGGCCAGCGCCTCGACGATACCCGCCGCGGCCGCCGTCACGTACACCATCCAGATCTCGATGGCACCCGTCGCGACCAGCACCGCCAGCGTCGCGGCAATGAGCGCGCTGCCCGACGTGTAGATCATCAGTTGCCGGCGCCGCTCGAACCGCCCCGCCACATAACCCCCGAACGGCGAGAGGAACACCAGGAACGCCCCCCGCAACAGCGCCACCAGCGCCAGGTCCGTCGCCGAACCCCCCAGGTCGTTGGAGACCAGCCACCCCTGGCCGATCATCTGGACCCACGAACCGATCTGCAAGGCCATCGTCGAAGCGAGCAGGAACCGGAAGTCCCGGTGCCGGAGCGACGCAAGCGGCCGGCCGGGCGCGATCAACCCGCCGGCGCGAGGTCTGGGAGGTTCAGCCGGCCGTGCGCGAGAAGACAACGACAATCCCTTGGACGCAGGAGCAATCCCGTCTTCCGACGTTACACGCGGCCGCCCAAACGGACTACGCCGGTCCCCACGCCAAGGGCGAATTGCGGCCAGACCCTCTACGATGAAGCGAGTCATCCTTCGGCCCCAGGAGGGAGTCCTCATGACCGGCCCCGGCGCGAAAGCCCTCGCCTTCTTCAACGACCGCTACGGCATCGATCCCACGGTGATGTCGTCGCTGCTTTCCATCGCCCTCAGCCGCGGCGGTGACTTCGCCGAGCTCTTCTTCGAACACCGCACCAACAGTGCCATCCAGTGGGAGGACCAGCGCGTGAAGTCCGCATCGCGCAACGTCGCGCAGGGCGTCGGCATCCGCGTCGTCAAAGGCGACGCAATCGGCTACGCCTACACCGAGTCGCTCGATGTTGCGGCCATGCGGCGCGCCGCCGAGACAGCCTCCCGCATCGGCACCAGCGACGAGCGGCCGGTGGCGGTCGACGCCACTCCCTTCCTTGCCGGCGAAGGTTCGTTCTACCGGTTCGATGAGACACTGACCGATGAACCGCCCGCTGCAAAGGTCGCCCTTCTCGAACGCGCCGACCGGGCCGCGCGTGCCTACGACTCCAGCATCGCCCGCCTCGATGCCAGCATCGGCGACGAAGTGAAGTACGTGATGATCGCCCGCAGCGATGGCAAGGTCGTTGGCGACGTCCAGCCCCTCATCCGCTTCAACGTCAGCGCCCTCTCCGAGAAAGGCGAGAGCCGCCAGGTTGCCCGCACCGGCGGTGGCGGACGCCTCGGCATCGAGTACTTCGACACGGTCACCACGCCCGAAACCCTTGCCACCGACGCTGCCCGCCAGGCCGTCCTCCAGCAGGATGCGCGCGAAGCCCCCGCCGGGACGCTCCCGGTCGTGCTCGCCGCCGGCGATAGCGGTGTCCTCCTCCACGAGGCGGTCGGCCACGGCCTCGAAGCCGACTTCAACCGCAAGGGCACCAGCAACTACACCGGTCGCATCGGTCAGCCCGTGGCGAGCCCCCTGGTGACCGTTGTCGATGATGGCACCATCGCCGGCTCCCGCGGCTCCATCAACGTCGACGACGAGGGTAACCCGACTACCCGGAACGTCCTCATCGAAGACGGTACCCTCCGCGGCTACCTCCACGACGAGGTCAGCGCCCGCCACTTCGGCGTGGCGCCGTCCGGCTCCGGCCGCCGTCAGACCTTCAAGGACTACATCATGCCCCGCATGACCAACACCTTCATGCTCCCCGGCCAGGACGCCCCCGAGGACATCATTCGCGGCGTCGACCGCGGCATCTACGCTGTGTCCTACTCCGGCGGCCAGGTCAACATCTCGAACGGCGACTTTGTCTTCTCCGTCACCGAGGCCTACATGATCGAAGGCGGCAAGCTCTCCGCTCCGCTCCGCAACGTCATGCTCATCGGCAACGGCCCCGACGTGCTCTCGAAGGTCACCCGGGTCGCCAACGATTACCAGCTCTCCGACGGGCGCTGGACCTGCGGCAAGGACGGCCAGTCGGTGCCCGTGGGCGTCGGCATGCCGACCGTCCTTGTCTCCGGCATCACGGTCGGAGGGACGAAGGTCTAATGAACCGGCGCAGGCCCTCACCCCTGCCCTCTCCCGCCGCGGGAGAGGGCAGGGGTGAGGGAAGAAACCCCGACCAAGGAGCACTCTAACGTGGAAGGCCCAACCCCCATCGAGATCGCCCGCCGCGCCGTCCAGCTTGCACGGGCCGCCGGCGCCCAGCAGTGCGACGCCATCGTCTCCATGTACACCGAGTCCAACGTGACCGTCCGCCTGGGCGAATTGGAAAAACTCATCGAAGCCGGCTCCATGTCGCTTGGACTCCGGGTCATCAACGGCGGCCGCACCGCGGTGTGTTCGACATCCGACCTTTCCCCCGCATCCCTTGAGCGCTTCGCCGCCGAGACCGTCGAACTGGCTGCCATCTCCGAACCGGACGAATTCGCCGGCCTGCCGGAGGCGTCACTGCTCGCGACGGAGACGAGCGCTTCGGGGCTCGCTCTCTATGACGAACACCTCGAATCCCTGACGACCGAGCAGAAGGTCCAGATGGCGAAGGCCTGCGAAGGCGCAGCCTTCGCCACTGACCCCCGAATCAACAACTCGGATGGCGCCAGCCTTTCGACCCGAATCGGCGAGGTGGCCCTCGCGAACTCGCTCGGCTTTGCCGGCGCCTACCCCGCCACCACCGTCTCGCTCGTCGTCGAGGCCATTGCCGACGACGCCGAAGGCAAGAAGCGCAATGGCTACTGGTATTCCGCAGAACGTAGCCTCCACCGCCTCGCCGAACCCGAAGAGGTCGGCCGCATCGCTGCGCGCCGGACTATCGACCAGCTGGGCGCTCGCAAGGTCGCGACCTGCCAGGTCCCGGTTATCTTCGAACCGATGATGACGGTCTCCCTCATGGGGGACCTCGTGGGCTGTGCCACTGGGAGCGCCCTGTACCGGGGCGCCACGTTCCTTGCGGGCCGCACCGGCCAGGCGATCGGGTCTTCGCTCGTCACCATCACCGACGCCCCTTCCATCCCGGGGCGCTTCGGCTCGCGCCCCTTCGACGGCGAGGGGGTCGCCACGCGGCGAAACCCGGTCATGGAAGCGGGAGTGTTCCGGGGCTTTCTCTTGGACTGCTACACCGCCCGCCGCACAGGTAACCAGACCACGGGCAGCGCGCAGCGCGGGATCGAGTCGCTCCCGGCCCCCGGCCCATCGAACCTGGTCTTCGAGGCCGGTACCACCCCGCCGGATGAAGTGATCGCGGGCGTTTCCAACGGCCTCTACCTCACGACGCTCATGGGCAGCGGGTTCAATCCCACCACCGGAGACTATTCGCGCGGCGCCGGGGGCTTCTGGATCGAGAACGGCCGGGTCGCCTACCCGGTCACCGAAATCAATATCTCCGGCCGGATGGATGCGATGCTGGCAGGCATCGATGCTGTGGGCACCGACATGGCGTGGTTCGGTTCGAGCGCTGCCCCCACCGTCCGCGTGCGCGAGATGACCGTCTCCGGGACCTGACGGCGCTCAGGCGCCCCGCTCCTCCAGTGAGTCCAGGTGCTGGCGCAGTTGCACCACGCGGCGGACCGCCTCGCGGATCACGAACCCGGGCTCGGTGCCCGAACGTTCCGCCTGGAGCGCGATGATCACGGCTTCGAGCGTCTCCGCGACTTCGACCAGGATGCCACGAAGCTCGTGGATGTCTCGTTGCTCGTCGGGTTGCATCATGGCTGAGTGTCTCCCTCCGGCCTGTGACCAACACAGCAGGTCACAGGTTACAGGATCGTGACAGGCGGCAGGCTCATACTTCAGGGCGAAGGTGCGCGGTCGATAATGCGTCAGCGTACTCGTTCCAACGCGAGCCATCGTGCGCCTTGATCCACTCGATCCGCACGGACGGCCGCTCCTGTACGAGGGCCCATGCACGCTGCACAAGGTCGAGGTTTTTCACTTCGCCCTCCTTCCGCTTCCACCCTCGCGATTCCCACCCCTTCGCCCACCGCGTGAGCGTGTTCACCACCAGCTGGCTATCCGAATACACGGTCACCGGAAGGTCGGCCGGCGCCATCTCCAGCCCGTTGATCATCGCGGTCAGTTCCATCCGGTTGTTTGTCGTGCTGGGGGCATCTCCGTGGCGCTCCTCGATGATCGCGCCGTCTCGCACATAGACTGCTCCCCAGCCGCCCGGGCCGGGGTTGCCCTGGCACGAACCGTCCGTGAAGATGCCCGTCTCCGGGCCGCCGTCGAATCGCCTGAGCACCTCGGCGGTCGTCAGGCTCTGCGTCCGCGTTACCGAACTGCCCCGTGCGCGCGGGCGCTTGCCCGGCCCGCCTCCCTCGCCGTTTTGCGGCTTGTCCCTGCACTCCATGCATTGCCGGGGTGTCCAGTTTGGATACTTCGCCCTCACCGCCTCGGGGAGCGTGAACTCCCGGCCACACGCACCACAGGTAAACGAAGGCATCGGCCACAGTCTAGGCGACCATGCTCATTTGCGCCGAACGGCCGTGGGCGGCCGAGCGCTCACTGCCGCATACTGGCCGGGGAGGACTTGATGAAGATTCGGCGCAACAGGGAACTCAGTCCCGACCTCATCGATAAGCGTGCCGAGACGCGCGCCTCGGCCGGGCGTGGGCTGGCCATTCCCGGCGGCGCCAAGGGCGGCATCGGCGGAATCCTCGTGATGCTTGTCCTCGCCCTACTTGGCGGGAGCCAGCTCATGGGTGGAGGAGGGAGCAGCGGCTCCGGCATCGATATTGGCGACATCCTTGGCCAGATGGCGGGCGTCCAGCAACCCGGGACCGCCTCGTCAGTCCCCAACGCGCCCGACCCCCAGGCCGATGAAGTGGCCTTCGTCTCCTTCGTCCTCGATGACATCCAGGACTTCTGGGCCCAGGAATTCAAGGCCTCCGGCTCCACCTACGAGCGCGCAAAGCTCGTGCTCTTCGAGCGCTCGGTTACCACTGGCGGTTGCGGGTCGGCACCGTCGGCCGTCGGGCCGTTCTATTGCCCGCCCGACCAGACCGCGTACATCGACCTCACCTTCTTTGCCGAACTGGCCGCTCAGCTCCAGTTCTCCGGCGACTTCGCCCAGGCCTATGTCATCGCCCACGAACTCGGCCACCACGTCCAGAACCTGACCGGCGTCAACGCCGCCGTCCGCGACGCGTCAGAAAAGGCCCCGTCGAAGGCCAACGAATACTCGGTCCGCCAGGAACTCCAGGCCGACTGTTTCGCTGGCGCCTGGGCCTACTCGGTCTATCAGGCCGGTCTCCTTGAGAGCGGCGACATCGAGGAGGCGCTCAACGCGGCCTCCGCCGTTGGCGACGACCGCATCCAGAAACAGTCCGGCACCGCCATCAACCAGGAAACCTGGACGCACGGCTCGTCGGAGCAACGCGTCAGCTGGTTCAAGCGCGGCTTCGAATCTGGCGACCCCGGTCAGTGCGATACCTTCTCGGGCGACTACTAAGCGATTCCACCTTCGATGCGGGCAGCCTGCCGGGCCATCTCCGCGAAGGTCTCGGTGCTGAGCAACTCCAGCGCGGGCACGAACAGGTCGTCTTCCTCATCGCCGAAGTGCCCCTGCAAGATCCAATCGAGGCGCTTCAACGCATCGAGGATCTCCTCGAGCTTCTCGCTCGTCATTCCGCCGGTGGCCACCCGAATGACTGCCGATGCGACTTCCGAACGCGCCGCATGCACTTCGTCGTGGCCCCCCGCCATGGTGCCAAGAGCCCTCGCAAGCGTGGCCTGCCGGTCCCGCACTTCGTCGTGCTGTTCCACCATCTCATCGACCACCTGGTCGAGCGCCGCTGCAAGGCCCCGCATCGCCGGGAAGAGCACGTCCTCCTCTTTCGCGATGTGGATGACCAGGTTTTCGGCCATGTAGGCATCCAGGTCGCGCACCACGCCCAGTGCCCCCACGGCCAGGCCCGGATCTCCCGGGGCCTCCAGCGCGGCGACCACCTTCTCCTTTGCCCCGGTGACCAGGCCATGGATCTCGACGTGCTCGCGCATCAGCGTCGCAAGCGGTTCCACCCGCGTCTCGAGGTTTCCAAACGATGTCATCACTCCAGTCTGCCGCGACTTCCCGCGCACGCGCCACCATCCCGGCCGTGCCCGGCCGCCATTCGGTCCCGGGAAATCCGTCTATGGGCCGTGTTCAGGGGAGGTCTTGCCGCCGCAAGCTACCATGCAGTGAGAGGTGACCGCCCATGCGCTGGTTATTCGTTGCGAGCCTTGCGGGTGTCGCCGTGCTCTTCGCGCTGATTGCCCGCTCTCGCTTCGCCGGCGAGCGTCACGGCGGCGATGGCGCCGGGACGGCGGCCGGAGTGACAGGAGGACAACCATGAGTGAAGAACGCGGACGCAGGATCGTTGAATCCCTCCTCTTCGCGGCCGAGCAACTCGAAGCTGCCGCCTCCGCCTCCGATGTCCGCGGAGCCGTGCGCGATTGCGCGCTCGCCCTCGAGCATCACCTCGACACCCTCGCCAGGGAACTCAACGCCGACCCGTCGAGCATCCGCGCCATCGAGCCCGCGCTCGTCTCGCGCGCCCGCAATGTCGAAGGTGGACTGAAACGCCTCCTCCTGACCTGCTGGGAATTCCTCGCCCGCAACGACGCCGACCTGGGCGACCTCGCGCGCGCCCGCGCTTTCGCTCAGCAGATGCGCGACGCCGGCCACGAGGACATCGACCTCGTCTTCGCCGGCCTGTTGCTTCCGCAGGGCCTGGACTAAGGGTCCCCCGGGGCGTGGGCGGCTTTCCCGTGGCGCAGTCCTGAAAGGGTCGCCGCGGAGCGGTACGTTCGTTTGCGGCGCAGCCTGTACTTCGCCGGCTAGCGCATGAACATGGCGGGCGCCAATCCCGAGGTCAGCCGTGCCCGGTTCGACGACCTCGCCGACCTCGCCGACCTCCTCACGCGCGCCAGCACTGCCGTCGACGGGCAGGGGGCCGATCTTTCCCTGCTCCCGGAGGTTGGCTCGGGCGCGTAGCCCGAACTCTCGGCGCGCTATGGCGCCTGCGTTTGCAGGATGTGTACCAGGCACACGCCGCCGATGCCGACCATGTGTACCAGCCCCGTCCGCGCACCCTCGACCTGTCGCTGGCCGGCCGCTCCGCGCAATTGCAGCACCGTCTCGTGCACCTGGGCGAGGCCCGTCGGGCCCAGCGGATGGCCGCGCGAAAGCAGGCCGCCGTCCGTGCTGAACGGTATCCGCCCGCCGATGCTCAGTTCCCCCCGCTCCACCGCCGCCTCGCCTGAGCCGCGTTCGCAGAAGCCCATGCTCTCGCAGTATTCGATCTCCTCGACCGTGAACGCGTCATGCACCTGCACCAGGTCGATATCCTTCGGCCCGAGCCCGGCCTGCGCATAGGCCGCCTGTACGGTCGCGACCGTCGTATCGGCGTCCTGGGCGTTCATCACTCCCGCGAGCGTTGGTGTCCGGAACGCCGACGCGATCACGCGGACCGCCGGACCGATGCCGAGTTCCCGCGCCTTGCGCTCACTCACCACGATGGCTGCCGCGCCGCCATCGCCGACCGGGCAGCAGTGAGGCACCGTCAGCGGGTCCGCCACAATCCGCGCGTTGCGGACGTCCTCCAGGGTCATCGGCTCGCGCATCTGCGCGTAGGGATTCAGCATCGCGTGCTTGCGGTTCTTCACCGCCACCAGCGCGAACTGGTCCATATTCGAGCCGAACTCGTGCATGCGCCGCCGTGTCCGCATCGCGAACAACCCGGCCGGGGGCAGAGGTCCCTGCATCGCGCCGATCTGGCGTTCGCGGTGTTCCGCGGTTCCCGGCTCCGGCGCGCCGAGGCCGCCATCGAGGCGCAAGGTACGACCGAACTTCCCAACCCCCACGGCCAGGGCAATGTCGACGGCTCCCGAGTCCACGTCCTGGCAGGCCAGCCGGAAAGCGCTCGAACCGCTCGCCGAGGCGTTGTCGATGTTCGTGATCGGGATGCCCGTCAGTCCCAGTTGGGCGCCGATGCGTGTCCCGGGCGTCAATCCCGCGCCCGCCGCGCCGCAGTGCATCACCTCGATGGATTTCCAGGGCAGGCCGGCATCCGCGAGGGCGGCCAGCACGGCCCCCGTGCCAAGGTCCGCTACTGTCTTGTCCGGGTGCCGCCCAAACGGCACCATCCCAACGCCTGCGACAACCGCCATCAGCCTGCCTCCCCGGCCGGTTCGAACGCATACGAGAGCAGCGGGGTGCCGTCGTCCGCGTAGTCCACCTGCACCGCCATCGTCCGCACCCGCTGGTCGATCCGCACGTCCCCCGGCTCGGCGCTCACGTGCCCCTGCGCCATCAGGCCGTTGGCGAACTGTACCTGCGCCACCACCCGCACGGTCCTCCCGGGCGAGGTGGTCCAGCTGTAGATCTTCCCCTCGGTGGGCACCTCTTCCACAGCCAGGTCGGTCCCCGAGCATGCCGCGCACCGCTGGCGCGCCGGGAACGCAACCGCTCCGCAGGCACACCGCGAACACAACAGGTGCGCTCGCCCGTCAGCCCCCGCCGGCGTGAAGATCCCCTCGACCATCGGCCTCGCAGCCGGTTCGGTGCTCATCGCGCGCACGTCCACTTCATCGCGCGAACTCTACCGGGCGGCTCGTCCTTGCTCCACCCGGCTGCCAGTTCGCGCCTGATTGTCGTGGGAAACGCCTCGCGCTGGTTAGCCCACATCAGGCCGGATCACGCTGCTCTTCAGCGCATCGGCGATTTCGCGGGAGGTTGCTGCGTGTCCGCTTCGGCGGCGGACTTCCTTGCGCATGGCCTCCAAAACGGGATCTGAGACGAGGATCGACGCCAACGACTTGGGCGAGGTTGCTCGTCTCGCCTTCCACAGTTCGTCCATTTGATGGCGCTTCATGGCTTCGCGAGACATGTAGAAGAGCTTGCTGACCTTTTGCGTCGGAGGTTCAGGGCCCAGCAACGACACGTCGAGCGTCAAGTCGATGTCAACCAACGGGCCAGTCGACGGCACCCCTGGAATTCGCTGTGCGGACGGCGCGAGATGGTAGACCTGCCAGTCGTTTCCGTTGGTCAGGATTCCCCATTCGACGCCTTCGTTGATCGCATATACCTCGACCTGCCGGAGGTGTTTAGGCCCGAGCTTCGTCGTGACTCGCTTGACTTCAATGAAGGCGGAAAGTTGTTTGTCGATGCGGACACCATAGTCAGCGAACTCGCCCTTCACTTGGTACTCCGTGGTGAGGTCTTCGTACTTGTCGTATCCGAGGATGTCACAGAGAAAGTCGGTTACGAGGTGGCGCGTGTCGCCTTCGTTCGCATCACGCTCGATGAGTCCCGCCAGCGGCTTGCTGATGGTCCGAATGCCTGCCCTGATCCGTTCCCGGGCGTCGGATTCCCACTTTGGCGCTGCCTTCGGCGCCGGCTTCGATGTGGAAGTAGCTTGGTCGGTCATGTGCACCGCTCCTCGGGCAAGAACTCCGGCGAGTATAGCCGAATGACGTTTGCGAAATGCACCACCGACGGCAGGTAGTCTTTCCCCGAAGGCCCGCCTAGTTGGGAATGCTCCACCGCACCGAACCTGGCCCCGAAATCGCGACCCAGTACGCTGTCCCCGCCTTCAACGCCGTCAGGTTGTTCGCTCCCGGCACCCCGGCGCCCGACGGAAAATAGGCGTGCCACGACTGCGTGGCGGCATCCCACCCGTACAACGCAGTCACTTTCGACGTGATGTCCGAGTCGCCACCTGCCCCGGTTAGCGCCCCAGCCGGCGGCACTCCATCCTCCCCCGGCCACGTGACCAGGTTCCAGCGGAACTCCAGGGCCACGTCGACTGTTGTCGTGCGCCCGAGGTCCGCAATGAATCCGACCTTGCCCCCGTTCTCGCCGGGCACCGTGACCAGCACCCGGAGCGGCCCCGGGATGCTCTGCGAGATCTTCACCCACGCCTGGCACTCATCCGCCAGGCCCTCGACCAGTGGCGGGAAGGTCGCCACCTGGATGGCGGCCCCGGAGTTTACGGCCGTCGAAAACGTGGGGACTGCGGTCTTGCTGCGCCCCGGGGTCGTGTCGCGGTTGCTGGTGTCGATGATGACGCCCTCGCCAGCTTCGATGACGAAGTCCACGGGCATGTCGAGCACGGGATGGAGGCTTACCGCGCCCGCCGGCGGTTTACAGAAGCCATCCCGGTCGAGCGCATGGAACACGGCATAGACGAACTGCCCGGATTCAAGCTGTTCGACGTGGAGTGAGACCGGGCCATCATCGTCAGCCCGGGTCGTCCCCGCCGGAGCACCCAGGGCAGCCGCGACCCCCGCGGCAACGGCGAACGAGATCAGGAAAGCAGCCCGGACGGAGGCAGGGAGTCGATTCATACCGTGAGTATACGGCCGCCCTCGGGTCGCCGGGCCGCGCGGACCGACAACCGGCACTGGAACGTCCTCATCCCCCAGGAGTGCAACTGTTCCCGGCGGGCAGGACGATTCGGAATATCTTCGATAGTGTAGGG
>JAHDWR010000096.1 GCA_023382755.1 Dehalococcoidia bacterium
TGCGGAGCGAGGAGTTCTCGACGCGGATGGCCGAGCTGAACGTGATCTACCAGGAGGAGGCCACGAAACGGTACTGGGTGCGGTTCGTGGACCTGTGGCCACTGTTCGTAACGGCGGGGGGCGGGTATGACGCCTATGTGGTGGATGACGACGGGGAGGTGAAGTTGATGCGCCACCCGGACGGGGTGCACCTGGTGAGGGAGGGTGGCGAGAAGGCTGCGCGGGAGATCATCAGGGCGATCCAGGAAGAGTCGGGGCTGACCCCGAAGCCGTAGGGCCTGCGCGTCGCGGGAGGCACGCGTAAGCTCCGCGGCGGCGAGCGCGCCACGGAGGACAGCGATGGTGATGCAACTGCCCGATAAGGGCCGGCCCTGGGCGGAGCTCGAGCCCGAGATGCAGGCGATGCGGGGCCACGACCTGGACTGGAAGCACGGCCGCCATGGCGCGTTCGTGTGGTACGCCAACGATGAGCTGGAGCACGTGCTGCGGGAGTCGTTCGGGATGTTCCTGGTAGAGAACGGCCTCGGCGTGAAGGCGTTCCCGAGCATTGGGCGGATGGAGAACGAAGTCCTGGCGATGGTGCGAGGGCTGCTGGGCGGGGACGAAGAGACGGCGGGGATCTTCACCTCCGGCGGCACGGAGAGCATCTTCCAGGGCATCACGGCGATGCGGGAGTGGGCGCGAAAGGAGCGCCCGGAGGTGCGGCAGCCGGAGATCGTCGCCCCACATTCGGCGCACCCGGCGTTGAACAAGGCGGCGCACCTGCTTGGTATGCGCGTGACGCGCGTGCCGGTGGGGGAAGATTTCCGCGCGGACCCGGCCGCCATCGAGTCGGCGATTGGACCGGACACTGTCGGCATGTACGCCTCGGCGCCGAGCTACTCGCTCGGGATGGTAGACCCGGTCCCGGAGCTGGGCGCCATCGCTGCGGAGCGCGGGCTCTGGCTACACGTGGACGCGTGCGTGGGCGGGATCCTGGCGCCGTTCGTGCGCGAGGTGGGGTACGAGGTACCGCCGTTCGACTTCAGCGTGCCCGGGGTCGCATCGATTTCGGCCGACCTGCACAAGTCGGGGTACGCGGCGAAGCCGGCCTCGACGGTGACCTTCCGGACACGGGCCCACCGGGAGTTCGCGCGCTACACGTTCGACGATTGGCCGAGCGGCATCTACTCGTCGCTGACGTTCACGGGGACGCGGCCGGGCGGGGCGATTGCGGCTGCGTGGGCGGCCCTGAACTTCCTCGGGCGCGAGGGCTACCGGGAGATCGCGGCAGCGAGCATGCGGGCGAAGGCGCGGATCATCGCCGGCCTTTCGGGGATCGAAGGGCTGCGTGTGCACGGGGCGCCGCCCCTGTACGCCTTCGCGTATGGCGCAGAGGGAGTGGACATGGGAGCGGTGGCAGCCCAGATGATCGCGCGCGGGTGGTACAGCGGCCGCACGACCCACCCCGACGGCATCCACGTGATGGCGACGCCGGTGCACGAGCAGAGCGCGGACGAGTACGTGGCAGCGGTGGCGGAGTGCGTCGAGACGGTCCGGCGCGGCGCGGGCGGGGAGGTCAAGGCGGCCTCGTACACGTAGCCGGCACGGCGCACCGCGCGGGGGCTTGCCGGATCCGCAGGCAGTCCGTTTTGTTGTGGCGGATGGGAATTGGCCGTAGTATCCCGCGGAAATTGGGAGGTGCTGCGATGGTCAAGGAGTTCCGCGACTTCATCCTGCGAGGCAACGTCATCGACCTTGCGGTAGCGGTGGTCATCGGTGCGGCGTTCGGGGCCGTGGTGACTTCGGCAGTGGAGAACCTGTTCACGCCGCTGATTGGCGCGATCTTCGGCGAGCCGGACTTCAGCGCGCTAGACTTCACGATCAACGACTCGCGCTTCCTGTACGGGGCGTTCATCAACGCGGTGATCTCGTTCGTGTCGATCGCGGCGGTGATCTTCTTTGTCGTGGTGAAGCCGTTGAACGCGCTGGCGGCGCGGCGAAAGCGGGGCGAAGTGGCTGCCGATGTACCGACGCCGGAGGACATCGCCCTGCTGCGGGAGATCCGGGACCTGCTGAAAGAGCGGTAGCGCCCCGGGCGCATCCTGTATCGTTCGCGGCCATGAGTGAAGCAACCCCACCGGGCGCGCTCGAGGGCGTGCGCGTCGTCGAGTTCGCGCAGGCGCTCGCCATCCCGTTTGCGGGGCTGCTGCTGGCCGACATGGGCGCGGACGTGATCAAGGTTGAGCCCCCGGCCGGCGACGGTATCCGCTACACGATGGAGCCGATCCTCCCGGGCGAAAGCAAGGGCTTCACGCTGGTGAACCGGGGGAAGCGGTCGATCTGCCTGGACGTGACGCGGCCGGAGTCGCGGCCGGTGGTGGAGGCGCTCGTGCGCTGGGCGGATGTCGCGATGTTGTCGATGAAGCCGGCGGACCTGCCGCGGTACGGGCTGGCCTACGAAGACTTCGCCGCAATCAACCCGCGCATCGTGTTCCTGGAGCATGTGCCACTGGGCAAGCGCGGACCGTTCGGGGGCGACCCTGGTTACGACGTGGTCGTGCAGGCGATGTCGGGGACGTCGGTGTTGACGGCGCGGGAGCGGGACGGTGTGCCGATGAACATCCGGCCGGCCTTCAACGACATGGGGACGGGGGCGTTCTCGGCCCTCGGGGTGGTGGCGGCACTGCGGCATCGGGACCTGACGGGTCAGGGCCAGCGCGTGGAGACCTCGCTGCTTTCGACGGCGATGGCGCTCGGGCATCAACTGCTGAGCTGGTTCGGGGCCACGGACGCCCAGAAGGATGAGCCATACCGGGAGGAGATCGCGCAGGCGCGGGGGCGGGGCGCCGCGTTCGAGGAGCAGCGGGCCATCTGGGAGCGGCACTACGTGCGCGGCGGGTACGCGAACATCTACTTCAGGCACTACCGGACGAGCGACAGCTTCGTGAGCGTGGGGTGCCTGAGCCCCCAGCTCAACGCGCGGTTCCGGGCGGTGACCGGCGTCCAGGACCCGCGGACCGAACCGGGATTCGAGCTCGGCGCGCCGGAGGCCTACACCAGGCTCACCCGGCTGGTGCGGACCACTGAAGACCTGTTCCTGACCAGGACGACGGCCGAGTGGATCGAGGCGCTGCGGGCGGGCGGCGTGCCGTGCGGGCCGCTGAACTTCCCGCCGGACGTGTTCCACGACCCGCAGTTGATCGAGAACGGCTACGTGGTGGACATCGAGCATCCGCTGTTCGGGACGTACAAGACGTTCGGGCCGCCCCTTCGGATGGACGCCACACCGACGCGGATCAGGTCGGCTGCGCCGCAGCTGGACGAGCACACGGAGGAGGTGCTGGCAGAGCTGGGGTTCGAAGGACGGGAGCGGGAAGAGCTCCGGGGCGCGGGGATCACCGGGGCGGAGCGGGGCGCGTCCGCGTGAGCGGCGGCCATCGTATCCTGTAGCGCAACTCGCCACCCGGAGGGCGTTTGGCAGAGACGATGACAGCGGAACGCCGGCCGGCGGCTGGCTGGCGGAGAGTGCCTTCCCGGTTCATCGCACCGGTCTGGCGATGGCAGGTGGGGGCCCTGCTGCTCATCGTGCTGGTGGGCGGCGCGCTGCGCTTCCACGGGCTGGGGTGGGACCAGCCTCCGGAGTCGGACCGGCCGCTGCAGATGCATCCCGACGAGCGGTTCCTTTCGCTGGTGGCGAACCGGATCGACTGGCCGGACGGCGTCGGCGGGTATTTCGATACGGCCAACAGCCCGCTCAACCCGTACAACGACGGTGAGACGAACTCCTACGTGTACGGCACCTTTCCGTTGTTCCTCGTGAAGGCGGTGGCCACGTTCGCTGGCGACGACCCGGCCGGGCCCGACAACTCGTATGACTACACGGTTGTGTGGGGGCGGCGGGTCACGGCGGTGTTCGACACGGCGACGATCCTGCTGGTGTTCGCGGTGGGCTGGCGCCTGTTCGGGAGCCGGGCGGGGCTGCTGGCCGCGCTGCTGTACGCGCTCGCAGTGTTGCCGACACAGCTGTCGCACTTCTGGACGGCGGACCCGTACCTGACGTTCTTCGCGACGCTGACGCTGTTGCTGAGCGTGCTCTGGGTGCGGAGCGACGGCGCCCGTTCGTGGTGGCTGGCCGTGGGGATTGGGGTGGCTATCGGGCTTGCGGTGGCGTGCAAGGTGAACGGAGCCATCTTTGCGGTCCTGCCCATCGCGGCATTCGGCGTGCGGGTCGGGCTGCGCGACCTCCCGCGGCTGGAGCTCGCCTGGCAGGGAAAGACGAGGGCGGGGGGCGCCGAGGTGCCTCCATGGACGTGGGCGAACGACTTTTCGATGCTCTGCCTGGCGGGCGCCATCTCGCTGGTCGTGTTCCGGGTGGCGCAGCCGTACGCGTTCGACGGACCGAACTTCTGGGACATGGCGCTCAACCAGCGCTGGTGGGATGACCTGCAGCGCGAACAGGACTTCCAGCAGGGGAATGCCGACTACCCGCCGTTCGTGCAGTTCGCGGGGACGACGCCGTTCCTCACGCCGCTGAAGAACCTGGTGCTCTGGGGCATGGGGCCCGCGCTGGGGATCGCTTCGTGGGCGGCGATGGCGGTGGCCGCCATCCAGTTGTTCCGGAAGCGGGAGATGGCATTCGCGTTGCCGCTGGTCGCCTCTGTGCTGGTGCTGGGGTTCTGGGGGCCGCGGTTCGTGGCGTTCATGCGCTACTTCCAGCCGATGTACGCGGTGCTGGCGGTGTTCGCGGGGTGGGTGCTGGTCGCGCTCTGGGGCTGGGCACGGGAGGGGCGGCTCCCACAGCGCATCCCCCTTCGCAGGGCGGCTGAGCGGTTCGCACCGGGAACTCAGGGGGCGAAGCTACTCGCGGCTGCGGTGCTCGTGGTGGTGGTGGGGGCGACAGCGTGGTGGGCGCTGGCGTTCCAGTCGGTGTACAGCCAGGAGCACCCGCGAATCGCGGCGACGCGCTGGGTGTACGAGAACCTGCCGGCAGGGGCTGCGATCACGAGCGAGATCTGGGACGACCCCGTGCCATGGCACTTCCCGGAGCGGCCGCGCGAATACCAGACGATCGAGACCGAGCCATACGAGCCGGACTCGCCGCAGAAGGTCTACAAGCTGGTGTACGGGGACCCGGCGAACCCGAACCGGGCAGGGCTCAACCGGGCGGATTATGTCGCGATCACATCGAACCGCATCCGGGAGTCGGTGAAGAAGCTGGAGCGCGAGTATCCCGCGACCATCAGGTACTACGAGCTGTTGGAATCGGGAGAGCTGGGGTTCGAACGGGTGAAGACCTTCAAGGTGCACCCGACGTTCCTCGGGATCTCGGTCGATGACTCGAGCGCCGAGGAGTCGTTCACGGTGTACGACCACCCGGAGGTGCGGATCTACCGGAAGACGGAGGCGTGGGACGCGGAGCGAGCGCTGGCGCTGCTGAACGAGGCGCACCCGGAGCGGGCGGTGAACCTGCTGCCCCGGCAGGGGCGCACGAACGGATTGCAGTTCACACCGGAGCAGGCCGAGACCCAGCAATCCGGGGGGACGTTCCGGGACGTGTTCGACGCGGACGGTTGGGCAAGTTCGCTGCCATGGCTGTGGTGGCTGCTGTGGCTCGAGGTGGCGGCGTTCGCGACGGTCCCGTGGGTGACGTGGTTGTTCAAGGCGCTGCCGGGCCGGGGATACGGCCTGAGCAAGTTCATGGGGCTGACGGCAGTGGCGTTGCCGGCGTGGCTGCTGGTGGCGTGGGGCGCGGCGCACTTCTCGGGTGGGCTGGTGTGGCTGGTGTTCGGGGCCTCGGTAGCGGCGGGCGCCGTTGTGGCCGTCGTGCGGCGGGGCCAGCTGCTGGCGGACGCCCGCGAGGAGTGGCGGTCGTGGCTGGCGGTTGAGTGCGTATTCCTGGTGGCGTTCTTCGGATTCCTATTGATCCGGGCGTACAACCCGGACCTCTGGCACCACCCGCAGGGCGGCGAGAAGCCGATGGAGATCGCCTACCTGACGGCGGTGACGCGGTCGACCATCATGCCGCCGTACGACCCCTGGTTCGGGGGCGGGAGCATGAACTACTACTACATGGGGTGGTTCTTCCTGGCCGTGCCGATCCGGGCGCTGCGGATCGTCCCGGAGGTCGCGTTCAACCTGGGAGTACCGACGTATGCGGCGCTGGCGGCGAGCGTGGCGTTCACGGTTGTCCACTGGCTGGTGGGGGTCGGGACGCGGGCGCGCACGGTGGGCGGGCACGTTTCCGCGCGGACGGCGCTGCTGGCGGGGGCGTTCGGGGCGGTGCTGCTGGTCGGTATTGGGAACCTGGACGGGGCGCACCAGTGGATCGAGCGGGTGCAGGCGGTCAACCAGTGGGGATTCGCGGAGGGCGTGCCGGTGGTGGGCGGGGCGGTGGGGATCGCGGGCGGGCTGTGGCAGTGGGCATTCGGCGGGCAGGCGTTGCCGCCGTTCGACTGGTGGCGGAGTTCGCGGGTGCACTTCGGGTCGTTCGACATCACGGAGTTCCCGTACTGGTCGATGCTGTTCGCGGACCTGCACCCGCACGTGATGGGGTTACCGTTCTTCGGCGCGACGATCGGGCTGGTGGTGGCCTACGCGGTGAGTGTGCGTGCCGGGCTACGGCTGCATGGCTGGTTCATCGCGGGGTTGGTCGGGGTCGGGGTGGGGCTAGTGCGGACAGTCCACACCTGGGACTTCCCGACGGCGGTGCTCATCGCCGCGGCGGGGATCCCGCTGGGGCAGATGCTCCGCGCGGGCCGGTGGCAGGAGCGTTGGTGGGACGCCGTGGGTCACCTGGCGCTGGCAGGGGCGGTCGCGGCGATCGCATTTTCGCCGTACACGGCGCACTTCGAAACGTTCGACCCGGGGATAACGCGGGCGCCGGAGACCACGAAGGCACACCAGTTTTTTGTGCACTTCGGGGTGTTCATCGCGTTTGCGGTGGCGTTCCTGGCGGTGCGCTACCGGGAGGAGCTCGTGGAACGGCGGTTCGTCCACGGGCGAAACCCGTTCCTGGCGGTGGTCAACGGGCGGCTGGAGCTGTTGTCGCTGGCGATCTTCCTGAGCGGTGTGGCCGCCTTCACCTGGGCTTTCGGACTGACGACCATCGCGTTGGGCATGGTACTGGTGGCCTTCCTGGTCAACCTGCTCTGGTCCGAGCTACGGCGGGCTGAGAAGGACGTGCCGCGGACGCTGGCGACTGCGCTCTACGCGCTGGGCTTTGCGGTGGCCGTCGGGGTGGACGTGGTGACGTTGAAGAACGACATCGAGCGGATGAATACGGTGTTCAAGTTCAGCCTGCAGGCGTGGCAGTTGCTGGCGCTGGCGAGCGGTTTTGCGGCGTGGTACGCGGGGCGCGAGGCGAAACGCATCGTGGATGGTGCGCGGCGCGGGGACCTGCCGGGGGGTGACTGGCGCGTGCTGAGCGCGGCGGGCGGGACGCTGGCGCTGGTGGCGCTGGTGTTCGGCGCGAGCCTGTTCCTGGTTTCCGGGACGCGGGCGCGGCAGGAGGCACGGTTCGAACAGACCGGACCGACGCTCGACGGATTCGCGTTCCTACCCAATGCGGTGTTCATCGAGCCGAAATCGGAGCAGGACCCTTCGGACGACGTGGCGTTGCGGCTGCAGGACGACCGGCCGCTGATCGACTGGTTGCGGGAGAACGTGGAGGGCTCGCCGGTGATCGTGGAGGCGGTGGGGCCGCTCTACCGCTGGACGGGGCGAATCTCCGAGTACACGGGGCTGCCGGCGGTAGTGGGCTGGGACTGGCACCAGATCCAGCAGCGCACGGACTATGCCGGGCTGGTCCAGCGGCGGCGTTCGGAGACGGAGCTGTTCTACACCTCGCCGTCGACGCAGCTGGCGGTGGACTACCTGCGCAAGTACGGCGTTGGCTATGTGGTGGTTGGGGGCGAGGAGCGGGTGCATGGCACGCCTGAAGGCCTGGACAAGTTCGCGCAGATGCCTGCCCTGACGGAGGTGTTCCGGAACGGGGACGACCGGATCTATGCGGTGGACCAGTCGCAGCTGGTGGCAAGTTACCAGGCGGCGGGCGCCGCGGGGCCGCCGGCCGCGCCATAGCCGTGCCCGGCAGGCGCCCGGGTGCGACACTACGCTCTCATGCCACGGCTGCGCCCCAAACCCAACAGCACCCCGGACGACCTCGCCTTCGGCATTAACCCCTGTGCGATGGCGCTGGAGGCCGGCTACGCGAAGTCGATGCTGTACTTTCGCGAGACGCGGAACGAGCGCGTCATCGAACTGGTGGAACAGGCCAGGGCGCGGGGGCTGCACGCCGAGCCGGTGGATGCGTACCGGCTGGACGAGTTGACGGCGAACGGGGTCCACCAGGGTGTGCTGGTTCGCCTGCGGGAGATCCAGCCGGTGGACCTGCGGGCGGTCGCGCGGGAGGCGGGGAAGTCGTCGCTCATCCTGCTGCTGGACCGGGTGACGGACCCGCAGAACCTGGGCGCGGTGCTGCGGACGGCGGTGGCGGTGGGCGTGGACGCCGTGGTGCTGCCGCTGCGGCGGGGGGCACTGCTGACACCGGGGGTGCACCGGGCAAGTGCGGGGATCAGTTTCATTGCGCCGGTGGCCGCCCCACAAAACCTGGCGATGGCGATCAAGACACTGAAAGAGGCGGACTACTGGGTGGTGGCAGCCGATGCAGCCGAAGGCGCACAGCCGGCCACGGCATTCGACTGGCCAGGGCGGACGGCACTGGTGATGGGGAGCGAAGGCGAGGGGGTGAGCCACCTGTTGCTGCAGGAAAGCGACTTCCGGGTAGCGTTGCCGATGGACCCGCGCGTGGAGTCGTTGAACGTGGGCGTGGCGACCGGCGCGCTGGCGTACCTCTGGCGGCGTCAGTGGCCGGCAGGGCCGCCTCCCGGCGGTTGACGGCTACTCGCGCGTCGCGAGGCACTCCCAGACCTGTTTCGGCTGCTCGTACCGTCGGATGGTCCGGTGGGCGAGGCGTTCGAGGTGGAAGCCGGTTGGGATGACGGCGCGGACATCGGCCTCGGTGAAGAAGCGCTTGGTCGCGCTGTGGCTGACCATGGCGGTGGGGACACGGAAGAAGCCGGGTTCGATCTGCTCGCCCTGGCCCGCGCCGTGGTAGATGTCGTCGCTGGCGTTGACACGGAAGAGGAAGCAGCCGCGGGGACCAACGAGTTCGCCCGTGTGCCGGAAGGCGACCAGCGTGGCGCTCCAGGGCAAGTAGTGCAGGGACAGGCTGGCGACCACCGCAGCGAAGGATGCGGGGCGGAACGGGAGCGCGCGCAGGTCGGCGAGCAGGTAGCTGGCCGGGCCGGTCCAGGCCGCTGACGGCGGGCGCCGGCGGTCGCAGGCGGTGACCTGGAACCCGGCGGCGGCGAGGAAGGCCGCGTCGAAGCCGGCGCCGCAACCGGCGTCGAGCAGGCGGGGGCCGGCCTCTCGAAGGCGCGGGAGGAAGGGGCTGAGCCAGCTCTCGGTGCCGGGGAGGGTCACGCGGGCATGATGCGCCGCGGGCGCGCGGGAGTGAAGTGGGGCCGGATCGCCCTCGAACGTGGGACGAAGTGCCTCCCCCCTCAGGGACCGGGAGGCTGTAGGCTGGCTGCGATGAGTACGGCGGCGGCGATCGAGACTCGGGAGCTGACACGGACGTTCGGCGCCGTTGTCGCGCTGGATGGGATGTCGCTGCGGGTCGAAGAGGGCGAGATCTTCGGGTTCTTGGGGCCGAACGGCGCCGGGAAGAGTACGACGATCCGGATCCTGCTGGACCTGATCCGGCCGAGTTCGGGGAGCGCGCGCGTGCTGGGGTTCGACTGCCAGCGCCAGTCGATGGAGGTGCGGAGCCGGATCGGGTATCTGCCCGGCGATCTGCGGCTGTATGGCGGACTGACGGGCCGGCAGACGGTGGACCTGTTCGCGAGCCTGCGCAACGGGCGGGTAGATGACGCCTTCGTGCGCGAACTGGCGGGCGAGATGGAGCTGGACCTCGCGAAGAAAGCCTCGGCGTATTCGAAAGGGAACCGGCAGAAGCTCGGGGTGCTGGTGGCGCTGCTTGGGCGGCCGCAGGTGCTGCTGCTGGATGAGCCAACATCGGGACTCGACCCGCTGGTGCAACGGACGGTCTGGGAGGTATTGCGCCGGGAAGCGGCCCGCGGCGCGACAGTGTTCTTTTCATCGCACGTGATGAGCGAAGTGGAGCAGACCTGCGAGCGCGTGGGCATCCTGCGCGAGGGGCAGCTGGTGGCGGTCGAGCCGGTGGTGGCGATGAAGGCGCGGGCCTTGCGGCATGTGGAGGTGAGCTTCGCTGGCGAGGCTCCGCCACCGGAAGCGCTGGTGGTAGCGGGCGCCCGGGAGATCCGGCGGGAGCGGGCGACCCTGGAGTTCGAGATGACCGGGGAGATCGACCCGCTGCTGAAGGCGCTCTCCGCGTTCCACGTCGTGGACCTGCGGACGGAACAACCGACGCTCGACGAAATCCTGCTGGGCTACTACCGCCACGAGGTGACTGCGTGAGCCGCTACGCGATCGCACGGAAGGCGTTCTGGGACGCGCGGGTGACGGCGTTCGGGGGCGGACTGCTGAGCTTCTCGCTCGCGCTGATGTACGTGCTGATGTTCCCGTGGGTGCAGGAGGAGTTCGAGGGGATAGAGTTGCCGTCGGTATACGAGAGCTTCGCGGGCGGGGCGGGATCGATCACGGAGCCAGCGGGCTTCCTGGCGACGGAGTACTTCTCGTTCGTGCCGCTGGTGATCATCATCTTCGCGATCGTGGCTGGCACCGCGGCGACCGCGGGCGAAGAATCGGCCGGGACGCTGGACCTGCTTCTTGCGCAACCTGTGACACGGAAACGCGTAGTGCTGGAGAAGGCAACCGGCCTGACAGCCGCGGTGAGCGTGGCGCTGGCGGCGGGGGCGCCGGGGGCGTGGGTCGGGCAGCTCGTTGTGGACTTCGACCTGGCCCCGTGGCGGATCCTGCTCGCGATGGTGCTGACGATCCCGCTGGCGTTGCTCTTCCTCGTGCTCGCGATGTTCGCCGGGGCAACGTTGCCGAACCGGGCGGCCGCGGTCGTGTTCTCGACATCGGCGGCGGTTGCGGGATACGTGGTGCAAACGCTGGGACTGCTGGTGACCCAGCTGGAGGGCATCCGGAAGCTGACGCCGTTCTACTGGGCCGAGGCGTCGGAAGTGCTGGTGGGAGACGTCAACCCGGTGCGGCCCATGCTGCTCCTGGTGCCCGCCGCGGTGATCCTTGTTGGGACCGTGATGGCGTTCGAACGGCGTGACATCGCGAGCGGCGCGCGGGACGTGGGCTGGCGGGGGTGGCTCCCATGGCGAAGGCCGCCACGGACAGCGTGAACGGGGTCACACATGGCACGGAAGTTCGGCCTTTCGGGTGATGCGGCCGGAGAGCAGGCGTGCGGAAGTGGGTAGAGCTTCGCGTGGATGCGGAGGCCGTACAGGTGGAGGGACGACGATGCTGATTCAACGGTGGCGCCCGCTCGTGGCAGGCGTATCGATCGGGGTGCTGCTGGCGTCCGCGATGGTGTTTGCTGCCGCGTGTGGCGATGACGACGAAGAGGGAGCAAACACGGCTACGCCGACGGCACCCGTGACCGAAACGGCAACCGGGGCGCCGGAGACACCATCACGGGCCCCCGGGACACCTTCGCCTGCGCCCGGGACGCTCACGCCGACTCCGGAAGCCGGGAACCGCGAGGGGTTCATCGCCATGCTGCGGACGTTCGACAAGGAGATCTCGCGGGGCGCGATCGACCCCATCATCGCGCGGCTCCGGACCGAGGAGTACACGTGCAAGGCCTCGGACATCGAGCCGGGGCTCGGGCAGCCCGAGTGCAAGACCGCAGGCGAGGTGATCCAGGCCGTGCTCGTCGGCAACTGGCGTTCGGAAGGCGGGCTACGCAAAGTCGAGACGGTGGTCGCGCAGATCCAGGCACTGCAGAAGGAGGTCGACACCGCGAAGTCGGATACGTGGGGGGCCGGGGCGCCGATGGTGTACGCCATCGACGCGGTCGAGCACAAGGCCGCAGTGACGATGATCACGAAGTGCTTGCCGCAGTTCCAGTGCCCGGACGGGACGATGCGGGTGGCGCTGGTGCTGACCTTCGGGTTCGAGGGTGGGCGTTGGGCCGTGACGAAGTTGTTGAACGCGTACGTGCTGGCCGAGGAGTTCCTCGAGCCGAGCGCGGAGGCGAAGCAGATACAGATGCCAAACTGGGAGCGGTTCGAGTAACAGG
>JAHDWR010000097.1 GCA_023382755.1 Dehalococcoidia bacterium
TTGTGGAGCAGCGGGGCGCCCCGCTCGAAGTAGAGCCTCGAATCGGCCCAGCTGGACTGGGCAAGCTCGACCGCGAACGCGATGAACGGAAGACGGTCATCCTCGTCGAGCTTCTTCAGGACGCCGGGCGCGGTGGCGAGACAGGCGGAGGCAAGCTCGTAGCTGTGCCGCGAAAGCTCGTCCACGAAGAGCACCAGGCGGGCGGCCTGGCCGATCCGCAGGACCTCGAATACCGTCGGGCCCAGGTCAAAGAACTGGGCGGCAAGCGATGAGCTCTTCCAGTTGCCCTTGTACAGCCTGCGTCCCAGGTCCGCCCACTGGCGAAGGTGGGACGGGCCGACAACAGCCATCGTTTCCGGGGCGGAGCGGAGGAACGAGACGGCGAGCGGCGCCGACTCCCCGGCCATTTGGACGGCTTCCCGCCCGAGGGTCTCGATTGCGTCCCAGGTCGCGCCGGGCGGGAGGGCCGTCCCGGCCTTGAAGTACTCGACGGCCGCCTCCCACGAACGGAGGCTGAGCGCCGTGAGCTCAACGCCGGTCTCTGCCCAGCTCTGCAACTGAGAGGGACTCAGCCGTGGCGCGAGCGCGCGGAGCGCGGCCTCGTAGTGCTGCTCCAGGGGTGCGGGGAAGCCGGAGAGGCGTTCGTGATGGCGGGCCAGGAGTTCACCGACAATCGACATAGGGTGCGGCTCGTTTCGTCCTCATCGTCGCTTCGGCGCCCGATGCGCTCCATGAGCGTGCGCATAGCGGGCCGCGGCTGTTCAGTCGTCGCGGCTCGTCACTGCTCTCCGGAGTGCCTCACGAAGTTGCGGGTCGGATCCTTGTAATCGTAGAAGATGACCTCGTCCGTTGTCGTGTCCCAGACCGCGCACGAGAGCTGGAAGTCGTTCCGGTGGTCGCGCGGGTCGCCCGCCGAGCCCGGGTTGATGACAAGCACTCGGCCGAAGCGTTGTGCCATCTTGTAGTGGGTGTGCCCCACGATGATCGTGTCGCATCCGAGGTCGGCGGCCCGCCCCCAGACCGCTTCGTGCGGGTAGTGGTAGTCCTTCCATGGCTCCCAGGGCGAACCGTGGGTCATCACCACCTTCTTCCCATCGACAACTTCCTCGAGGCGGTAGGGCTGCTGGCGGAGCCAGGCGACGAGCTCCCCATCCACCTTCGGAGAAGAAAGGGCACGCACGCCATCCGGCCCCAGGATGGTTTCCTCGTGGTTCCCGAGGACGACGCGCGCGCCGAGTTCGCGGAGCCGTGCAACCACCTCGTTCGACCAGCGGAACTGGAAGACGCTGTCTCCGGCGCACCACAGCTGATCGATCTCGCCCATCCGCGCCAGGGCCTCGTCGAGGCCCTGGATGTTGCAGTGGATGTCCGAGACGATACCAAGGCGCACAGCTATTCGAAGATCGAGGTGACAACCTCTTCGATGCTGCGCTGCACCTCCTGGTCGTCGGTGAGCGCCCAGGTGATCGCCACCTGGCAGGCACGGCGCGCGGGGACGCCATTGGCGACCAGCTTGCCCGCGTACACCAGGAGACGCGTGCTCACCCCTTCACCGAGGCCGTGCTCCTTCAGGTTCCGGACCTTTTCGCCCAGGCGGGCGAGGTCCATGGCGGCCTCGCGGCTGCACCCCGCTTCGTGCTGGATGATCTCGCACTCGAGGTCGCGCGGCGGGTAGTCGAACTCGATCGCGATGAAGCGCTGGCGGGTGGAGTGCTTCAGGTCCTTCAGGGCGCTCTGGTAGCCCGGGTTGTACGAAATCACCAGGAGGAACCCGTCGGCCGCTTCGATCACCTGGCCCAACTTCTCAATCGGCAGCAGGCGCCGGTAGTCGGTGAGCGGGTGGATGAGGACGGTCGTGTCCTTCCGCGCCTCGACGACTTCGTCGAGGTAGCAGATGGCGCCAACTTTCACGGCGCGGGTCAGCGGTCCGTCGACCCAGCGTGTGCCGTCGGTATCCAGCAGGTAGCGGCCGACCAGGTCGCTCGCCGTCAGGTCTTCGTGGCAGGCGACCGTGATGAGCGGCATCCGGTGCTCAGCCTCCTGGCCGGTGCGGCTGGAGACCTTCATCATCGGGCGGCCGAGTTTGTAGGCCATGTACTCGACAAAGCGGGTCTTGCCGGCGCCGGTGGGGCCCTTCAGCAGGACCGGGATGCGCTGGGCGTAGGCGGTTTCGAACAGTTGGACTTCGTCGCCAATCGGGAGGTAGTAGGGCTCGTCGTGAACCGCATACTCCTCCACGGCGTACACGGTCGAGTTACCCATGTCAGTCTCTGTGGTCAATTCGTGTTACCTCCCGGCTGCGGTCTGCAGCCGCCCCTGAAGTTGGTTCCAGGCAGCCTGGATGTGGGCGTCGAGCTCGTCCAGGCTCCCATTGTTCTCGATGACGACGTCGGCGCGGGCGGTCCGCTCGGCGTTGGAAAGCTGCGAGTTGATCCGGGCCCGGGCCGCTTCGGGGTCGAGACCGTTGCGCGCCCCGAGCCGTTCGACTGCGAGGTCCGGCTCGACCACGACCACCCAGACCTCATCCACAAGGTCCTCCCAGCCTGCCTCGAACAGCACGGCTGCTTCAAGGACGGCGACGCTGTTGCCGGCGGTCTCGTACTCCGCGAGGGCCGCGCTCGCCAGTTTGCGTATGCCCGGCCAGACGATGTCCGTGAGGCGCTTCAGCTCATCGGGTTTGCCGAAGACTTTGCCGCCCAGCACCTTGCGGTCGATGGTCCCATCGGCGGCGACCAGTTCGGGCCCGAAGGCGCGGACTACCGCTTCGAACGTGTCGGTCCCGGGATCGTAGGTGCGGTGGCCGAGGATATCGGCGTCGATGACCGGGACCCCGCGATCGTGGAAAAACCGGGTCACGGTGGATTTCCCGCTGGCGATACCACCCGTCAGCCCTATGACATGCACGCGAGACTCCGGAACATTCGTTTGTGGAACGTTAAGTGTATCCCTGCGGGACGAGGGGCGGCAAACGAACGCGGTTCAGCGTGCATGCGCCCCGACGATGCGCACGCGGGAGCGCGGCGCGGTCCTTTCGCAGGTTGGGCAGTGATAGATCACGTTCACCCCGTGGCCGCATTCGTTGTCGACCAGGCTCAGGTCGCTCTCGGCGAATTGCTCGCCCCAGTTCGCCAGGGCGCCCACCACCACCCCGAGGCGGTGGCCCTTCGCCGTGAGCACGTACTCCGAGCGCGGCGGGTGCTCGCTATAGGCCCGCCGCACCACCACCCCCGCCGCCTCGAGGGCCCGGAGGCGGGCGGCCAGGATAGCCGGCGGGATGCCCTCGACCGAGGACCGCAACTCCGTGAAACGGTGGCGGCCGCGCAACAGGTCGCGCACAACCAGCAGGGTCCAACGATCTCCCACGAGGTCGAGCGTAGCGGCTACGGGACAACGGACACTGCGCTGGATCATCTGTACCTCCGGGATTCGTTGCGATATGCTACCCACGCGGGGAGTACAGTTCAATATCTGAACTGACTACGCACGGCGAATCTACCTCGCGCCGTAGGAGGCAGGTATGCTCGCCAGCACCCGCCAGACCATCGCCCTCGCTCTTCATGGGGCGCTGCCGGGAGATGCGGCCGCACTCGCCATCGCCGAAGAGACCGACCTGCCGGCACTCCTCGATGCGGCCGCAACCCTCCGCGACCGCGGCCACCGCAACGTCGTTTCGTTTTCGAAGAAGGTTTTTATCCCGCTGACCCACCTGTGCCGGGACGTGTGCCACTACTGCACGTTCGCGAAGCCGCCCGTCAGGGGCCAGCGCGCGTACATGACTCCCGATGAGGTGCTGGAGGTCGCACGGGCCGGTGCCGCAGCGGGCTGCAAGGAAGCGCTCTTTACGCTGGGCGACAAGCCGGAACTCCGCTACAAGGCAGCCCGGCGCGAGCTCGACGACATGGGGTACCCCACGACCATTGCCTACCTGACCGCCATGGCGGAACTCGTCCATCGCGAGACAGGCCTGCTCCCCCATGCCAATCCCGGCGTGATGACGCGGGACGAGATAGCTGCCCTGCGCGATGTGACCATCTCCCAGGGCATCATGCTCGAAAGCGTGTCCGACCGTCTCAGCCAGAAGGGCCAGGTGCATTACGGTTCGCCCGACAAGCACCCGGCGCCTCGCCTCCAGACAATCCGCGATGCCGGCGAGCTGCAGGTCCCGTTCACTTCCGGCGTGCTGATTGGCATTGGAGAGACACGCCGCGAGCGGATCGAGTCGTTCCTGGCCCTCCGCGCTCTCCACGAGGAATTCGGACACATCCAGGAAATCATCGTCCAGAACTTCCGCGCGAAACCGGATACGAAGATGGCAAACGCGCCCGAGCCCGACCTCGACGACCTGCTCTGGACCATCGCCGCTGCCCGGCTCGTGTTCGGGCCGATGATGAACATCCAGGCCCCACCCAATCTCAGTTATGACGAATACCCGCGCCTGGTGGCCGCCGGATTGAACGACTGGGGCGGCGTCTCGCCGGTTACGCCGGACCACGTGAACCCGGAAGCCCCGTGGCCCCACCTGGAGGCCCTGCGCGAGCGGACCGCGGAGTGCCGCAAAGTGCTGACGGAACGGCTTGCGGTCTATCCCGCCTACGCCCTTGAGAGCAGCCGCTGGCAATCCCCCACCATGGCAACCGCCGTCATCCGGGCTATCGACGGAGACGGCTTCGCCCGCGTGGAGGACTGGTCGCCGGGTGATGCTGAAACGCCGCCGCCGGTGGCCGACATCCCACGCAAACTGGCCCCGGACCGGACGATCGACACATCGACGCCGGAAGTCCGGGAAATCCTCTCCCGGTCGGAGGCGGGAGAAGGACTGCTGGCCGCCGACCTCGTGCGCCTGTTCCAGGCGCGGGGCGACGACTACCACCTGGTCTGCGAGGCGGCGGACCGGCTGCGGAAACGCGTCAACGGCGACACGGTCTCGTACGTGGTGAACCGCAACATCAACTACACGAACATCTGCTACTTCCGCTGCCAGTTCTGCGCGTTCGCGAAGGGCAAGATGAGCGAGAGCCTGCGCGGCACGCCATACGACCTCGGGATGGACGAGGTCGTCCGCCGCTCCGAGGAGGCCTGGGAACGGGGGGCCACCGAAGTCTGCATGCAGGGCGGCATCCATCCCGAATACACCGGCGAGACCTACCTGAACATCCTCCGGGCGGTAAAGGGGGCGCTCCCGGACATGCATATCCACGCGTTTTCGCCGCTGGAAGTGAGCCAGGGCGCCGAGACCCTGGGCGTCACCGTCCCCGAGTTCCTGCGGCGCCTGAAGGAGG
Source organism: Dehalococcoidia bacterium (assembly GCA_023382755.1). Classification (GTDB taxonomy): domain Bacteria; phylum Chloroflexota; class Dehalococcoidia; order Tepidiformales; family Tepidiformaceae; genus Amarobacter. Next base: position 5,280 of record JAHDWR010000097.1, read on the forward strand.
CCGGGCTGGGGACTCTCCCCGGCACCGCCGCCGAGGTACTCGACGACGAGGTCCGCGTGACGCTCTGTCCCGACAAGCTGACCACGCAACAGTGGCTGGATGTGGTGGAGGCCGCCCACCGGACCGGATTCCGGACCACGTCGACGATCATGTACGGCCACATCGATGGGCCCCTCAACTGGGCGCGCCACCTGGTCGCCCTGCGCGACCTCCAGCAGCGGACGGGCGGCATCACAGAGTTCGTCCCGCTCCCGTTCGTGCACATGGAAGCCCCCATCTACCTCAAGGGAAGGGCACGCCGTGGCCCGACCTTCCGCGAGGCCGTGCTGATGCACGCGGTCGCCCGGCTGGCGCTCCACCCGCACATCACGAACATCCAGGTTTCGTGGGTGAAGATGGGCGTTGAAGGCGTGAAGGCATGCCTGGACGCGGGCGTGAACGACATGGGCGGCACCCTCATGAACGAGAGTATCTCGCGCGCCGCGGGGGCGGCCTACGGCCAGGAACTGCCCCCGGAGGAGATGGAACGCACGATCCGCTTCATGGGGCGGACGCCCCGCCAGCGCACCACCACCTACGGCGCCACGCCCGAGGACCGGCTGATAGCCTCGTTCAACGCAGCTCCGCTCAGCCCGCTCGTGTTGACTCCGGCGAGGAAATACGAGCGCAACCGGCAAGAAATACGCGCGTAACTCGCTGACGAACGGGGCCGCGCGGGTGTAAGCTTCCGCGACTCTCATGGAGCGGAGGCCGGCAGCACCGTGAACGGAAACGGTACGTCGCCGCACCCACGGCTCATCAACCTGGTGGTCGCCCAGGGCATCTCGGCGACCGGCGACGCCTTCCTGTTGACCGCGGCCTCCATCGCGGTCTACCGGGAGTCGGGCTCTGCGACCGCGGTGAGCCTCCTCCTCGGGCTTGCGGCCCTCCCCACGGTCCTCCTCGGGCCGCTCGCGGGCACCTTCGCCGATTGGTATTCGCGCCGCCGGATCATGGTCGGGGTCGACCTGGCGAGTGCCGCGGCGTGCATCGCCGTGCTGGCCGGAGTGGCGTTGCTCCCACTAACGGCGGCAGTGTTCCTCGCGGTCGGCGTCGTGTACTCGCTCTCCACGTTCTACCGGCCCGCGGCCCAGGCGCTGCTCCCCACACTCGCGGGCCCCAACCAGCTCGGACGGGCCAACAGCGGTCTTCGGCTCGCGACCAGCCTCGCGAACATCTTCGGGCCGGCCGCAGCCGGGCTCCTGGTTGATAACGGTGGTTTCGAACTGGTGCTCGCGATCGACGCGGCGACTTTCCTGGTCTCGGCCCTGCTGGTGCTGGCAATCACCAACATCCCGGCACGCGTCCCCGATGGCGCGAGACTTTCGGCCCTCGCTGATGCCATCGAAGGGCTCAATTATGCCCGCCACAACCGGCACATCCGTGTCGTCATCGCGGCAATCGGGGTCACCCTGCTCGTTGGCACCGTCGTGAATGCCGGGACGCTCCCATTGGTGTCCAGGGCACTCGACCTGCCGGAGTCGCGCTATGGCGTCTTGCTCGCGATCGAAGGGGCCGGGGCGATGGGCCTCGCGATGGTGTTCCTCTACCTCGGCCCCCGGGTCCGGCTGCTCAGTACGGGAGCTGGCGCCCTGATCGCGGTCGGCGGGTCCACCATCGCTCTCGGAAGCGCGCCGAACTTTGCGGCCGCCGCCGCGGCCATCGCGGCCCAGGGCATGAGCGTTGTGGCCCTCCAGGTCGCCTTCGCCAGCTACCTCCAGCAACAGACGGCCGACGCCTTCCGCGGGCGGGTGATGGCCCTCACGTCGATGGTCGCCTCGCTCGCGAGCATCTCGGGCTTCGCCGCGGCCGGGCCCCTCGTCGATTGGATCGGCGTCCGGCCCGCGTTCGCTGTCGCCGGAGCCTTGATCTGCGTGGTCTCGCTACCGGTGCTCTCCCTCGTCTGGAACGCTTCCCGGGCTGCTCGCGCGGAAACAGAATCGCGAGCCTGACAGCAATCGGCCGCTCCGGTAGATTCAGCGATACCTACCACAGGAGCGCTCATGGACGCACTGGATGGACTCACCGTCCTCGACTTCACCAGCCACCTGGCCGGCCCCTATTGCACCAAATTGCTTGCGGACCTCGGGGCGCGCGTCGTCAAAGTCGAGCGCCCCGGCGGCGATCCCGCCCGCGCGCTGCCACCCTTCCTCGGCGACCGTCCCGGACCCGACCGTGGCGCAACCTGGCACTACCTGAATACGAACAAGGAATCCATCGTTGTCGACCTCAAGCGGCCCGGTGCCGCCGCGGTCGTGCGGAGGCTCATGGCGCGCGCGCATCTGGCAGTCACGTCGAGCCCGCCTCGTGTGGAGCAGGCGCTGGGCATCGACTACGCAACGCTGTCAGCCGCGGCCGATATCCCGATCGTATCGATCACCAACTTCGGGCACTCCGGGCCGTACCGGGACTACCGCCTTTCGGACACGGTCCTCTACGCGATGGGCGCCGAGATGTTCAGCCATGGGCTGGCGGACCGCGAACCGCTCAAACTCGGGGGCACGGCGGCGAACCTCCAGGGGGGCGCCATGGCGGCCGTCGCCGCGATGGGTGCCGTGACGGCCTACGAAGTGCACGGCATCGGCCAGCTCGTCGAGGTGCCGCTGTTCACGGTCCAGCTCAGCAACATCGACCGCCGAAGTTCGAGCATCCTCGCTTACCGCTTCAGCGGACGCGTCCAACAGCGTCCGCAGGGCGCCGGCGGCCTCGCCGGGGGCGTCTACCCGGTAGCCGACGGCCACGTCGAAGTGACCGCCACCGCGGGGAACTACTGGCGCCGCTTCGTCGACATGATCGACGACGAAGCCCTCCGCGACCCGAAATGGGAGAACCCGATGATTGCCCTGGACCCGGCCGCGAAGGAAGAAGCCGACGGCATCGTCTACCCGTGGATGCTGTCGCGCACGCGGGCGGAGGTGTGGGAGGCGGCCCGCCGCGCCCGCGCCATGGTCGCGCCGCTCTATGACGGGACAGACCTTTTCGGCGACCAGAACTTCCGCGCCCGGGGGCTGTGGACCGAAATCGAACACCCCGAGATCGGACGCCAGCCAATGCTCGGGCGGCCCTACATCTTCGAAAAGACTCCGTGGCGGGTCCGGGCCGCCGCACCATCCCTGGGCCAGCACACCGATGCGGTGCTCGGCGACGCCGGCCTCGAGACCGCGGAGATCGCCCGGCTGCGCGCCGAAGGGGTGGTCGCGTGAATAGGTACTTGCCGCTTCAGGGAGTCCGCGTCTGCGATTTCACTGCCGTGTGGGCCGGTCAGACCGCCACGATGTACCTGGCCGACATGGGCGCCGAGTGCATCAAAGTGGAAAACCCATACATCTGGAATCCCATGACGCGCGCCGCTTCTCCCCGCATCAATGCCATGATGGCGGCCGTCCTGCCACCGTGGATTGCGGGCCATCCACCGGAGCCGGGGCCACGGCCATGGAACAACAGCCCTGCATTCATCCAGGTGCTTCGCAACAAGAAGTCGTTCACGGTGGACAGCCGGCGCGCCGAGGGCCTCGAAGTCGTGAAGCAGATCATCCGCGGCAGCGACGTCATCGCCGAGAACCTCGCGCTCGGCACGCTCGAGAAACTGGGACTCAGTGACGAGGCGATCCGCGCCGAACGCCCCGACATCATCATCCTCCACATGCCGGCGTTCGGCCGGACAGGTGCTTATGTCGAGGGACGTGGGTACGGCGCCCATATCGACAGCGTCGCCGGTTCCACCATCCTGCGCGGCTACCGCGACAGTTCCCCCTCCGACAACGTCGGCATTTTCGCGGGCGACTTCTGGGGCGGCATGCACGGGGCATTCGCGCTCATGGCCGCCCTGCGCCACCGCCGGCGCACAGGCGAGGGCCAGGTCATCGAGATGGCGCAGGTCGAATCGTCGGCGCACATGTTTCCGCAAGCAGCCCTCGACGCCGCGTGGAACGGCCGGGCCCACCGCTCAGCCGGCAACCGGAGCATTGAAGGCTTCGTCCCGAATGGCGTCTATCCAACGGCCGGGACCGACCGGTGGATCGCCATCAGTTGCCGCTCGGACGAGGAGTGGCGGACGCTGGTGCAGTTCATGGGTGCCCCGCCCTGGGCGGCAGCACTGTCCCGCGCGACGGCTGAAGAAAGGGCCGCGCAGGAGGATGCGATAGAGGCGCGCCTGGCCGAGTGGACCACGACGCGCGACCGCGATGAACTCTTCCATGCGCTGCAGGCCGCCGGAGTAACCGCCGGGCCCGTGCTCCATGCCGGCGAGGCCGCGGAAGACCCTCACCTCGCGGCAACCGGGACATGGAAGCGCCTGCCGGCGACCGAGGACTATCCAGAAGTCGACTGGCTCCGGCCGGCTTACCGGTTCTCGAAGTCCGATGTCGACCTGCGCACCCCACCCTGTCTCTTCGGCGAGCACAACGACTATGTGTACCGCAACGTACTGGGATTCGATGACGAAGCCATCGAACGGTTGCGCGCCGGCGGGCATATCGCGGAGACCTTTGCGCCCGAAGCGCTGGAAAATGCGTGATCGCCGGGCCCGAGCCCTTTTCCTGCGGTTCGTCCGGCAACCCTGAAGTACCCTTTTCCGCCAACCATATTCCCGTACTATGTGTGCCTGATGGACCCGCTCATCCAGTACGCGATGACCAGGGACGGCGTGAGCATAGCCTGCGCGACCGTGGGTACGGGCCACCCCTTGTTGATCCTCCCGATTCTGCCGTTGAGCCACCTGCAGGTGGAGTGGCAGATGCCGGGAATGCGGGAGTTTCTCGAGTCCCTGGCCCAACACCACACGGTCATCCGCTATGACGCCCGCGGACTCGGCCTCTCCGACCGGGACCCCGCCGACCGCTCCCTCGATGTGCACCTCCTGGACATCGACGCGGTCGTGGCAAAGCTCCACCTCGACCGGTTCGCCTTGTTCGGGGCGAGCTATTCAGGGCCGCTGGCCATCCGCTACGCGGCACGCCATCCCGACCGGGTCACCCGCCTGGTCCTCTGGTGCACGCACGCGTACCACGGTGAAGTGGTCGACCGGCTGCCGGAGATGGCCAACCAGCAACGCGTGGCCGTGAACCAACTGGCCGCCGTCGACCGCGACCTGTTCATTCGCACCTACCTCCATCGCGCGGTGGGCTGGACTGAGGGCGAATTGGCCAACCAGTTCGTCGAAGTGGCAAACAAGAGCATCGACCCCGACGCGTTCTTCGAGAACCTCGCTGGCCACGCTGCCTTCGACGCGCGCGAGGACCTGCCGGAGGTCCAGGTGCCGACGCTCATCCTGCACCGACCGGCCTTCGTGGGATCGCACCTGGATGTCGCGAAGGGGCTGGCATCGCGCATGCCCGATGCTCGGCTGGTGGTGGTCGAGGGAGAGTCGGTCGTCCCCTTTATCGGGAACACGGCGCGGGTGCTCGGGGCAATCGAGAGCTTCCTCGACGAGGACATTGCCGCGGCACAGGGCTCGCACGCGCCCGAGCCAGCACGGGGAGACGCTTCGCTTCGCATCATCCTGTTCACCGATGTCGAAGCACACTCGGCCATGATGCAGGCTCTGGGCGACACGCGCGGCCGGGATGTCCTCCGGGAGCACGAGCGGATCACGCGTGCGGCCTTGCGCCAGTTCGGCGGCAACGAAATGAAGTCGATGGGCGATGGGTTCATGGCATCTTTCGGTTCCGCCCAGCAGGCGCTCAACTGCGCGATTGCCCTCCAGCGGACGTTCCACGCGGCCCCACCCGTACACGGCCACCTCCTGCGAATCCGTGTGGGGCTCAACGCGGGCGAACCAATAGCGGAAGGCGACGACCTGTACGGTGAGTCGGTGAACGTCGCCGAGCGGATCGCGGGCCTGGCCGCCGGAGGCGAGATTCTGGCCTCGCAGGTGGTCCGGGAGCTGGTCGCGGGCAAGGGCTTCAAATTCGTCGAACGGGCCGTCCCGGAACCAGGCCCGGGCGAATCGCCCACGCGCCTGTACGAGGTGCGCTGGCAAGAGACCTCCGAGGCGTGACCGTCAAGTGGGAGAGTCCCACGGAACGCCAACCCGGGTTTCGAGATTGGTACCCCCGGCAGGAATCGAACCTGCGCACATGGTTTAGGAAACCACTGCTCTATCCGCTGAGCTACGGGGGCACGTGTGTTGGCTTGGGCTGAATCTACGTTCAGCAGTCATGCGCCGCGCGCCCGGCGCTCGCCCTGCCGGCACACCTGGCGTGCTGGATCGCGACTCGGAACATAGCGGGAGTGTACCAGACTCTCTCTCCGAAACATCCCCGTTCCCCGCCAGGACGGGCCCGGCACTCGAGGCCACCGCACCGAACCGCCGCTTCCTCCGGGACCTCCGGACGAGGCGTTAACATGACTAACGTCGCTGTCCGTTACCGTGCTGGCTCAACACCCCCCAAACGGACGAAGGATAACCGCGCTCGTGCAAGAACTGGCCACCCAACCAGACCGCCTCGAAACCTCGGTCCTCCGCCAGCTTTCCACACTCGACCGCTTCCTCCCGGTCTGGATCGGACTGGCAATGGTGGCAGGGTTGGCGCTCGGGCGGGTGTTCCCCGACCTCAACGACCAGCTCGACCGGGTCAAGATCGACCAGACATCGCTGCCGATCGCCATCGGGCTCCTTGGGATGATGTATCCGGTACTCGCCAGGGTGCGCTACGACCGCCTGCGCGAGGTGACCGCGGATAGGCCGTTGGTCGCGTCCTCACTCGTCCTCAACTGGCTCATCGGGCCGGCATTGATGTTCACACTGGCCTGGGTCTTCCTGCCGGACCTGCCGGAGTTCCGCACCGGCATCATCCTCGTCGGGCTCGCACGCTGCATCGCGATGGTCCTGATCTGGAACTCGCTCGCCTGCGGGGATACGGAGGCCGGTGCCGTCCTGGTGGTGTTCAACTCGGTCT
>JAHDWR010000098.1 GCA_023382755.1 Dehalococcoidia bacterium
ACCCGGTTGCGCTCCTCCCCGAAATGGCCCTCCGCAACGGCGCCCGGCTCGTCATCCTGAACGCGCAGGACACGCCGTACGACCAGATCGCCCACGAGGTGATCAGCGAACAGATCGGCGCGGTGCTCCCCCGGATCGTCGAGGCGGTCTGACTCGCGGGGCCGGTTCTGCTACTCTCCGCCGGCAACGCCCCTGGAGGAGTCCGCCATGGCCATCGCCGAAGTTTCCACACCCGCCGACCTGGGGTTCGACCCCAGGCGCCTCGGCTTCATCGATGAGCACCTGAAGCGCTACGTCGATTCGGGCAAGATGGCGGGGACCCTGGTGCTGGTAGCCCGCAGCGGCGGCATCGGCCACCTTTCGGCGTACGGGCTCGCCGACCGCGAACGCAACAAGCCCATCGCGCGGGACACGATCTTCCGCATCTACTCGATGACCAAGCCGATCACGTCGATCGCGCTGATGCAGCTGTACGAGCGCGGCCTCTTCCAGATCGACGACCCGGTGGACAAGTACATTCCAGCGTGGAAGAACCAGCGCGTGTATGTGATGGGCAACGGCGCGGCGATGGTCACGAAACCGGTGACGCGCGCGATGACCGTGCGCGACCTGCTCTCGCACCAGTCCGGGCTCACCTATGGCTTCCTGGAGCGCACGAACGTCGACGCGATGTACCGGAACAACGGCATCGGCCAGATCGAGACACGCGGCACGCTTCGGGAAATGGTGGAGGCGCTGGCGGAACTCCCGCTCGAATATTCGCCCGGGGATGCCTGGAACTACTCGGTCTCAACCGATGTCTGCGGCCACCTGGTCGAGGTCATCAGCGGGCAGCGCTTCGATGACTACCTGCAGGCGAACATCTTCGACCCGCTCGGGATGGCCGACACCGGCTTCCACGTCCCCCAGGAGAAGGCGCACCGCCTGGCCGCAAACTACGGCGTCACTCCGGACGGCGGCATCCGCCTGATCGACGACCCGGCGACGAGCACGTACCTCACGCCGCCGACGTTCCTTTCGGGCGGCGGGGGGCTGGCCTCGACGATCGACGACTACCTGGTGTTCTGCCAGGCACTCGTCACCGGCGGTGAAGCGAACAGCACGCGCATCATCGGGCGGAAGACGCTGGAGCTCATGACCTCGAACCACCTGCCGGACGGCAAGGACCTGGCCGGGCATGCGATGGGGCGCTGGGCCGAGACCACATTTTCCGGGATCGGCTTCGGGCTCGGCTTCTCGGTCACGCTCGACCCGGCGAAGTCGCAGATCTCGGGGACGCCGGGCGAGTTCGCCTGGGGCGGGGCGGCCAGCACGGTCTTCTGGGTCGACCCGATCGAGGACCTCATCTGCATCTTCATGACGCAGCTGATGCCGTCGTCGCACTACAACATCCGGCGGGAGCTGCGGGCGATCGTGTATTCGGCCCTGGCGGACTGAGAGCCCACGGGCCAGAGGCGGGGCGGCACGACGAGCCCTGGGGATCGGGCCGGTGTGAGAGCAGTGAGCCGCCTTCCCCGCCACGGGACTCTGCCGTAGCGTTCGCGCCATGGGATTCCGCGACCTGACCGCCGAGGAGATCGAGCTGGTGCTCGAGAAGGAGCGGATCATCCGCATCGCGTTTTCCTCGGATGGCGAACAGTTCGTGGTGCCCGTGTTCTACACCTGGCACGACGGCGCGTTTTGCGGATTGACCACGCCCGGCCGCAAGACCGCCATGGCGGCGAAGAATCCAAACGTCGGCTTCCAGGTCGACAGCACGGTAATGACGGGACCGTGGGAGTGGGCAAGCGTGGTGGGGCAGGGCACGTTCGAACATGTCGCCGAAGCGCGGGATTACGGGGCATTCGCCGCGGCGCTCCAGTTGAAGCTTTCGGATGCGCCGGCGTGGGCGGGGAAGATGCTCCAGGCGCGGTTCGAGGAATTGGGGATGTACGCCTGGCGGATCCGGCCCTCGGGCGTCCACGGGCGCGCCCACGGGCCGGAGTAGCGGGGGGAGCCACGCTACCTGGATCCGACCGTCAGGGAGGTGCGCTCTCAGCGGGCCCACGAGGCTTGCAACCGAGGCATGCGGAGGTCCTGAGTGTGTGCGGACGCCTCAAAGCAGCGAGTTACATCGTACCTCCCTGACGGTCGGATCTAGGGTTCGGGGGTCCAACGCACCCCACCAAGGTCCGGGCCCTGGCCTTCCAGCACGTAGGTGGCTGCATCGAGGACGTCGCGCTCCGCCCAGAGGTACGTTGTGCTCCCGTGCCGGGTCCATACCTTCTGCTGGGCACCCACCAAGTGGGCTTCGCGGAGGCGGCGCGTTGCCCAGGACTTGAGCGCGTTCTTCATCCGCTCGGGCGGCCCTGGCCCGGACACAACGATGTGCACGTGGTTTGTCCGGATGTTGAGCGCATGGAGGTGCCACTCGTTGTGGAGACAAACCCCGCGGACTGCATCTGCAACGGCTTCGCGCCTTTCCCGGTCAAGAGACACTGGTTTCGAAAGGAGGCCGTGCCGCTCCCGGCGCTGACGGTCAGGGTCTGGCGGAAGGTCGCGGATTCCCGCGCGGGCACCGCGTAGCCGCTCGACCGAGCCGCGCTCGTCGCCGTGAAGGCGCTCACCGTAGGTCGTGAAGGTGATGAAGTAGCCAGCCGGGGAGCTGATGTGGGTCACGCTGCACCTCCCTGACGGTCGGATCTACGTTTCTGGGCGGCGACGATTGGGCCCCGGTGGTGTGCTTTGTGGGGGGTGGCCTAAACGGGGAGCCAGTAGAGCGTGCCGCCGCGCATCACCTTCGAGACGCGGCCGGTCTCGAACAGGTACTCCATGTGGGCGATCGTCTCGCCGACGGCGGCGCGCTGCATGTGCGGTTCGAAATCGGCGAGGGCGCCGGTCGCCCACTTCACCCTGCCGGCGACTTCCCAGGCGGTCGAACCGCCGCGGTCGACGCAGTTCACCATCTCATCGAGCCGGACCTTGTGGTGGTCCTCGATCTCGCGGAGGCGCTTCTTCAGGTCGTGGATTTCAAACTCGTGGGCGGGGAGGACGATCTCGACATCCAGGTCCTCGAGGATTTCGAGGGAGCGCATGTAGTCGCCGAGCGGGCTGCCGTGGGTCTGGGCGTGGATGCTCACGTTGGGGGTGATGGTGGGGAGGACGTGGTCGCCGGTGAGGAGGATCTTGCGGTTCGGTTCGTAGAGGCAGATGTGCCCGGGCGAGTGACCCGGCGTCCAGATGATTTCGAAGTCGAAGTCGCCGACCTTGAAGGTCTCGCCGCCCTTGACCTCGGTGTCGGCGGGGACGGGGGCGACGTTGCCGAGCATGCCCATGGAGCCGCGGGCCATGCTTGGGGTGTCCATGGCGGGGACGCCATTGGTCGCCATGAACCGGCCCATGTCGTCCATCAGGCCCTTGGGCGCGAAGTAGCGGGCGGTAATGACCTCGGCGTCTTTTTCGTGGAGGACGATTTCGCAGCTGGAAAGCTGCTTCAGCCGGCCGGCCATGCCGTAGTGGTCGGGGTGGACGTGGGTGACGACGAGCTTATTGATGTCGTTGGGGTGGGAGCCATGCTCCTGCATCCCCTCTTCAAGGGCCTGGTAGGCGCTATCGGTGTTCCAGCCGCAATCGACAAGGACTGTGTCGTCCCCGTCCTTGAGGAGGTAGGGGAGGACGTAGGGGAGGCCTTTGGTGACCCGCGGGTGCTCCTGGAGTTCGTGGCGGAGGGCCTTCGCGTCGGCGATGGTGAACTGGGGAAACGGCGTGAGGAGCTGGTAGATGCCGTCGATGATGCGCATGTGGGCGTTGCCTCGGGTTGGCTCGCCGCCCCACGTGGGGGTTGGCGGCTGAGGCCGATACTACGCGAGGTTGTTCACGCGAGGCAAAACACCTCAGCGCGAAGAGACGGCGAGAGCGAGCGCCAGGAGAAGCCCCAGCATGAGGTTGAACCGGGCGGTGGCCTTCAGCACGGGGTTCAAGGCCCGGCCTTCAACCCCCGCGGCGATGGCGCGGACAGGCTGGGCCGCCCAGGGGAGGCTGGCCGGCGCGGCCGCCCAGGCCCACTCGGCAGTCGAAAACACCGAGATACCGACAGGTACTGCCAGCGCGGCCACCAGGAGGATGACGAACCAGGCACGGGTACCGCGGTCGCCGAGGATGACGCCGAGTGTGGTCTTTCCGGTCTTGCGGTCGGTCGGGATATCGCGGAGGTTGTTGACGACCAGGATCTGGGTGACGGTGCAGCCCACGGGGACGGCCGCGGCGATGGCGAGGGCGGGGATATCGCCACCCTGGACGTAGTACGTGCCCACAACGGCGACGAGCCCGAAGAAGACGAAGACAAAGACATCACCGAGGGCGTGGTAGCCGATGGGCCAGGGGCCGCCGGTGTAGATGATGGCGGCAGCGATGCTCGCGAGGCCCACCGCGACGATCGGCCAGCCGCCGACGTACACGAGATAGACGCCGACGGCCATTGCGAGCGCGAAGGTGACCCACATGCCGATAAGCATCTGGCGGGCGGTGACGAAGCCCATCTGGGTCGCGCGCGGCGGGCCGAGCCGCTCAGTGGTATCGGCGCCTTTCTTGAAATCGAAGACATCGTTGGCGAAGTTGGCGCCGACCTGGAGAAGGAGCGCCCCGGCGAGGGCGGCCAGCGCGGGGAGGAGGTCGAACGCGTCGAGGTGGATGGCCACGCCGATGCCGACGGCCACCGGGGCGACGGCGGCGGTGAGGGTTGGGAGGCGCGTGGCGAGCTTCCAGACCTGGAAGGTGGACGGACGGGTGGGGGCGGCAGCCGTCATGAGCGCACCGCGCTGACCGACTGGATGGCGCCAAACATGGGCGAGCGCTTCTTGATGCCGTCGAACCCGGCCGACTCGAGCATGGCGCGGAGTTCGGCTTCGGGGGGAAGGTAGGAGGCGGATTGCGGCAGATAGCGGTATGCCTTGCGGTCAGCGATGAGCCCGCCGACGACCGGCACGACGCGGTTGAAGTAAAGGCCGTGGCCGGCGGCGACCACGCGGTTGCGGGGCTTGTCGACTTCGAGCAGTCCGACACGGCCGCCGGGCTTGAGTACGCGGGCGAGTTCTTCGAGCACGGGTGGGATGGCGACGAAGTTGCGGAGGGCGAAGCCGGAGACAGCCACCGTGAACGACCCATCGGCGAAGGGGAGGCGGAGGGCATCGCCCTGGACGAAGATGCCGAGGCCGGGGAAGCGCCGGTTGGCGGCGTTCAGCATGCCGCGAGAGAAGTCGAGGCCAACGGCGGTTGCGCCGGCCTTGCGGCAAATCTCGGCGAAGTCGCCGGTGCCGCAGGCGAGGTCGAGGACGAGGTCGCTATGCCCGATGCGGAGACGCCGCACGAGTTCGCGGCGCCAGCGCTGGTCGGCATTGAAGGTCATCAGGCGGTTGACGCGGTCGTAGCTCGGCGAGATACGGTCGAACATGTCGCGGACGGCCGCGGCCTTTTCGTCCGGGGGCGGGAGGACGGACATGGCTAGATTCTTACCTTATTTCCGTTCTACAGACGCGTGAGCGCGGGCCGCGCGGAGCTCAGCCGACCCGCTCGGCGATCTTCTTCGGGTTGAAGATACGGGAGAGGAAGAAGCTCACCAGGCTGATGATGACGGCACCCCAGAAGGCGGCCCAGAAGCCATCGATATCGAAGCGGATGCTTTCGAACTTGCCGGCGATCCAGGCGGTGAGGGCGAGGAGAGCGGTGTTGATCAGGATGAGGAAGAGGCCGAGGGTGAGGACCAGGGCGGGCAGGGAGCCGAAGACCATAAGCGGTTTGAGGTAGGCGTTGAGGAGCCCAAGGATGAGGGCGACGGCGAGGGTGCTGCCCCAGCCCTGGAGGTGGATACCGCCAACGAGCCCGGCAGCGACCCAGACGGCGACGGCGGTGATCAGCCACCGGACCACGAAGGCGGCGGCTTTGCCGGCTCCGGAAGGCCCACGGTCCCGGCCGCCGACGGTCACGACGACGAAGTCAGGCATCGGCGCCAGTTAACCATGGCGCGGGCAATCTGGCGATCAGGCGGCCTGGCGGAGCATCGCGAGCATGGTCTGCTGGAAGCGGACGCGCTTGTCGGTGTCGCGGATTTCGGCGCTGATGCGTTCGGCGAGCGAGGCGACGGCATCGCGGGGGAGTGTGGCGCGGGTGAATCCGAGGTCTTCGACGGCGTCATCGATGATGATTTCGGCGAGCGGGCCGAGCGCGGCGGCGACGGCGGTGGTGAGCGCCTGGAAGAACTGCGGCCCGGCGAGCTGGCGGACGGGAGCGGGGGGCGCCTGGGGCGTGGTGAGCTCGATGAGCCCGGCGAGGCGGAGGCGGTAGAGACGGCGGACGGCCTCGAAGTCGTCGACGCCGAGCTCCGCCGAGATGCTGGCAGCAGTCGCCTGGCCGTCGATCAGCGCGAGGGCTTCCCAATCGGCAGCGTCGATGGTGATGGACGGGCCGGGGGCCTTGCGGACGAGGCGGGGGAGGGTATCCATCGACGGGATGACGCGGCGCATGGCCTCGCGTTCGCCGGCGGCGCGAGTCGAATCGGCGAGCAGGTCATCGAGGGGCTTCTCAATGGTCCGATCGGGCGGAGGCACGCCAGGTTCGAAGCGGAACTGGCCGTTGGGCCAGGCAATGAGACGCGAAAACGCCTGCTCGCCCCAATGCGGGCCGGATTCGGCGTGGACAACGGCGCCGCCTGCCAGGTAGATATCGGCGATGTCGAGGCCGGACGTGAGTTCGAGGCGTCCGTTCTGGCCACCGGCGGCGAGCATCTTGAGCAGGTCGGCCAGCGGCAACTGGGCCAGGCTCCCGGTCAGTCCTTCAGGCATGATGTCCCTCCCTCGCGCCGTCTCCCCGGCGCGCTAACTCCCACGCGATTGGATGATGGCCCAGGAACTCCATGAGCCCTGGTCGAGAGCGGCCCGGCTCACCAGCGCCGAGCGTTCGGCCCTGTGGCGCTGGAGGCGCTTCTGTGCGGCGTTGTCCTTCTGCCAGCCGCCGATGACGACATCGGCGCTCAGGCGGACCATCGCCATGTTGGTATCGGGCTGGCAGACAACGAAGAGGACGGCATCGCCGATGTCCTGGGCGAGGAGGCGCCAGCTGTCGTAGGCGAACTCGATCTTCGATGCCGGCCGGCCCGCGGTTTCGAGGGCGACGAAGGCGCGGCCAACTTCGCGGCCGATGGTGTTCATGGTGACGGTAGCGAGGACGGCCGGGTCGGAGCTCACGATCACGTCGCCGCGGTTGTCGCACAGGAACGACCCACCGACGCCGGGTACCGCACTCATCTGCTCCAGTCCCTTTTCCATGCCGACCCCTGTTCAGGCCACGAGTTCCATGAAGTCATCGCGCAGGCCAAAGCGGTCGACGACTGGGGCGTGCTTTTCGCTGAGGCTTTCGAGCCGGGCTCGGACCCGTTGTTCGAGGTCGGAGCGCTTGAGCTGGAAGGCGAGCTTGGAGACGGTGTCGCTGAGGCAATCGCCGAGCGCCTTGCTGAAATCATCGGGAAGGGGGCCGTCGAACTCGATATGCCCGCCGGTGTATTCGAACTCCGCGGCGAACGGATCCAGGAACGGATAGGTGACAGCCCGGGAGACGAGCACCTCTTTGAAGGCAAGGACGAAGCGGCCGGGCCTGGAAAGCCCATCGGCGACGGCCTCGACGCCAGCGATGACTTCGTCCCAGAACGCAAGGAGCGCTTCGCGGTGGGTCTCCTGCGACGGTCCGGGGGTGGAGGCGGGCGAGGGGGCCGCGCCCGCGGGGGGTTGCGCCTCGACGAAGACGTTGAAAGAGCCGCCCGCGGTATTGACCATCTGCACGATGGTGTTGAGCGCCTCTTGCCCGGCGACGAACTCGGAGCGCGTTGAGAGCACACTTTCCACCGGTTCGCCGGCCGAAAGGTAGATGACTCCGGTGCCGGCGCCATCGGCCACCTGGACTTCCACGTACCCGGTGAGGCCGTCGGCACGCAGCTTGGCAATGAGCCGGTCGAGGCTGGTGAAGGCGCTGGTCAGGTCCTTGTAGAGGGGGCGGCTATCCATGAGGCGGTGCAGGAGGAGGACCACATCGGGGAACGCGGAGTAGACGTTGACGGAGCCGTCCTTTTCCGCGGCGCGCGCGCAGATGGCGCGGATGGCGGAAACGCCGGTGAGCCGGTTGGCGCCGGCCTCTTCGCAGGCGTTGACGAGTTCCCCCTCGGAGACGAGGAGCGTCCCGGTGTAGCCGGGGAAGGTGAGTTCGACATAGCCCGTGAGCCGGCGGTTCTTGAGATCGGCGAGGAGCGCCTCGAAGGACGTGAACGAGGTGTTCAGGTTGGCGTAGATGGTCCGGTCCTTGGGGAACATCATCTTGGTCATCTCCTCGTGGCGGGGTGGGTGTTGAGCGCGTAGCGGCGAAGCATCTGGGTGACTGCCGGCAGGATGGTGGGGGCGCGGCCGCTGGCAGCCGAGAGTGCGATATAGGTCTGGCCATCGACGCCGCAGATGAGGCTGTCGACCGCGCCGGGGCCAGAGACCAGCACGTGATCGAGGCGGCTGCCGGCGAGCTGACGGCCCATGCCGCGCAGGTCGCCATCGACCGGCAAGGCTTCAGCGCGAAGGGCGACGAAACTTGCGAGGGCGGCCTCGCGGGCGGGCTCGGCGCAGGCGGACGCGCCGAGGGCTGCGCCTTCGGCATCACAGACCACGGCAGACCGCACGCCATCGATGGCGGCAATAGCCGCGGCGAGCCGTGACGCCACGGCCCGGTCCATGGTTGCGGTTGATGTCGCCATCTCGTCGGCCTCCACGTTGTTGGGCTACGGCTCTCAGGCGGCGGCGCGGCGCTGGCGCAGCCGCTCGATGGCCGAACGCAGGCTGGCCTGCATGCGGCGGAGCGACTCGGCCAGCTGGCCGACTTCGTTGCGTCCCTCGACGTCGATGTCGACATCGAGTTCGCCGAGGCTCATGCGGTCGGCGACTTCAGCGAGGTGCTTGAGCGGGCGGGTGATGGTGGCGGAGATGAAGACGGCGAGCGCCAGGGCAAGGAGGACGATCAGGGCGGCGGCGCCACCGTAGGTGATGAACTCCTGCTGGGCGGCATCGGTACGGGAAGTGAACTGGGCGTCGAGTGTTTCCTGGGCGGCGGCAAGGAGCTGGTTGGATGAGTCGATGGCGCTGCCGCCAAGGAGGAAGTAGCCTTCGGCGCCGGTGCTGGAGAGCGCGTCGGCCTCGATGATGCCGGCCATGGTGGAATCGGCGAAGACGGAGCGCGAAGTCTCGGCGCGGCGGGCGATGGGGCGGAGCGTCGCTTCGAAGTCGGGGTTTGCGGCCATGGCAGTCTCAAGCGAGCGGGCGAGGGTATCGGCGTGGGCGGCGGCGATGCTCATCTGGGCGGTGAGGAACTGGCGCTGTTCCGCGGTTGCGGCGAGGCCCTGGCGCGAGATGAGGGCGCCAGTCCCGTAGCTGCGCGCCTGGGAGAGCGCCTCGGTAAGGCGGGGGAGCGAGTCGGTGAGGGCGACGATGACGCTGCGGCTATCGAGGTCCGGGTCGAGGACGAGTTTGGATTCGATGGCGACGGTGGAGAGGAGGGGGAAGATGCCCTGCTGAATGATGCGGGTGTGGGCGTCATTCGCCTCGGTGCCGCTGGACTTCATGTCCTTGACTTTGGGCCACTGCTCGTTGAGGAACTGGACGTAGGCGGAGGTCTGGAAGTCCTCGCCATGGCGGGAGTCGAGTTCATTGATGACGGCGAGCGCGGAATCGGCGGCGGCGGCGGTCTGGAGCATGTTGTCGCGGGAGAACTCGTCGCCGCTGAGGACGCGCTGGACGAGGCCGCGATGGACCTGGACTTCGCGAAGGAAGGGGATGATGGCTGAGACGTAGTCGAGGCCATCGGCTTCGGCACTTGCCTGGCCCTGGGTATCGGTGCGCTGCTGGTACTGGACGAAGAGGAGCGCCGCGATGGGCAGTGCCAGGACCACCACGATCAAGCCGAGCTTGCTGGAGATCCCGAGGTTCGCGATTGCGGAGAAGCCGGGCAGATGACGTCGCATGTTCCCTCCAAGGTGGCCCGGGCGGAATGTGGAAGGGGATCCCGGGCACGGCCGGGCACGCAATCGCCCGGCAAATCCCTGCTATTTCCAGAATCGACGCCCGGCGTACACGCATAAGGTGGCAAGTGCGTGGCGTAGCGGTCGCAGGAGCGGTGGCAGCGGTCGCAGGGGGGACGGTGGGCGGGGTCAGCCGTGGAGGTAGGTCTCGGGGAGCAGTTCGGACACTTCGCGGACCTCGTCGCAGGGGATCCGGGAAACGCGGGCGTGTTCTTCGAGTTGGCGCGGGTCCGTAGCTTCGTAGAGGCAGTCCAGGTGGCCGCCGGCCTGGTCCCAGAAGGAGCGGACCCACTTCAGCCCGGGGAACTGGGGCGCGCAGACGATGGCGCGGAACGAGGCGGCATCGAGCTCTTCCCGCGAGATTTCTCCGATATTCCGGCGAATCGTGTAGAGGGGCATGGTGTTCGGCTCCCGGTGAGTGAGAGACAGTCTAGCCGGTGGAAGCAAGCTGCCCTCGCGCCGGCGCCGGGGGGCGGCTAGATATCCGAGGGGTCGACCGGTTCGAGGACGGACTGGAGGTCGCTGGCGCGGATGCGGAGGGCGCGCTGGCCGGCCAGGCGGCTGGCACGGAGGCGGCCTGAGCGGATCCATGCACGGACCGTCTGCACGTGGACACCGAGGTAGTCGGCGGCTTCTTCGGGTGAGTAGAGCTTCTCGGGCCCGGTGGGGCTGGCTTTCTGGTCGCGGGCGAACGCCTCGACCTGGCCTGGAGTGACGCCGAGTTCTCCGAAGACGCGGGCTGGGAGGCCTTCCCTCCAGCGCATGAAGGCGAGGAGGTAGACGAGTTCGTCGATGCGCTTGCGGCCGCCACGACGGGCTTCCTCGGCGAGGGCGCGCGAGAAGCGGACGACGTCGTCGCCGAGGACGACTTTTCCGGCGGGGCCGCGCGGCAAGGTGCGCTCGACCGCGTCCTCGATGAGGCTGACGTCGATGGTGAGCGGCCCGAACTGGAAGAAGCCAAAGCGAGCGAACCGGCGCAGGAACACGAGGAAGTGGAGGTCGACGCTGACTTCGTTGGCGCCGAGGCGGATGGCCTCGTTGGCACATTCGAGTCCGAGCTCCTCGAGGAAGCGGTCGTTAGCCTCGCCAAGCGAACTGGATTCGACCCACCGCAGCGTTTGTTCGCGTACACCTGGCATCCGGGGCCAGTGTGACATGGTTCACGTACCGGCACAACCGCGCGCAGCGTTACACAACACTAAACTCTTGAAAACGCTGTTTTTAGTGCTACGTTGTCCGGAGCTTTGAACCACAGGAGAAGGAGACTCCATGACTGCCACGATGAGCCGGGACGTGCTGACCGCGGAGATGATCGACCGCTTCGGTGAGCGCGCGGGGACCTACGACCGGGAGAACCGGTTCTTCAGCGAGGACTTCGAGGAACTCCGAGCGAGCGGATACCTGAAAATGGCAATCCCGGAGGAGTTCGGGGGGCTGGGCTACACCGTTGCGCAGGTGTGCGAAGAGCAACGGCGCCTGGCATACCGGGCGCCGGCGACGGCGCTCGCCACGAACATGCACCTGTACTGGACCGGGGTGGCGGCGGACATGCGCCGGATGGGCGACAACAGCCTGGAGTGGCTGTTGCGCGAAGCCGCGGCGGGGGAAGTGTTCGCCGCGGGGCACGGGGAAGCAGGCAACGACATGCCGCTGTTCCTCTCGACAGCGCGGGCGGAGCGTGTGGATGGGGGGTACCGGTTCTGGGGCCGCAAGCAGTTCGGCAGCCTGACGCCGGTGTGGACCCGGCTCGGGGTCCACGCGATGGACTCGAGTGACCCGAATGCGCCGCAGATCGTCCATGCGTTCATGCCGCGGGACACGGATGGCTACCGGATCGAAGAGACCTGGGACACGCTCGGGATGCGGGCGACGCGGAGCGACGACACG
>JAHDWR010000099.1 GCA_023382755.1 Dehalococcoidia bacterium
TGCCGTGACGCCGCTCGCCTACCTGGCCGGACTGACCACGAAGATCAAGCTCGGCACGGGCATCATGCAGATCCCCGCCCGCACCCCCGCGATGACGGCGATGACCACGATGACCCTCGACGCGCTCAGCAACGGGCGCATGCTCGTCGGGCTCGGTCTGAGCGGGCCGCAGGTCGTCGAAGGCTGGCACGGCCAGCCGTACGGGCAGCCGGCGGCGCGTCTGCGCGAATACGTGGCCATCCTGCGCAAGATCTGGGCGCGCGAGGAGCCAGTCGAGTTCCACGGCCAGGAGTACAACCTGCCCTACACCGGCCCAGGCGCGACCGGCCTGGGCAAGCCGCTCAAGAGCATCCTCCACGGACGCAACATGCCGGTGTACCTGGCCACCCTGGGCCCGAACAACATCCGCCTGACCGCCGAGATCGCCGATGGCTGGATCCCCGCATTCTTCTCACCCTATCGCATGGACACGTTCAGGCCCGACATCGAAGAGGGCTTCCGCCGCGCCGGCAACGGCAAGGGCTGGAAGGACTTCGACACGGTCGCCACCTGCAACGTCATCATCACGGACGACGTGAAGGCCGGGCTGGCGTCGACCAAGCCGGGCACGGCGCTCTATATCGGCGGGATGGGCGCCCGCGGCAAGAACTTCTACAACGAGCTGGCCACGCGCTACGGCTACGGCGAGGCGGCGGCGAAGATCCAGGACCTCTACCTCTCAGGGCGCAAGGCCGAGGCCGAGGCCGCGGTGCCGGACGAGATGGCCGACGAGATGTCGCTGGTGGGCCCGGTCGAGCGCATCCGCGAGCGGTACAGGGCGTGGGCCGATTCCGGCGTGGGCACACTCCTCATCGGGAACCGCGACCCGCGTGTGCTGGAGCTGATGGCGGAGCTGGCCCGCTAGCCATTGGCCAATGGCCGTTGGCCCCATCCGAGGCGCGCCAGTCATGGCGCGCTGCTGCGGTGGACGCCCGAACGCCGTTTCGCGCCGACGCTCCGTTCGGGGCGCGTCGCAGGGGCGTATGGCGATACGCCCCTACCACCCGGTCCCATCACCGGGACATCCGACCCCGGCCAGCGGCGTTCGGGCGACGGACATCCCAGCGCGCCATCCCTGGCGCGCCTCGGAAATCATGCCTCTAGCCTCGTGCCTTCCTACGGCGTCCTCACGTCCTCGCTGCGCCAGAGGTAGAGGCAGGCGACGGTCGCGTGCGGGCGCCAGGGCTCGCCGATGGCCCTCACGGCGTCCGGTTTCGGCATCGCATCAAGGCTGTAGCGCTTCATGATGGCGCGATTGATGCCCAGGTCGTTCACCGGGAGCACGTCGGGGCGGCGGAGGTGGAACATCAGGAACATCTCGGCGGTCCAGCGGCCCACGCCCCGCACGCGCGTGAGGTGGGCAATGATCTCCTCGTCCTCCCAGTGCTCGAACTGCTCGCTGCCGAGTTCGCCGCTGACAAAGTGTTCGGAAAGGCTGCGGATAGAGGCGATCTTCTGGCGGGAGAGCCCGGCTGCCCGGAGGTCGTCGTCGCCCAGGGGGAGCACCTGCCGGGGCGACGGGAAAGCCTCGCCTTCGAGGCCGAACAGCGCCTGGAACTTGCGGTAGATGGCGCCGGCGGCGGTCCCGCTGAGCTGCTGGAAGATGATGGAGCGGCTAAGCGCCTGGTAGGCGTTGGGGCCGGTCGGCCGGACTTGGATGTGCCCGACCTGGTCGATGAGGACGGTCAGCACGGGGTCGGCGCCCCGGAGGTAGGCGCGGGAGTGGTCGAGGTCGAACACACGAGTGTTGGGCATGGCGGGTAGTTTCAACGTTCGTGGCGCTGGAGGGGAACGGGGGTCGAAGTGCGAAGTTCGAAGGGCGAAGTGCGCTGAAGGAGCTGCCTGTTGCGGTCTCCGAGCCAACCCCCGGTGAGCGATGCGTCCTCCTCAGCGGCTGGTAGCGAAAAGCCAGACGGCGGAGCCGAGAAGTCCCGCCTCAGCAAGGAGAAACGCGGCGGCAAGGGCTAACTCTTTCCGCCGGTCGTAGTGCCACGCCGCGTTGCCCTCTGCTGACAGTTCGTACCACCCGATGCGGATGCCGAAAAGCGTCCGGGCCACCACCCGGCCGCGAACGTGATCGGGCGTGGGTCCGAACTGTTCCGCATGGGTGACCCGGGACACCAACGGTGGGATGGTACGGACATGGGCGGCCTGCACCTTCAGGCGGTTCACCGCCTCGGGCGGCGCGCTGGCGGTGTGGTCGAAAGCGAGGGGCGGGACGGCGAGGGCCGTGAACGCGAGGATGGCGGCGATCCCAGTAGACCCGAGGCCGAGGTAGTGGCGCTCCATGGCCCCCGACCATACCACCGGCGCCATGCCGGGCGTGGTGAAGGCCTGTGACCTCGCGCAGTGTCGAGTCATGAGCGCCCCTGCCATGACCCACAGGGCGCGGCTCGCAACTCACCCCGCAGCCGACGCACATGCGTGGCCATGCGGTGGAGTGAGTGTCGATGCTGGAACGTTTTCCGGCTACCGCACGGCGCACCGGGTTAGCCGGAGTGCCGCTTTCTCCCGGTCGCGGTTCGGAAGTCGCCCTCACCCCCGCCCCCCGGCGTGCCGAGCGGGACTGCATGCGGGCGTCCACCGCGGCAGCGCGCCATCCCTGGCGCGCCTCGGATCGGCGTGCCGGGTGGTAGGGGCGTATGGCCATACCCCCCTACGACCTGCACGGAGAGGTGAGGCAAACATGCGAGGCCGCGTTCGGGCGCCCAGGTTCCTCAGCGCCTCACTGTTCGCCCGGTCGCGGCTCGAACGGTAAACCGCGACAATCCGCGCATGAATCCGTTCTCACTCGAAGGGAAGACCGCCATCGTGACTGGCGGGTCGCGCGGGATCGGCTATGGCATCGCGCGCGGGCTCATCGATGCGGGCGCCCGCGTCATCATCACCGCCCGGAGCGAGGGGCCGCTCCACGAGGCCGCAGTTTCGCTCGGGGCGAACTGCATCGCCCGGACCTGCGACAACGCCGATCCGGCCAGCATCGCCGCGATGGTCGAGAGCGCCTGGGGGCTCGGACGGGTCGATATCCTGGTGAACAACGCGGGCATCAGTCCCTACTACAAGCGGGTCGAGCACGTGACGGTCGAAGAGTGGGATTCCGTCGTCGATGTGAACCTGCGCGGGACGTATTTCGCCAGCGTTGAGTTCGCGAAGCGCGCCTTCGACGCCGGGACGTCCGCCAGCATCATCAACGTGAGCAGCGTCTCGGGGGTCGTCCCACTGGCGCGGCTGGGCGTGTACGCGGCAACCAAAGCCGGCGTGCACCAGCTCACGAAGGTGATGGCGCTCGAATGGGCCGACCGGAACGTGCGCGTGAACGCCATCGCCCCGGGATGGGTGGAGACCGACTTCACGGGCGAACTGTTCGCGAGCCGCCACGGCGAAAGCCTCCGCGCGGACGTGCCCATGGGGCGGCTCGCCACACCCGGGGACATCGCCGGGGCTGCGGTCTGGCTGGCGAGCGACGCCGCGAGCTACGTGACGGGCAGCATCGTGGTCATCGATGGCGGGCGGCAGCTTCGGTGAGCGTGCCGCCGCCGGAAGAACTGCTGGCGCTCGCGACGGATATCGCCGCCGAGGCCGCCGAGCTCATCGCGAGGTTCGCCACCACCGGGTTCGGCGTCGATACCAAGTCGACCCGGACCGACATGGTGACCGACGCGGACCAGGGCTCGCAGTCGCTGATCGAACGGCTCATCCGCCAGGCGCGGCCCCACGATGGGTGGCTCGGGGAGGAGGGGGCGGCGCGGCCGGGCAGCTCGGGCGTGCGCTGGGTGTTCGACCCGCTCGATGGGACGACGAACTTCGTCTACGGCATCCCGGCGTACGCGGTCTCGATCGGGGTCGAGGTCGATGGCCGGGTGGTGGCGGGTGTGGTGCATGACGTGGCCCACCGCCAGACCTTCACGGCGGCGCTGGGCAAAGGCGCGCGCATGAACGGGGCCTCGATCGCGATCAGCGGGAACACGGACCTGGGGACGGCCCTGCTGGCCACGGGTTTTGGCTACGACCCGGCGCGGCGGGCCGAACAGGCGGCCATGCTCACGCGAGTGTTGCCGCACATCCGTGACATCCGCCGGGGCGGTTCGGCGGCGCTGGACCTCTGCCATGTGGCGTCGGGGCAGCTGGACGGGTACTTCGAATACCGGCTGAACCCGTGGGATATCGCCGGGGGCGGTATCATCGCGCGGGAGGCGGGCGCGGCGACGGGCGGGTTCGGCGGGCACACGTTCGAGGACGGGTACGTGATTGCCTGCGCGCCGGGGCTGCTGGCCGAGGCGACTGCGCTGGTGGAGCGCGCCTATGCCGAGGCACGAGGCCTGTAGACGCTCATCGCCGGCCGGGCCCTTGAAGCGGGGGCGGCGTGTACACTCGCGGGGCAACCTCCGCCTCGCATGGGGCGGCCCCGGAGCCAGCCATGGAGTTCCGCTTCCCAGCCGAGACCGAGCAGTGGCGCGCCGAGTTGCGCGCCTTCCTGAAGGCCGAACTCCCGCCCGGGTTCGAAGGCGACGACGACTTCTTCGACAACGAGGAACAGCTGGCCTTCGCGCGCGAGTTCACGAAGAAACTCGGCGCGAGGCGCTGGTTCGCGCCGGCCTGGCCAGAGCGGTACGGAGGCATGGGCAAGTCCCAGATCGAGCAGATGATCCTGAACGAGGAGCTGGCGTACCACCGGGCACCCTCCGGCGGGCGGTTGTTCACGATCGGCATCACCGGGCCGACCATGCTCGTCCACGGGAGCGAGGAACAGAAACAGCGATATTTGCCGGAGATGGCCTCGGGCGAGACGTGGTACTGCCAGGGCTTCAGCGAACCGGGCAGCGGCTCGGACCTGGCGAGCATGGAGACGAAGGCGGTCCGCGACGGCGATGACTACGTCATCAACGGGCAGAAGATCTGGACTTCGAACGGGCACATCGCCGACCGGATGTTGCTGCTCGCCAGGACCAACCCGGACGTACCAAAGCACAAGGGCATCAGCGCGTTCGTGGTCGATATGAAGGCGCCGGGGATCTCGGTGCAGGGCATCCCGAACATCGCCTACCGGCGGGACTTCAACCAGGTGTTCTTCGAGGACGTGCGGGTGCCGGCGAAGGACCTGATGGGCGGCGTGGACAACGGCTGGTACGTGGCGACGACGACGCTCGACTTCGAACGGTCGAACATCGCGGCGATCTCGGGCGCGCGGCGCACGGTGCACGACCTGGTGCGCTGGGCGAAGGGACGGCACCCGGGCGGACGGCCCTGGGACAAGGACTCGGTCCGGCACAAGCTGGCGGACCTGGTGGTCGAGGTCGAAGTGGGGCGGCTGGTCGCCTACCGGACGGCATGGCTGCAATCGAAAGGCGACGTGCCGAACTACGAGGCGAGCATGGGCAAGGTGTGGATGGCGCTGCTCGGCATCAAGGTGGCGAACACGGGCGTGAACCTGATGGGCGCCTACGGCCAGCTCCGGCCGGGATCGCCGTGGGCGCAACTGCACGGGCGGTTGCAGACGGCCTACCTGCTGGCGATGTCCGGACCGATCGGCGGGGGGACGAGCGAGATCCAGAAGAACATCATCGCGCAGCGGGGGCTGGGGCTGCCGCGGGGGTAGGCGGCAGCGACCTGGCGGACTCCGGGGCGGCGCCCGCTTGCCGATGATCAGGGCGTGAAGAAGGCGCTCTGGGGGCTGCTGCTCCTTTCGCTGTTCGGCACCGCGCGGTGCGCCAACGCGGATTTCGCCGCGGCGCTGGGCGGCGTGCCCTTCGTTGGGCCGATGGTCGTCCCGCAGCCCACCACACCCGCATACCTCGAGGCTATCGGCACTCCGGCGCCTGCGGCCCTGCCGGATGTGGACTTCGCGGTCTGGTTTGCGGAGGACCCGGCGCCAAACGCGGCCGCCAGCGCAACCTGGCAGCAAATGGACGTGGCCGCCGTGGCCGGGGCGACGGCGGGCGGCTGGGCCGAACTCTGCAAGAAGGCGGGCACGGCCTCTGGCGCGGACCGGGCGGCGGCACCGTTGCCGGGCGCGCTGGCATGCAGTTCGGACGCAACGGTGACCCAGATGCAGCGGTTCGCGCTCGAACTGCTGGGCTTGCGGGCGGCGGTGGGGCTGTGGATGCGGGGCGACCGTTCGATTGCCGCGATCCAGGCGCGGCAGGGGCACGTCCGGATCAGCTGCTCGACGCACGTGATCGCACGGCAGGGGCCGGGCGAGAACCCGTGGACGCAGGCCTGCGAGCTGGCGCTCGATGCCTCGTACCTGGCCGGGGATGGCCCGGCGACGCTGGACGCCGCGATCGCGGCCTATGTGGCGGTCGCCGGCGAGATCGCACGGCTGGACCCGGAGGTGGACGCAGAGCCGGGGTACTTCGGGGCGGCGGCGCCTTAGCCCCGGCTGCTCGCTACACGCGGCCCGCCGGGGACTCAGGAACCGTGGGCGGCCAGTTCGCGTTCGAGGTTGAGCGGCTTCGTGACGGCGTTGCGGTCGTATTCGCCCCATTGTTCCCTGGGGACGAGCCACATGACCTCGAACTCGTTGCCATCGGGGTCGGCGCCGTAGAGTGACTTGGTTGCGCCGTGGTCGCTCTGGCCGGTGAGGGCGCCGAGTTCGGTGAGGCGGACGCGCATCTCTGCAAGGTCCTCGATGCGGGCGACCTGCCAGGCGAGGTGGTAGAGGCCGACGGAGCCCCGGGGGGGTTTTTCGGCAGCGGGCCCGACGGAGAAGAGGCCGAGGTCGTGGTGGTTATCGGAACCGGCGGCACGGAGGAAGACGGCCTGGCCGTTCATGTTCGTGATTTCCTCGAAGCCGAAGGCCTGCTTGTAGAACGTCGCGGCTTGGACGGCGTCGCGCACGTAGAGGACGGCGTGGTTCAGGCGGGTGATGGTTGGCGTGGGCACGGTGGGCCTCCCGACTTTTCTTACTGAAAGTAAGCGTATGACAGGATGTGGGCAAAGGCAAGAGGTTTAGCCCTGCCGGGCGTTCAGGGGAAGGGCGCTGACGCACCTGCTGACACGCACGCCTAGGACGGCTTCGGCCAGAGGACCATCTGCGTGCAGCGGAAGAGGGCAATGGTCTTGCCGGTCTGCTGGTGGACGACCGGAGCGTCCCAGACCTGGGTGGTGCGGCCGCCATGGGCCATGGTGGCGCGACAGGTAAGGGTGCCTTCGGTGGCAGTGCCGAGGAAGTTGCTCTTGATTTCGATGGTGGTGAAGCCGCTCGCACCTTCGGGGAGGTTGGCGACGCAGGCGTAGCCGCAGAGGGTGTCGGCAAGGGCCACGACGGTGGCGGCGTGGAGGAAGCCGTTGGGCGCCCAGAGTTCGGGGCGGATCTCGAGGCGGCCTTCAGCCCAGCCGTCGCCGAATGCAGTGGGGTCGACCCCGACGAGGCCGGGGAGCCGGCCCTGCGAGCGCCTGTGCCACCATTCCGGCGACGATCGTTCGTGTGCGGGATCGAACATCGGGACCTCCGTGTTGGGGGAGGGTGGCATAGTTAGTTGCATGGTGCAACTTATCTGGAACGAGGGAAGAGCGCCCGCCCCACCTCCGCCGCGGCGTCAGGCGAGGGCTTTGAGCCAGGTGGACATGTCGAAATAGTCGCGCCAGGCCGCGATCTTGCCGTCGCGGAGCTCGAAGACCCCGGCGACGGGGAGCTCGACCTTCTTGTCGCCTTTGGCGAAGCGGTCGATGCGCTCGTTGACCACGAGGTCGCCTGCGGAGACCTGCGAGAGGATCTCCCAGCCACGCGGCTCGACCTGCGAAAGGATGCCGGCGAAGGTCTGCTGGATGGCGGCCCGGCCGGTGACGGGCGCTGTGGGCATGTTGTGGTAGACGGCGTCTTCGGTGAAGTAGGACGCGAGGTGGGCGACGTCGGGCCTGGCGTTGCTCCACTCGGCGATAAAGGCGGAGACGATATCGTCGTTGGTCATGGTGAACTCCTCTGCGAGAGCGGAAGTCTACCGCGATCGGGGCTGCGGGGTCAGTGGGTCTCGTGCTCTTCGCGGCCGCCGTCCATGGGCACGTGGGCGAGCCGGGCGGGGATCCAGTCGCTGAGGAGGGCGTCGATGGCGTCCTTCGCCTGGATGAGGGAGTGGCCGGCCTCGGCGAAGAGGACGATGCGCTTGGGTTCGAGGGCGCGCCGGTAGATATCCTCGCTGGCCTCGTGGTCGAGGATGGTATCGGCCATCCCGTGGACGAGGAGGAGGGGCTTTCCCAGGTTTTCGACTTCGCGCGTGCCGTACAACTGGGGGGACATGGAGACGACGCCGGTGACGGCATCGTGGAGTTCGCCGGCCTTGATCACGACCGCTCCGCCGAAGCTGTGGCCGACCAGCGTGAGTTCGGTAGCGCCGATGCCGCGGAGGAAGGAGCAGCCGGCGAGCACATCGAGGACGCACTCTTCGAAGTTATTAGGGTGGCGGTACTCCATTCGGAGGACGGTCACGGCGTGGGGAGCGAGAAGGCGGGGGAGGCGCGCATAGAGGTTATCGGCGGGGCCATCGACACCGCCCATTGCGCCACCGACGCAGATGACCGCGCCGGTCCCGCCTTCAACGGGGTGGAGGACGGCGTCGATATTGCCGCGGGTTGTCTCGAGGCGAAGGCGGAGGGCCGCGCCGGCCGGGTCGAGGGGAGCGGCAGCCACGCGGAGGACGCGGAGGTCCAGTTCGGCGGCTGGCTCTTCGGGCTCATCCCACATGTTTCCTAGCACGGGGGCAACTATACGGCGGGAGGCCGCGCTCCGCGCGGGATACCAGCACGTCAGTTCGAGCGGAAATAAGCGGCATTAGCTGGTAACCTGCGAGATTGCACGGAAGTGAAGGGCCTTCGGCTTTGGTGAGCGGGCGGCCGCAGCCCCGGAAGCACATCAGAACGTTGAGAGGAACTCAAACACATGGCGATTTCATTCGAAGGCCAGGTTGCCCTGGTCACCGGCGCGGGCGCCGGACTTGGCCGCGCGTATGCGCTCGACCTCGCGAAGCGGGGCGCGAAAGTGGTGGTGAACGACCTTGGCGGAGACCCGCACGGGCAGGGCGCTGATGCAGCCCCGGCGCGCAAAGTCTGTGACGAAATCAAGGCGGCGGGCGGCGAAGCCACCCCGAACTTCGACAGCGTTTCGAGCTATGACGGCGGCTTCAACATGGTGAAGACCGCGATCGACACGTACGGGCGGCTCGACGTGGTGATCTGCAACGCCGGCATCCTGCGGGACATCGCGTTCCACAACATGAGCGAGGCTGACTGGGACGCGGTCTTCGCGGTCCACATCAAGGGTTCGTTCACGGTGCTGCGGGCGGCGTGGCCCGTGTTCCGCCAGCAGTCGTACGGCCGCGTGGTGCTGACGACGTCGTCGTCGGGCATCTACGGGCAGTTCGGGCAGGCGAACTACGGTTCGGCGAAGACCGCGATGCTCGGGCTGATGAACGTGCTGAAGCAGGAAGGCGCGAAGTACAACGTCAACGTGAACACGGTCGCCCCGGTGGCTGGCACGCGCCTGACCCAGACCGTAATGCCGCAGGAGATGGTGGAGCGGCTAAAGCCGGAACTGGTTGTGCCGGCGGTGACGTGGATGGTCTCGAAAGAGTGCCAGGACAGCGGCATCATCATCGAAGCGGGAGCGGGCAACTACAACCGCGCGTCGATCGTGAAGGGCCCGGGCGTGCAGCCGGGCATGGACCAGTTGAAGGATGCCGAGTGGATCCAGGCGAACTGGGACAAGATCATGAGCCTCGAAGGCGCCGAGCCGATGTGGCGGACGGGCCAGACGCTGAAGGATTACCTTGCGTCGAAGGCTTCTCAGGGCTAAGCCGGCGCGGTCACGGAAGACCAAACCCGAAGAGGGGGACACCACTGGTGTCCCCCTCTTCTCTGTCGTGAGCGGGGCTGGCCGTGGGCCAACGATTCCCGGGTGTGAAGTAGGCTATATCCAGCCCTGTGAAACAGGTGCAGGATGGCGGCGCGGCGAAGGCCGCCGAATGAGGAGGGAAACAATCGTGCCAGCCACCACAGCCGAACTGAGCCGGGTACCGATCTTCGCGGACCTTCCGCGGAAGGCACTCGAACGCCTCAACAAGATCACGCGCGAACGGAACTTCGCCGACGGCGAAGCGATCTTCCGCGAGGGGGATGAGGGGGTGGGGTTCTTCCTCGTGAAGGAGGGAAGAGTGGCCGTGACGCGCGGGGGCGCGGAACTCACGACGCTGGGTCCCGGCGACTTCTTTGGGGAGATGGCGCTGCTCGACCACCACCGCCGAAGCGCGACCGTGACGGCCCGGGGGCCGGTGAAGACGTTCGCCATCCTCCGGTCGGACTTCGTGGCGGAGCTGGAATCGAGCGCGGAACTGGCGATCCACATGCTGGCCATCATGAGCCGGCGGTTGCGGGAGACCGACCAGCGCCTGGCCGAGCACGAACGCTGACGGCCTAGCGGCCGAGGCGCACGGGCACGGGACGGCGGCCGAACCCCATCGCGCTGGCGCGGACGGGCGGGATGGGGCCGGCCGGCTCGATGCGGCTGAACCGCTGGAGGAGCGACTGGAGTGCCACGCGCGCCTCGAGGCGGGCAAGGTTGGCGCCGAGGCAGACGTGAAGTCCCCAGCCGAAGCCCAGGTGGGGATTCGGGTCACGCTGCAGGTCGATGTGTCCGGGATCCTGGAAGACGTGTGAATCATGGTTCGCCGCGACGATGGCGAGAAAGACGTTCTGACCAGGTTCGAGCGCATGGCCCCCGCGCTGGTGCCGGTGGGCGACCTTGCGGGGCATGCTCCGGGCGGGCCCGCCGACCCGCATGAACTCCTCGATGGCCGTCTCCGTGGATTCCGGGTGTTCACGGAGCCACGCCATGAGCGCTGGCCGTTCGAGAAGTAGCGCGAGCGCGTTGGTTAACAGCGTGGTGGTCGTTTCGTGGCCGCCGAAGAGGAGAAGCGTGCATGCGCCGACAAGCTCCAACTCGCTGAGTTCGCCGATATCCGAGTGGACGATGGCCGAGAGGACGCTGGAAGACGGGGTGCGGCGCTCGCGCTCGATGAGGCGCGAGAAGAAGGCGACGAACTCTGCGGCGGCGCTCGTGACCGGCTCTTCCGGCGACTGGCCGGGATTCATGGCGAAGACGAGGCGGCCGATGTCGTCGGACCAGCCCTGAAAGCGGTGGCGATCGGCGGGGTCGGCGCCCAGGATTGCGGCGATAACGGTGGCAGGGATGGTGTGGGCGAACTGCCCGTTGAGGTCGGCCGGGCCTTCGCCGAGGCTATCAAGGGCTTGATCGACGATTGCGTGGACCTGGGCTTCGAGGGCGGAGACGGCGCGCGGCGTGAAGGCGGCCTTCACCGGCTGGCGCAAGCGCGTGTGGACCGGCGGGTCGCGGAAGTTCATCCAGCCGGAGATGAGCTGGACGGCGCGGCCGAAGGCTTCGGACCGCCCCGTGGCGGCCCGTGCGAAGCTGCCCGTACGGTCGGCCGAGAGGTTCTCGGCATCGCGGAAGCCGGCCTCGACCTCGGCGTGCGAAAGCAGGACCCAGGCGTGGTGCGCATCGCTCCACTGGACATCGCCGTGCTCGCGCGCGGCGGCGAAATAGGCGACCGGGTCGTTGATGGCGGCATCACAGGCGAGATCGACGGTCATGACGCGGGGAGACTACACCAGCGGGCAGAGGACCGGAGTGTGCGGCATGCGCGGGCTGGTTGTGGCCGCGGGCGAGCGGCTACCATGCGCGGGTGGCCGGGTACTCGGGGACGCCGCTGCCGAAGAAGCTCGGGATCCGGGACGGTTCGCGCGTTGCGCTCGTGGATGCGCCCGGTGACTTCACGCGCACCCTGGGCGAGCTGCCGCCCGGTGTCACGTTCGTCCCGGCGGGCGAGGGTGGTGTGGACGTGGCCGTGAGCTTCGTGACGGCCGAGGAGCAGCTGGCGGGATGTTTCCTGGCGCTGAA
>JAHDWR010000100.1 GCA_023382755.1 Dehalococcoidia bacterium
GACAGCGCCTGTCGGGCGCCTTCGTTATGGACAGCCTCACGCGCATGTCGCGCTTGGAGGCGGTGATTGAGGCTGTGGTCGAGGACCTTCACGTCAAGAGCAGGGTGTTCGGCCAGCTGGGGAAGGTGTGCCGGGGTGATGCGCTGCTGGCGAGCAACACCAGCTCGCTGCCGCTGAGCGACCTGGCCGCCGCGAGCGGGCGCCCCGAGCGAGTCATCGGCCTGCACTTCTTCAACCCGCCCTGGGCGCTGAAGCTGGTCGAGGTCGTATCAACCGCGAGCACCACCGAGGAGACGCTGCGCGACGCCATGCAGTTCTGCGAGAAGCTCGGCCGCGTCGCCGTGCAGGTGAAGGACACACCCGGGTTCATCGCGAACAGGCTGCTCGTGCCGCTCATCTTCGACGCCATCGAGATGCTCGACAACGGCGTGGCGACTGCCGAGGACATCGACAACGCCTGCAAGGTGGGCCTGAACCACACGATGGGGCCGCTGGCAACCGCCGACCTCATCGGGCTGGATACGCTGAAACTGATCGCGGAGAGCATGTTCGAGGAGTACGGCGAGCCGCGGTTCAAGGCGCCGACGCTGTTGCGGCGGCTCGTGAGCCTTGGGCACCTGGGGCGAAAGACCGGGCGGGGATTCTTCCGGTACGGCGGTTAGGGTGCGCCGGCGCCCGTGACGGCGAGGATCATCCTGGGAAGCTGTCGCCGCGAACGTGGACGCTCTTCGGGAAGCGCCGGGCGAGCGCCTCGGCGACTGTGGACTTCCCGGACGCCATCAGCCCGGTGATAAGGAAGATGGTGGCGCTCAACTCCGTGCGGTCCGGAGGATTTCGGCCATCTCGTCGAGTATCGCGAGGCACTCCTCGCCGGTGTTGTAAAAGTGGGGCGCGACCCGGATCCCGGCGCCCGGGCGGTAGTCGACGACAAAGCCGCGCCGGATCAGTTCGTCTTTCACCTGTGGGGCACCGGCCATGTCGATCGTGACATGGTTTCCGCGGCTTTCGAAGTCGAGTGGCGTGTTCACGGTGTAGCCCCGCGCGAGCGCCCCGTCGATGAGGATCTGGGAGTGGCGCCTGGCGTTTTCGCGTATGGCCGGTACGCCGACTTCCCGGATGATGCGGTAGCCTTCGCGGGCCTGGTAGTAGGCGGGAATGTTGGGCGTGCCGCCGGTGAAGCGTTCGATGCCGGCAGCGTATTCGATCGGCGGCGCTTCGAAGCCGAACGGCCGGGAATGGGAGAACCATCCGGCCAGGCGCGGCTCCAGGCGGTCGACGATGTTCGGGTGGGCATAGAGGTAGCCGGCTCCGGGCCCTCCGCAGAGCCACTTCACCGAGCCCCCTACCAGGAAGTCCACATCCAGGTCCGCGACGTTGAAGGGGACCGCGCCCATCGACTGGTAGGCGTCGAGGACGACCAGCGCGCCAAATTGGTGGGCCTTTTCGACGAACGGGCGGACGTCCACGAGTTCGGCCGTGCGGAAGAGCACGTGCGAGAGGACGACCAGCACGGTGCGGTCCGTAATTGCCGCAAGCAGCTCTTCCTCCGGGAACACCAGCGGGTCTGAGCCGACGCGCACAACGCGAGCGCCGAGCCGCTGCTGACCGTCGAGCAGGTACTCAACGGTCGGGAACTCACCCGCGCAGTGGACGATCTCGTTCCGGGGCGCGTCGTACTCGAGACAGGAGAGGATCTCCGCGAGCGCGTTCGTCACGTTCTGGCACATGGTCATCGATCCGCGCGGGGCGCCGATGATGTCCTCGAGGATGGCGGCGGTGTTCGCCACTTCGGGCAGCCAGGTGTCCCACGCCACCACACCTTCGGTCGCCCAGAGGTCGGTGTACTCCCTGAGCGAGTCGACCACGGACGCGGGCATGGCGCCCAGGGAGTTGTTGATGAGGTAGGTCTTGTCCGCGAGGATCGGGAATCTGGGCCGCCAGGAAAGCAAATCGGGCATGCTGTGTAGCATGCCCGACGGCGGTGCGGACGGATACGGCCCCGTTTAGCGCGGGAGGCCAACCATGATGTCGTCGCCTTCGATCTTGACCGGAAAGGTCTGCATGTCCTCGGCTTCCAGGCTCGGCCGGGCGAACTTCGGCACGGGCAGGGCCTGGTAGGGCATGGGGATGAACCGCAGCAGCTTGAACATCTTCGACTGGAGGCCGCCGAGGAACGGGTGGTCGTTGTTGAATGAGCTGCTGAAGGGCTGGCGGACGACCTTGCCATTGGCCACTTCGAAGCGCGCCCCATGGAAGGGACACATCACGCAACCGTCCTGCACCGGGTGCGCCTTGACCGGCGAACCGGCGATCCCCGCCAGAGGGAGCCGCGCGTGGGAGCAGAGGGCGTTCATCGCGTAGATGTCCTGGCCCTGGCGGACGATGAGGACGCGCTGCGCGCGGAGGCGCACTTCTTTCGGCATCCCATCGACGAAGTCGCGGAGCTGCCCGGCCTTCGCCCAGCGCGTGAACTTCCCGTGCGCCTTAATGTCCTTCGCGCGCATGGGCACGGGAGCGTCGAGGCCGAGGAGGGGCGCAACGACGACCTGCATCAGTCCGCCCGATACGAGGCCGGCGACGATGAGGACGATGCCCCCGAGCGTGTTATCCGACGCCGTCGTCGGGTCGCCGGGAAAGAACAACATGATGATCCCGCCGGCGATGAGGCCGATGCTGGCGAGACCCCACGTCCCGAGGATCGAGATGCCCAGAAATGCGAGCGCAGGTGACACAGCCAGACCTCCCGAAAGCGGATACTACCCCGCTTGTGCGGAATTGCGCAAAGTTACCGCTGAGACAGTGAACAGTTTCGCTCAGGCTCCGGAATGGTGCTCGGTGAGGCCTTCGAGCAAAACCCGGACCCGCTCCGGGGTGGCAAGATGCTGGCGAATGCGGGTCTCGAACTCCTGGCGCTCCGGCGATTGGTGCCACCGGCGCCAGTCGCCGAGACCGAACCAGGTGCTGATGACCACCAGGTTGTGGGGGTCCTCGCTGTCGCGCAGGGTCTCACCGGTGATGTAGCCGGGCTCATCGAGGCAGCGGATGCGGAGGGCGCGCAGCAATTCGAGCACCCGGCGTTCCTGCCCCGGGAGCACGCGACGTTCGATGATGACCTTAACCGCCATGGGAGACCTCCGAAACGCTACGGTAGGCCCGGCGGAAGTAGACGAGCGGCTGCTTCGCGGGGTCGTAGGCGGCGCCGACAACGCGCCCGACGGCGATCGTGTGGTCGCCGCCCTGGATAGCGTGTTCGAGTTCGCAATCCAGGTGGGCGATGGCGCCTTCGATGATGGGGCTGCCGGTGTGCCACACCCGGGCCCGCACCGGCATGTCGAATTCGGGTTGCGGGTCCCGCCCGGACCTGGCGAAGTAGGCGGAAATATCCTGCTGGTCCGATGCGAGGATGCTTACGGCGAACTGCTTCGACTTCTTGATCATCCCCGGAAGGTGGTTGCTATCGGCCAGGCCGACCGTGATCAGCAGCGGGTCGATGGAGAGCGAAGCGAAGCTGGATACCGTGATCCCGTAGACCATCCCATCGAGCTTCGTGGTGACTACGGTCACGCCGGATGCCCACGATCCGAGGGCTCCCTTGAAGTCGTCGGGCGACACTTCGGGCATGGTTACATCCCCTGGAGGGTCGGTGCCATATCCCAAACGGGGTGGACCACCGTTTCCGCGAAGTAGCGGGCCATGGGCAACGAGGCGATCAGCTGGTCCATCTCGCGAGCGTCGGCGGCGTCGTAAATGGCGAGGACACCCACACCGGTTTCACGGTAGATCGCGCGGATCTTGCCCTGGTCGAACTGGGCCTTCGTGGCGCGGAGCTGGTCGGCGACCACGGCTTGCCAGGCATCAGGCGAAATGTCGTGGGGCTGGCGCGAAACAAGCCGGACGGAAAACAGCATTCGGGACTCCCTGGGGGCGTGTGCAAGAAGTATAGGCTGCGCGCGCCGATGGCACGATTGGGGTAGGGGTGCCCCGCTTCGCGCCAGTGTGCCCGTCCCCATGATATCCGCCATGCTGTGCCGACCATCCCCCATGGAGGATCACGATGACGCCGACCCACGAAGGGGCGCTCCAGATCACGCGCGAGTCGCTCCAGTTCCTCCGGTCCGCTATCCAGGACCTGCCGGAAGCCGCGATGGACTGGAGACCGCTCCCCGCGGCGAGCTCGGTCTCCGTGCTTGCCGTGCACTGTGTGAGCGCCACACGCTTCTTCTTGCGGGCCGGGTCGGGCGATGCCGGGTCGCTTGCCGCCTACCGGGCAGGTGAGCGCGCCGAGGCGTTCCGGACATCCGGCGTCCGCAAGGAGGACCTGCTTCGGACGATTGCCGCGTTCGGGGATGAAGCTGCGGAGATCGTCGCCGGGGGCACGGATGAACACCTCTTCGCGAGGGTCGAGTTGATCGCGGAGGACAACCTTCCCGTACCGGTCCGCACCGGGGCCGGGACCCTGTTCGCGGCGATCGCGCACCTGCGCGAGCATGTCGGCCACGTGCAGCTCATGCACGATCTGTGGCTGGCAGAGCCTCCGCCATAGCTGGCACTACTGGCCGAGCGTTCAAGTTTGCCCCGGCAGGGTGTACCCTAGCCTGGCGGCCGGGACGCCGCAGTGGAGGCACCAATGGGACGCGAGAACAGCGAATTCGAAATCCGTGGCATCAACCACCTGGCCCTGGTCTGTCGCGACATGGAGCGGACGGTGGAGTTCTACACGAACGTCCTCGGCATGCCGCTGATCAAGACTATCGAACTGCCCGGGAACATGGGGCAACACTTCTTCTTCGATATCGGGAACGGCGATTCGCTGGCGTTCTTCTGGTTCCCGAACTCGCCGCCAGCGGTCCCCGGTGTATCCGCGCCGGCCGGCATGCCGGGCGAAGGCGAACTCGCGACTGCCCACGGGTCGATGAACCACGTCGCGTTCGATGTCCCTGCCGGGAAGTTCGACGAATACCACGCGAAACTCAAGGCAAAGGGCGTGCACGTGACGCCAATCCTCAACCACGATGACAGTCCCCGGCAGGTGAGCCGCGAGGTGCACGAGGGTACGTTCATCCGCTCGTTCTACTTCATGGACCCGGACGGCATCCTGCTCGAATTCGCTACCTGGTTGCGGGTGATGCGCCCCGATGACGTGCAGCACCGTCCCGCGACAGCCGCCGACAAGGACCGTTACCTGGGATTGGTCGCATCGGGGGATTAATGGTTTGCCCCGCCGGGCCTCTCCGTGGCGACCCCATGCCCTCGCGCGGAGGGGCCGCCCAGGCGGCAGCTTAGCCGTAACGCCGGCGCGGTCGCTGGGCGACTACTGCCCCGTAGAGCGGGCGGACGGGGAGCTGCTTTCCCTTCGGCCCAAACCCGGTCTGTGCCGTTTTAGAACTGGTATCGGCCTTGGGTGGCTGGCCAAGCGGAGGCGTGCCCTTGCGGCGGAGCGGCAGGACTGAATGCATCGCTCCGCAGCCCCAGCAGCGGACGAAGAACGGCGGTGCGCCAAGTTGTCCGAGTTCGCCCGTGCTCCAGTTCCCGCGGACTACACGCGACGACCTGGGGAGCCGCCCGAAATCGGTTGGTCGAGACCCCTCGAGTTCCCAGAGCTTCGAATCCTTTGACCACTTCCAGTCGAACGGGAACATCACCCCCATGCGATAGCGCCGGAGATGGGGCGCGGGGAGGTCGGCGAGGTTGGGGGCACTCCCCTGCGATTCGGCGACGTTGGTGGCCATGTTGTAGTTGATATCGATCCACGCCACGTCGGCGATGATGGTCTCGCAGCCCTCCGTGGCGCACTGCAGTGCCCACTCGTCAGAGGTCAGGCGGGCGATCAAGGCCGGGCCGCCTTCGTGCAGCTGATCGTGTTCTTCCATCACCCATGGTTGTCGGGGCGGGGCGCCGGGACGTTCGGGTGCAGTTGCGGGTCGAACCGGTTGTCGCGGTTACCATGCGGTAAATCGGCCTCGGGGTGCCTGAGCGCCGCTCGGAGGTCACGAAGCGGTAAGCACCGGCCTCAACTCGCGTTGCCGCAGCCGACCCGGCCGATAGACTTCGTTGTGTGAGACTCCTCGCCCTGCCTGCCGCGCTGTTCATCGCCCTGGCGGTGGTTGCCCTGGCCGCGGCCCACGCCGAACCGGTGAAGGTGCGGCCCGGTGATGGCGCTGTCCTCAACGAGCGGCCGGCCGAGGTGGCCCTCGACATGAGCCAGGAGATGGCACGGGAGGCGGGAGCTAACGATATCGATGTCTTCGATGCCGATGGCAACGAGGTCAGCGCCGTGGCGGCCGTCATCGACAACGCGAATCGTTCACGGCTTACGGTCCCGCTTCCCGCCGATCTGCTCCCCGGACGCTACACCGTCGAGTGGAAGACGCTCAGTTCGGAAGACGGCGACCCGGCGAGCGGGACGGTCAGCTTCACCTACGACCCGGCCGCTGCACCCGCCGTCGGCAAGGAAGTCCTGCGTGAGGACCTGCTCGGTGGCGACGAGCCTGGTGGTGACGTGCCGGCGGCCCAGGTCGTCGACATCGGCGGCGATGCGGGTGGCGTGACCTGGGTCCTGGTTGCGGCGGTGGGCGTGGCGATGTTCGCCCTCGGTGCGGGAGGGACGTTCCTGCTGGTACAGAAGCGGCCGTGAGGCGGGCCGCGGCGCTCGTCCTCGTGCTTGCCGGGGCGCTGTTGGCCATCGCCCGGCCCGGGCCCATCGAGGCGCATGCTGCCCTGCGGAGCTCCGACCCCGCGGCCAACGCCTTCCTCCAGCGCGCGCCAGCACGGGTAACCCTGACGTTTACCGAGCCCATCGACTCGCGATCGAGCACCATCCAGGTGCTGGACGCCCGGGGGACCGTGGTCGAGACGGGGCCGGCGGCGGTCTCCGGCGCCACGATGTCGGTCGAGCTCCCGCAGATCGGGCCGGGCATCTATAACGTGCTCTGGGGCAACGTCTCCCGGATCGATGGTCACGCGATCAAGGGCTCCTTCCCTTTCACGGTGCTCAACCCCGACGGGTCTGTACCGGACATAACAAACACGGTCACGGGGTTGATGACGGACAACGACCAGGCGCCCCGGGCCGACGGCATCGCCGTGCGAGCTCTGTCGCTTCTCGGGCTCGCCCTGGTGGTCGCG
The DNA here is from genome assembly GCA_023382755.1 of Dehalococcoidia bacterium. GTDB lineage: Bacteria > Chloroflexota > Dehalococcoidia > Tepidiformales > Tepidiformaceae > Amarobacter. Next base: position 7,126 of record JAHDWR010000100.1, read on the forward strand.
GGCGCGGTGGTCGGTCTCCTCTGGCGCGAAGCCTCGCCAGCCATCCGCCGGGGGCTGGTGAACACGGTCTATGCGGGGGCCGCGGTGGTCGGGGCGGCGACGATCCTGAACCTCTTCACGATTCGCGAAGCCTACCGCGGCGTGTCGCTCCCGGAACTGGTCTTCGAGACGCAGAGCGGGGGGTACTGGCTGACACGGGCCGGCCTGGTGATGTTGATTGCGGTCGTGAACACGTTTGCCGGCGGTGCGCCGCGCCGCACGGGTGCGGCGCTCATCGGGGCCGTCGCCATCTATCTCTGGGCATACACGGCAACGAGCCACGCTGCGGCAGTGCCCGGTAGCGCCTGGGCGCGCGGGATCGACTTCCTCCATGGCATGGCGGCCCTCACGTGGATCGGCGCGGTCGTGGGCATTGCCGTGGCCGCGCGCCTGGGACGGAGGGAGGACCGGTGGCGGCTGCTGGTGCCGCGGTTCTCGCTTACTGCGTCGGCGATGGTGTTCATCCTGCTGGCGACCGGCTTCCTGGGGGCGTTCGTGGAAGTGGACTCCGCATCGAAGCTCACGGAAACGCGTTACGGCCTCACCCTGCTGATCAAACTGGGGTTGATGGTGCCGCTGCTCGGCGTGGCAGGCTACAACGCGAAGTGGGGCAAGGCGAGGCTTGCGGCAGCCCGGCCGGGCGAGCCGCGGCGCTTCCGTTACCTCGCCACGGTGGAGGTCGCCCTCGGGCTGGCCGTGTTCGTTGCCGCCTCCGCCCTCACGCAGACGACTGCGTCGCGCTCCATCATGCTGGACCCGGACCGCAAGCCGTTTGACCAGCAGGCTGCCTTCAGCGACCTCCAGATCCGGCTCGGCATCGACCCGAACCAAACCGGCCTGAACACGTACCGGGTCGCACTCGGGGATGCGGCGGGCACCGCCGTGACCGCCGATCGCGTGCGGCTCACCTTCCGCTACCAGGAGGACGAGTCCGTTGGCGCGTCGACGCTCACGCTCGCTCGCTCGGGAGAGGGCGCGTACCTCGGGCAGGGGCCGTTCATGGCCCTGGAGGGCCGCTGGCGGGTGGAGGTTGAAGTGCGGCGCCCCGATGCCGACGACGTGGTTGGCTTCTTCGATGTCCGGCCGGCAGGCCTGCCCGTCGCGGGGACAACCTCATCAGGGGCGTGGGCGAAACCGACGCCGGGGCTCACCTGGAACCAGTTCGGGGGACTCGTGTTCGTGGTGGTTGGGCTCGGGTTCGCTATGTTCCGCGCCCCGATTCGGGGGCTCGGCCAGGAGGCAGGCTGGGCCGCCAGCGGGCTGACGATGACAGGGTTCGCTTTCGGCCTGCTCTTGTTGTTCGCCGTCCATGCCCATGAGCCCGATGCCACGCTGCCGGTGAACCCCGTGTTCCCCGACGCGAATTCGCTCTCGGCCGGGCGGACGTTGTACGAACAGAACTGCCTTTCGTGTCACGGCCGCACCGGCGTGCCGCCCCCCGGGCTCGACCTCAACCCGTATCCGCTCGACCTGACCGTCCACGTGCCCCAGCACCCGGATGGCCAGCTCTACAACTTCATCGCCAACGGCATCCCGGGCACGGCGATGGTCGCCTGGAAGGACTCGGACCTGACCGAGGAGCAGCTCTGGCACCTGGTGAACTACCTGCGCACCTTCGCGCCGGTTGACCAGTAGCGGGAGTCACGCGACCGGCCCGGTGAGCGAAGCCCGCTGGGAGATCTCCAGCCAGTTGCCGTCGGGGTCGCGCACGAACGAGATGCGGGCGGTGCTCCCGAGTGTTGCCGGCGGGCGTCCCTCGGTACCGCCGCGCGAAAGGATCGTCGCGTGCTCGGCATCGCAGTCCCACACCTGGACCGTGAGGTAGCGGTAGCCGCGGGCGCGCATCTCGCCGACCGGCTGCGCGGACTCGTCGTGGTCCAGGAGCAGCAGCGTTGAGCCGCAGCGGAACCTGCCCTCGCCGGCGGCCTCCCACCCGAGCGAGCCGCCGTAGTAGCTGTTCGCCCATGCCATGTCGCTCGTCGCGACGCGGATTCCAAGTGCCTGGATGTCCGCGTAGCCGGGCGGGATGAGCGTCACGCGGTTGCCGTCGGGGTCGGTGAGCCGCTTCGGCACGCGGCGGCCTTCGCGCGCGATGAAGAGCTCGCGGTAGCCACTCGGTCCAGAGTCGGGAAGGTCACCTCGGACGTTGTTGATCTTCAACACGCTCCCGTTGAGCCCGTGGCGGTGCTGGTGCACGCCGCCTCCGACGGGCAGGAGCTCTTCGAATGGGAGGCCAACCTCCTGTTGCCAGAACTCGAGCATCGGCTGCAGGTTCGTCGTGAAAAGCCCGACATCGAGACAGTTCTTCGCGAGGCGCATGGCGCCCTCCATTCGCCCGGCAGGCCCCGGGCCATTCGTCTATCATTCGCGGCGCATGGTGGCGGTCCGCGCCGCACACTCGCCGAGGAGATACTGAGAGATGGTCACCATCATCGGCAACGTTAAGCCTGAAGACGACTACACCCACCCGCTCGGGCCCGAAGAGAACTTTAACGAATCGGTCTACTTCAACTTCTTCGACCGCGATCAGCAGATGGGGGGTTTCCTCCGCATTGGCAACCGTGCCAACGAAGGCCACGCCGAGATGACGGTCATCGTCTACCAGCCGGATGGCTCGGCACTCTTCAACTACAAGCGGCCCCAGATTTCGAGTAACGACGGGTGGGACGCCGGCGGCCTCAAGGTCGAGGTGCTGGTGCCCGGCGAGAAGATCCGCACAACGTACGACGGCTCTGCGGTGTACCTGGCCGACCCCCGCGAAATGCGCGAACCGAGCGTGGCCTTCAAGGAGAATCCGCACAAGAAGATCAAGCTCGATCTGCTGCACGAAGGCGTGGGCGCCATCTATGGGCATGTCTCCGACCCGAATGCCGGCGGCGCCCAGAGCGACTTCGCCCGCGCCCACTACGAACAACACATGCGCGTGACCGGGACGCTCCAGGTGGAAGACGGCCCGGCGCTCGAAATTCGTGGCCACGGGTTGCGGGATCACTCGTGGGGCCCGCGCTACTGGCAGTCGACGCCGTCGTACCGCTGGATTACCGGCAACTTCGGCGACGATCTGGGCATGGTCGTCTCGGTTGTGGGCGATCGAGTCGGCGGGGTGTTCCATCGCGGCCCGGACGAGATTATCCAGATCAAGGATGTGCAGCTCGACACCAGCTACGAAGGGGACACGAACTACCACAGCGGGCTGAAGGCCACGGTGACGCTGGCCAACGGCGAGACGCACGTGGTTGAGGGCTCGGTGAAGGGCTTTATCCCGCTTCGGAACCGGCGGGCGGGCATGTTCACGCACATCGGCGAGGGCATGACCGAGTACACGCTCGACGGCGAACGCAAGGGCTACGGCCTCAGCGAATACCTCGACCAGGTCGACTAGCGCCGTGGATGCCGAGACCGTCCGCGCGGGCCTCGCGCGCTTCATCGAAGCGAAGACCGGCCGGCCGTATGCCATCGAGGGCCTGGTGCGGCTTTCGGGGGGCGCCTCCCGGGAGACGTGGTCGTTCGACGCCGTAGCCGGCGAGGAGCGCATCGAAGCGATATTTCGCTGCGACCCCATCCCCGGGATCCCCTCGATGCCGGGCCGCGCGCTCGAGTTCCACCTGATCAAGGCCGCCTGGGACGCGGGCGTGGTTGTCCCCGAGCCGCTCTGGGACGGCGACGACACGTTCGACGTGAAGTTCTTCGTCATGCGCCGCGTGCCCGGCGAGACGCTGGGCGGACGCCTCATCCGGGGCGAGCAATATGCGGAGGCCCGCCGGGTTATCCCGGGGCAGCTCGCGACCAGCCTGGCGCGCACTCACACGGTCCGGCTGGCCAGCCATCCGGAGCTGGCCGAGCTGCCGCGGCCAGCCCCCGGTGTGTCGCCCGCCCAGGCCGAAATCGAGCACTACGAGTCGGCGTTCCGGGTTTCGTCGCCCGACCCGCACCCGGTGTTCGAACTGGCCTTCCGCTGGCTCCGGGCGCATATGCCGGACGTCCCCGAGCAGGTGCTGGTCCACGGCGACTACCGGCTTGGCAACTTCCTCTTCGGCGAAGAGGGCGTCCGCGGGGTGATCGACTGGGAGCTGGCTCACTGGGGCGACCCCATGGAGGACCTCGGCTGGCTCGCGGTGAAGTCGTGGCGGTTCGGCGGCGCGCTTCCAATGGCCGGCGTTGGAGACCGCCAGCAGTTCTTCCGCGACTACGAGGCCGCCGGTGGCTTCCTGGTCGACCCTGAGCGGGTGCGCTTCTGGGAGGTGTACGGAAACGTGAAGTGGGGCGTCATCACCATCACCCAGGCGGCCACCTACCTCACCGGACGCAGCAAAAGCGTGGAGCTGGCGAGCATTGGCCGCCGCACCGCCGAGACCGAGTGGGAGCTGCTGAACCTCCTCGAAGGGAAGGGCGACTGATGCAGGACCGGCCCACGATCGATGAACTCCTCGAAGCGGTCGCCGGGTTCCTGCGTGACGACGTGCTCCCCAACACGCAGGGGCGCATCAGCTTCCACGCGCGCGTCTCCGCGAACGTGGTCGAGATGCTGCGGCGCGAACTCGGCAGCCTGGAGGAACACTACGCAAGCGAATGGGACGGGCTGGACCACCTGCTAAGCGTGGAACCCATGCCTCCGGGCCTGGCGAACGTCCGCGAGCGGCTGCTCGCCCGGAACAGGGAGCTGAGCGAGCGCATCCAGCACGGCGACGCGGACGGTGGCCCCTGGCGCGA
>JAHDWR010000101.1 GCA_023382755.1 Dehalococcoidia bacterium
AAGCACAAGCTCGCCACGGTCGACGCCCCCTGGCCCGGCCCGCTCGAGAACGTCTACAACGGCCCGTTCATGCCTTCGGCCTACACTGAAAAGGCCACCCTGGAACTGGTGCCGAACCCGAACTGGATCGGCCAGCAGGTGGGCGTCGAGAAGGTCGTCCTCAAGTACGTCGATGATGCGGCCGTCCTCAACCAGGCCTACCGCACCGGCGAAGTCGATGCGACCGTCGCCAACAAGCCCGAACTCGACAAGCTCAAGACGGAGTTCCCGAACGAGCTCCAGCTCTACCCGGCGACTCGCACCATCGGCCTCGAGTTCAACATGACGAAGGCCCCCGTCGACAAGGCCGAAGTCCGCCTGGCTCTTTCCCAGGCAACTGACCGCGACACGATGATGAAAGTCGTGTTCAAGGACGCCAACACGGCAACCACCAACTGGGTTCCGCCGACCCGCAACGGCCTCAAGGGTGGCGAGTACGACGACATCCTCGGTTTCGACCCCGCCAAGGCCAAGGCCAACATGACCAAGGCCGGCTATCCGGACGGCAAGGGCTTCCCGGAGCTGACGATTCTTCTCACCGACACCGCGACGAACAAGCTCCTCGGCGAATTCCTCCAGGCGGAGTGGAAGAAGCACCTCGGCATCGACCTCAAGATCGAGATCACCGACTCGAAGACGCGCTCCTCGCGCTTCAACTCGTCGGACTTCCAGGTCGTTGCCGGTGGCTGGCAGGAAGACTATCCGGACCCGGAGAACTGGTTCCTCGGCCTCTGGGAAACCGGCGGCTCGATCAACAAGGTCCTCGTCAGCATCAAGGCCCTCGATGACGCCATCGACAAGGCCCGCTACAACACCAACGACGAAGAGCGACGCAAGCTCTACCGCGACGCCGAGGGCATCCTTCTCAAGGAAGCCAACGGTATCGCGCCCCTCTACCACACCCTTGCCGCGATGCTTGTGAAGCCTCACATCAAGGGCATGGTCGAGAACAAGCGTCCTGGTGACACCTTCGTACCGGGTGACTGGTACATCGAGCTCTGGACCACGTCCAAGAAGTAGCTCCAACGGCACCCCTCGTGCCGTGACACAATGGGCCGGGTACTCCACACGAGTACCCGGCCCAACTAGATTGCGAATCAGCCATGCTCGCCTACGCTATCCGGCGCATCGTCGCCATCATCCCGCTCATCTTCGCCATCGCCACCATCACCTTCTTCCTGATGCACTCCGTCGAAGGTGGGCCGTTCGACGCCGACAAGCCGCTCCCGCCGGCCACCAGGGCCAATTTGGAGAAGCGCTACGGACTCGATGAACCGCTCCCGCTCCAGTATGTGACCTACATGAAGAACCTGGCACAGCTGGATTTCGGCATCTCGATCGCCAACAACCGCAACATCAGCGACATCATCTCCGAGCGCATGCGCGTCTCCGCGCAGCTGGGCGTCGCCGCGTTCCTGTTCGCGACCACCTTCGGGCTCACCCTCGGCATTGTGTCGTCGCTTAACCAGAACGGATTCGGCGATTACGCCGGCGTCTTCGTGGCAACCGTCGGCGCGGCGATGCCGAGCATTGTGCTGGCGCCGCTGCTGACCATCATCTTCGCGGTTGAGTTCGGCTGGTTCCGGGTGCTGAGCACGAACTACGGCTTTACGGGGTGGTTCGAAGGCGACTTCAGCAATTGGCAGCAGGTCGTCTTGCCCACTATCGGGCTCGGGTTCCTGCCGATGGCCTTCATCGCGCGGATCACGCGCGCATCGATGCTCGAAGTCCTTCGGCAGGATTACATCCGCACCGCCCGCGCGAAGGGCCTGCGCGAGGTCGGCGTCGTCCTTCGGCACGCCGCCAAGAACGCCCTCATCCCCGTCCTCACGGTCCTTGGTCCCATCTTCGCGGGCCTGGTCACCGGTTCGCTGGTCATCGAACGGCTGTTCGCGATCCCCGGCCTTGGCGGCGAGTTCGTCCGCTCCGTGATCATCCGGGACTACGGCCTCATCATGGGAGTGACGGTCTTCTTCGCCGTGGTCATCGCCTTCATGAACCTCATCGTCGACCTGCTGTACGGCATTGCCGACCCCAGGATCCGGTACTAGGAGGCCATCAGCGTGTCGGCAACCGAACAGTCGCTGGTCCAACCTTTCGATTTCGCCGCGGAAGTCCTGCACACCAAGCAGCGGGGGTTGTGGGAGCAGGCCTGGCGGCGGTTGCTGCACAACCGCCTCGCCGTGGTCTCCGGCATCATCCTGCTGGTGATCCTGACCCTTTCCGTGCTTGCGGACTTCATCCCGGCCGTCCAGATGCACGACCCTGCCCAGACGGACTTCGGCGCGATCGAACAGAACCCGAGTTGGGAGCACCCCCTGGGGACAGATGGATTGGGACGTGACCTCTACGCCCGGATGACCCAGGCGACCCTGTTCTCACTCAAGATCGGGCTTGGTACCCAGGCCGTCATCCTGCTAATCGGCCTCTCCGTCGGGATGTCGGCCGCACTCGCCGGTCGCTTCAGCGATACCGTCCTCATGTGGATCACCGACCTGGCTTTCGCCTTCCCCGACCTGCTCGCGATCATCCTCCTGCGCCAGGTACTGTTCGGCCGCGACTGGCCCATTATCGGCAGCGGAGACCCCCAGATACCCGGCGTGCCGAGCGTCCTGCTCGTCACCATCCTGGCAATCTCCCTCGTCGGCTGGACGACTGTGTCGCGGCTGGTGCGCGGCCAGATGCTCTCGATCAAAGAGCAGGACTACATCCTCGCGGCCCGCTGCACGGGCGCCAGCCCGTGGCGCATCGTCCGCGCGCACATGCTCCCGAACACGCTCAGCGCGGTCATCGTGGCAGCCACGTTCGGCATCCCGCTCGCCATCTTCGCCGAGGCGACGCTGGGCTTCATCGGCCTTGGCGTGCCGCCCCCAAACGCGAGCCTCGGGTCGCTCATCAACTCCGGCCTGGACTCGATCCAGACGCACAACATCCAGCTAGTCTGGCCGACCATGATGGTGGCGCTGCTGATGCTGTGCTTCACGTTCCTGGGCGATGGTCTGCGGGATGCGCTGGACCCGCGGACACGCAGATAGCGTGCATTCCGGTTTGCCGCTCGCCGAGGGCGGCTGATACCATCGGAGAGTAGCCTGGGGCTGTAGCTCAATCGGGAGAGCGCAACACTGGCAGTGTTGAGGTAGAGGGTTCGAATCCCTCCAGCTCCACCAGCAATCCCCTGCCAAAACGCAAGAAGGGTCCCCATTCAGGGGGCCCTTCTTTGCTGAGCACTGGAGCGAACGCTACGCGAGCACGAGCGCGTCGACCGGCATGCCGCGCAGCGAGAACGGCCCGGCGTGTTCGATACGCACATCGACCATCGAGCCGATCCGTGCCGCCGAATCGAGGTGCACCAGCTTCCCGGTCCGCGTGCGCCCGAACGGCTGCTCCCCCCGTACGCCTTCGACCAGGATCTCCTGGACCGAGCCGACGTATGTCTCGTTGATCTCCTGGGAGATGCGGTTCTCCACGGCCTCGATGCGGTGCAGCCACCCGGCTTTGGTCACAGCCGGCACGTCGTCCTCCATCTTGCGGAAGGCGATGGTGCCCGGACGTGGGGAATACGCGGCCACATGCACCTTGTCGAAGCGGACCTCCTCCAGCAGCGAAAGAGACTCCTCGAAGTCGGCCTCCGTCTCGCCCGGGTAGCCGACGATGACGTCCGTCGTGATCCCCGCGCCCGGCATGAGCGCCCGGACCTCGGCGATCTTCTCCAGGTATTCGGCCCGCGTGTAGCCCCGCCGCATCGATCCGAGCACCCGGTCGCTCCCGGCCTGCACAGGCAGCGAGAAGCACTCCATCACCTTCGGCAACTCCGCGATTGCCTCGAGAATGCGGTGAGTCATGTCCTTTGGGTACGAGGTCAGGAAGCGGATGCGCTCCAGCCGCTCGATCGCGGAGAGCTCGCGCATCAAGTCCCCAAGGTCTGGCTGTTCGGGCAGGTCGTGCCCATATGCCTCGACCGTCTGGCCGAGCAGCGTCACTTCGCGCACGCCGTTCGCGGCCAAGTAGGCCACCTCGCGCACGATTTCGTCCACTGGACGGCTTTTCTCACGGCCCCGGCGGTAGGGGACGATGCAGTACGTGCAGAACTTGTTGCAGCCGTGCACCACCGGCACGAACGCGGTCGGTCCTTCGGGGATGGCGTAGGTGCTCGGCCAGAACTCGCCGCCAAGGTCCTCGTGCGGGCCATCGATGAGTTCCATGATCGGCTCGAACTGCTGTGGCCTGGCGAACGCATCCACCTGGGGGAAGCGCTTCCGGAGCTCGTCCGTCTTGAGGCCCACCATGCAACCCATGACCGCGACCTTGAGCTGCGGCTTCGTCTTCTTCAGGTCGCGGATTCGCCCGAGCTTGGAATAGGCGCGATCTTCGGCGTGCTGGCGCACGCTGCAAGTGTTCAGCACGACGATGTCGGCGCGCTCGATCCGGTCGGTCGCCCGCAGGCCCATCCGGTCGAAGCCGGCCGCGAGCTTTTCGCTATCGGCCTTGTTCATCTGGCAGCCAACAGTCCAGAGGTAGTAGCGGCTGGTCATTGGAGGTGCCCTGGGAGGTGAGTGGCGGAGGGGGAGGGATTTGAACCCTCGACCGAGTTACCCCGGAACCCGCTTAGCAGGCGGGCGCACTAGACCACTATGCGACCCCTCCACTCGCGCGAAGAACCCCATTGTAGGGCCGGCCCCCCAATACGGTCATCCGGCGACGACTCCTGTAGGATCGGCGGACACCTCAATCCGGGAGGCGCAAGATGCGCTACGGAGTCGCCATCCCACAGGCCAACCAGTTCGCGGCGCCGGAAGCCCTCCGGGCGATGGCCCGCGCCGTCGAAGACATCGGCTTCGACTCCATCTGGGTCAGCGACCACGTCATCGTGCCCGAAGGCTCGTCCTATATCCCGGAGTTCATGACCGAACCCCTGGCGGTCCTGTCCTACCTGGCCGCCGAAACCACCCACATCACCATCGGTACGAGCGTCCTCATCGTCCCCTACCGCGACCCGGTCTTCACCGCGAAATTCCTGAGTTCGGTCGACTACCTGAGCAGTGGGCGGCTTGTCGTGGGCGTTGGCTCGGGCTGGCTGGCGCCCGAGTTCGAAGCGCTCGGTGTCCCGTTCGAGGAACGCGGCAAACGGACCGACGAGTACCTCCATGTCATCCGGAACCTCTGGGAAACGGAGACGTCCTCGTTCGAGGGCGAGTTCAAGCGGTACAGCAACATGCGGATGTTCCCGAAGGCCGCCGCCAACCGCCGTGGCACCATCCCCATCTGGGTCGGCGGCAACGGTCCGGCCAGCCTGCGCCGCGCGGGGGAACTCGGCGATGGCTGGCACCCCATCAACCTCGGCCCTGCCGAATTCGCGGCGCATCTCGCCAGTTACCGCGCCCAGTGTGAGCGGTTCGAACGCCAGCCCGGCCCCGTCTGCCTTCGCCACATGCCCGGGGGCCGCACCCGCCCCGACGGGGGCCGTTGGCCGCTTTCCGGTTCGCCCGCGGAACAGGCGGCCGACATCCGCGCCTACGCCGAGGCCGGGCTCGATGAACTCATGCTCTCGCTCAACGCCCGGACGCTGGAGGAGTACCTGGTGATGCTGCGCCGGTTCATGCGCGAGGTGGTGCCCCGCGTCTGAGCCTTCGGCGGCCAGGGGATACACTCTTGCCATGCCGGCAGCCGTCGTCGTCGTCATCTTCACCGTCCGCCTGGGCAGCCTCTCGGTGCTCCTGATCGAGCGGGCGGCCGCCCCGTGCGCAGGCCAGTGGGCGCTCCCCGGCGGCATCCTCCTCCCCGGCGAATCGCTCGATGATGCAGCCAAGCGCAAGCTGGCCGACGAGACCGGCGTCTCCGACGTGTTCCTGGAGCAGCTTTACACTTTCGACCATCTTGGCGAAGGCCGCGCCGAGATCGTCGTTACCTACTTCGCCCTGGTCGACCTGGCCCGGACCCGGCTGCGCAAGGATTCGGAGTGGCGCCCGGCATGGCAGCCCGTCCACCCCCTCCCGCAGCTGGCGTTCGACAACGAGAAGGTGATCGCCTATGCCGAGGAACGGCTGCGCAACAAGCTCGAGTACACCAACGTGGTCTACAGCTTGCTGCCCGAACAGTTCACGCTGACCCGGATGCAACAGGTCTACGAGGCCATCCTGGGCGAGCCGCTCGACAAGCGGAACTTCCGCCGGCGCGTGGTTGGCCTCCACATCGTGAAGGAGACGGGCCAGTATGAGAAGGTCGGCGCCCACCGCCCGGCCATGCTCTACGAGTTCACCTCGCGGGAGCCGATGGTCCTCTAGCCGGCGCTCTTCCGGCCCACCACCACGTACATCGGGTCATGCCCGGGCCCTGGGCTGATGTTGTAGGCCTGGGCCGCCTCGAAGGTCCCCGCGAGCCGGAAGTACAGGCCGATCAGTTCGGCGTGCTCGCGCGGGCCGAGCGATTGCCAGATGGCCACGGCCTTCGTGGGAAAGCACCGGTTCGAATACGCAACCGCGAACGGCGCGCCCGGCTTGAGGACGCGCCCAACCTCAGCGAACACCTCCCGCGGGCGCACCAGGTACTGCACCGATACGGTCACGATCGCCGCGTCGAAGGTGGCATCGTCCCATGACAGTGCCGGGTCCTTGTTGAGGTCCTGCACCACGCGCTCGGTGAGCACGGGGTTGTTCTCGAGCTCGACCCTGTTCATCCCCAGCCCGGCCACTCCCGCGAGCGGCTTGCCCGCCGGCAGGTGCGACACCCAGCTGGTCATCAGGTCGAGCACCAGCGCCCCATCCGGGATGATCTGCCGGTAGAACGCCGTGACCGCCGCAATCGCTTCGTCGTCGATGTGCGTCACCAGCCGGGGCTCGCGATAGAAGAAGGCGTCGTCGGAGTCGTCCTCGCGCTGGAAGAACTCTTCGCGAAGGATGGGTGCGGGCTCCTCAGCCAAGGTTCGCCGGCACCGCGCCGCCCTCGGTGAGGACGGCATCGTAGAAGCGCGCGCGAGGATGCCCTTCGATGACACCCTCAGGCATCCCGCCGGCATGGGCCCGCCGGAACGCCTCCGACTGCGTCCACGCGATGAACGCATCACGGGATGCCCAGATGGTGTGCGAGATGTAGTCGCCCTGCTCGTCGCCCTTCAGCACGGCGAAGTGGACGAACCCGGGCGTCTGGTCGAGGTAGCTTTCGCGCTCGCGCCAGCCTGCCTCGAAGTCGGCCTCACGGCCGGGGGCAACCTTGAACTGGTTCATGGCGATGAACATGGGGGCACACTCCATGCGCTCGGGGCTAGTCTATTCCCCAGAGCTTCGCGCAGTTATACCACCCTCCGGTGCCACCGAAGTGCCCGCGCACGGTCCGCAACCAGAGCGCCGTGCGCAGGTTCACCACCGGGTCGAACCGCTGGGCGAAGTCCTCGCCCGCCCGTTCGAAGTGGTAGCTCCCGTTCAGTTGGGCGAGTCCATAGCTGCCGCCATGCGGGTCGCTGGTGTTGTGCGCCATGGTGTCGAGGCTGCGCGTCTCACACAGGATGATCTTCCGCATGTCGGGCCACCAGCCCGGCTCGTTCGGCCATCCCGCAACCGCCGCGTAGGCGTCGAGCTGCTCGAGCGTGAGGAACCGCCCGGCGTTCGACGGCAGGGCCGGCGTCGGCGGGGCGAGTGGCAGCGACTTCGCGGTCTTCAGGCAAAGCTCCTGGCGGGCCAGGTCCAGCGGCAGCGCCCGGCTGGGCACCCCGGCCGGCCTCCCCACGCCGGCATCGATCCGCGCGCGGACCAGCCGGTTGTACTCCCGGGCGGCGGCGTTGTATTCGCCGGCCAACACCTCAACCTGCGCCTTGCGGATCTCCTCGTTCGTCGTCCCGACCGCCGATTCGGCCAGCGCGTCGGCCGAGCACACGCGGATCGCGGCCGCGCCCAGCTCGTTGAGTGCGGGCGCCGCGAATCCCCAGTCGGTGCCGAACTCCGACGCGGCCGACGCGCGCAGCGGGAAGACGCCGAGTGCCGACCCTCCGGCGAGCAGCCCGGCCACGCCGGTCGCCAGCAGGGCCAGGCACAACAAGATGCGCGGAAGCGCGTGCCTGTACGGGCTTTCGAACTCGGGCATGTGCGGTCTCAGGCTCCCCCGAACCCTCGTAGTTCAGCCGCATACGCTACGGCACCCGCCGTCCGGCTGCCAGCGGTTTTACCTGGCGGTCATGGCGTCGTGGACGGCCCCGCTCACATCCCTGACCAGCTCCCAGTTCCAGTCGCCTTCGGCCATCACCGCGATGACGTAGGTCCCCCGCGGGCCCTCGACGAAGGCGACATCGTTGGTGATGCCCGGCCAGGTGCCGGTCTTGTTCCCGACGGAAGTCCCCGCATCGGGGTCCGCGGCAAGGGCCGCCGGTATGCCGGACCGGATCGTCTGGCCCAGTAGGAGTTCCCGCATGTGTTCGCGCCCGGCGGCGCCAACTCCCTCGCCGGTGACGATCGCCCGCATCAGCAGCGCCAGGTCGGCAGCGGAGGCCGGGAGGTCCTCGGTGTTTACCGACATGGCCGTCGCCCCGATGCCCCGGAGCGTCTCGTCGACCGCGCCCGGCCCAATGTGGCGGAGCAGCGCCACCGCGGTGGCATTGTCCGACAGCGTGATCATCGCTTCGAGGGCTTCCTCGACACTGACTGTGCCGTCCCCCGCCACGGGCACGCGGTCGAGCGTCCCCAGGTCCTCCGCCACCGCCTCTGCGGTGAGCACAATACGGTCGTCGTAGGCCAGTTCGCCGGCGCCCACTCGCCGCTCGACTTCGTACAGCACAGCGAGCTTGAACGTGCTCGCGGCGTACTGCACGCGGTCCGCGTCGTGCCCCGCCCAACGGCCGTCATTGAGGTTTAGCACCGCGACGGACGCATGCTCGGGATGCCGCGCCAGAGCAGCCAGGATGGCGTCGTCCAGCCCGCCATCCGACGGCGGCCCGGTCGCGGGTTCGCCGCCATTGATGCTCGCTTCGACGGCCGCGCGGGCGAGCGGACTTCCCTCCACCGGCGCCGACGGAGCGGCGCCCACGGACGGGGCGGCGAGACGCGCCAACGTCGCGCAGAGGTACACAACGGCCACCAGGAGGAGGGTCACCGTCGCAAAGAACGCCATGGGCCAGGGGAACGCCACCGGGAAGCGGCCGCGAGGGGCCGTCTCGCCGGGCGGGGACACTGCACGCAGGGCAGCACGCATGAGGACCTCCGCCGGGCCCCGCCAGCGCACAGGCTACAACTCCGGTGGCACTGCCGCCAATGCCGCGGGGCGTTAGCATGTGGCGATGCCGGACACGCTGCCGATCTCGTTCGAGGACGTCCTGGCCGCCGCCCGCCGCCTCGATGGCATCGCCAACCGCACTCCCATCCTGACCTCGCGCACGTTCGACGCCATGGTTGGAGCTGGCACGCGCGTGTACTTCAAGGCCGAAAACCTCCAACGGGTCGGTGCTTTCAAGTTCCGTGGCGCCTACAACCACCTGGCGTCCCTCCCCCACGATGCCCGCGAGCGTGGTGTGGTGGCGGCGTCCTCTGGCAATCACGCCCAGGGAGTGGCGCTGGCCGCACAACTGCTCGGCATCCCCGCAACCATCCTCATGCCGGGCGATGCCCCGGCACTGAAGATCGCAGCAACCCGGGGGTATGGCGCTAATGTCGAGTTCTTCGACCGGCTGGCCGAGACCCCGGAGGCCGCCGTCAACGCGGCGCGGGAAGCGTCGGGCGCCTACCTGGTCCCCAGCTTCGATGACCCGCTCATCATGGCGGGGCAGGGGACGGCCGCGCTCGAACTCATCCAGGACGCCGGCGAACTCGACCTCGTGCTCACCCCTCTCGGCGGGGGCGGGCTGCTCTCGGGCACCGCCACGGCTGTCCGGGCGCTCTCACCGGGGGCGCGTATCCTCGGCGTCGAACCGGAGGGCGCCGACGACTGGGTGCGCAGCCTCGCCGCCGGCGAGCGAGTCATGATCGACCCGCCCACCACGATTGCCGACGGTGTCCGCACCCGCCGTCCGGGTGTGCTCACCTATGCGGTTGTCAGCCGCCTCGCGGATGGCGTGGTGACCGTCACCGACGACGAGATCCGGGAGGCCATGCGGTTCATGGTGCTCAGGATGAAGACGCTCGTCGAGCCGACCGGTGCAATCCCCGCGGCCGCGCTCTTGAGCGGCGCAGCGGGCACTGTCGACGGGCTCCGGGTAGGGGTCATCGTGTCCGGCGGCAACGTCGACCCCGGCGTGCTCTGCGGCATCCTCGATCCCTGACGCGCTGGCGCGACTGAACGGCCCCCGTATTACCGACTCCTGTCCGTGGGACGAACATGACCCGGCCGCCAGACTGAGCGGGAGCAAGGACGCCTGAGTTCCTGCTGCGAGGGACCCCATGCAACCGCTGGCGCCAACCTGTTCGAGCTGCGGCGCGCCGGGCGCCGAAGGTGAGCGCTTCTGCGCGCGCTGCGGAGGCTCGATGGTGATGCCATCACCCCAGCCGCCCGCAACTTCGATGACCGCCTGTGCTTCGTGCGGGACGGCGATGCGCGAGGGCGCCCGGTTCTGTCCCTCCTGCGGTGCTCCCGCCGGGCCCGCCCGTTGTACCGTGTGCGCAGCCGAGTTGCGGCCCGGTGCGCGGTTTTGCGGGAAGTGCGGCCAGGCGGTGGGCGCCGCGGCCACGCCAGCCGTACCGGCAGCCGCCAGGAGCAGCCCCTTCGGCCGGCCGTCACCCGTCCGGGCGCCGGCTCCCTCGCAGGCTCCACGCGCTCCGCGCCAGGGCGGTGCCGCAGCCATCGCCTGGGGCACCGT
The DNA here is from genome assembly GCA_023382755.1 of Dehalococcoidia bacterium. GTDB lineage: Bacteria > Chloroflexota > Dehalococcoidia > Tepidiformales > Tepidiformaceae > Amarobacter. The sequence continues at coordinate 10,811 of JAHDWR010000101.1, forward strand.
GGCCGCCGGCGTCGGGTTCGCGCTCGCGCTGCTGGGCGCCTTCAGCGACTGGATCACCACGCGGGGTGCGAGTGCCGGGGCGTTCGAGGACAACGCGGAGTACCGCATCGGGCGCTGGCTCGATTACAACGATCAACCCATCGACGGCATCGTCGTGCTCCTGCTCGCCGTGGCCGGCCTGGCGCTGGTGGCTGCCACGCTTGCCGGGAAGTTCAACCCGAGCAGGGCGAAGACCATCATCGGCCTCCTGGGCCCAGCGCTCTTCACCCTCGGAATCCTCGAAATGCAATACATCACGTCGGAGTTCAAAGGTTCGGGCATCAACGTCGACTGGGGGCTCGGGCTCTGGCTGATCGTCATCGGCGGGATCGTCGCCGCGGTCTCGGGCTTCATCCCGCAGGGAGGTAAGCGTTGAACTGCGCGAGCTGCGGAGCCCTGCTGGGCGAAGGCGTCGCCTTCTGCGAGTCATGCGGGACACCTGCCCCGCCCCCGCAGCCGGGCGTCTGCGGGAACTGCGGTACACCGCTCGAACCCGGCATGGCGTTCTGCGTCTCCTGCGGAGCTGCGGTGGCGGGCGGTACGCCGGGATCAACGGCGCCCCGAGCCGCTGCCCCGGTTGCCAACGGCCGGCTGCTCTTCATCGGCGGGGGCGCAGTCGCGGTCGTTGCGACCGCGGCAGCTTTCTGGTTCGCACCCCAGTGTGGTGACGAAGCCGCCACCCCCGGTGACGGGAGCCCCAACGCCACCTCCACCACCACAGTCACCGCAACGCCCGGCCTCGCCCGGACGTCCACGCCCGGCGGGTCGCCGTCGCCCGGGACCAGCCCGTCGCCGTCTCCATCGCCGGCGCCAGCAACACCCGGCGCAACAGAGACGGGCGCCGTCTCACCCTCACCAACAACCAACCCGCCGGCGACGGCCACGACGGGCGCCCAGGCAACATCGACTCCCCGGCCGCCAACGTCGACCCCCGTCCCACCCACGCCCACCGCGCGCCCCGCAACCAGC
>JAHDWR010000102.1 GCA_023382755.1 Dehalococcoidia bacterium
ACGACGTGAAGCGGATCCTGTCGTTCCATATCATCAGCCAGATCGGGTACATGACACTCGGACTCGCGCTGTTCACACCGATGGCGCTCGCGGGATCCATTTTCTACATCGGACACCACATTCTCGTGAAGACGAACCTGTTCTTCGTGGCCGGAGTCATCCGGCGGTTGGGTGGCTCATACGAGCTGGCACACCTGGGGGGGCTCGCCCGCACCAGGCCGGCGCTGGCGGCGCTGTTCTTCATCCCGGCGTTCAGTCTCGGCGGCATTCCGCCGCTGTCGGGGTTCTTCGCCAAGTTCGCGCTGGTGCGGGCGGCTGCGGACGAACGTGAGTTCGTGGCGCTGGCATTCGCCCTTGGCGTGGGCCTCCTCACACTGCTCTCGATGACCAAGATCTTCGCGGACGCATTTCTGAAGCCGGTCCCGGAGGGCGAGCCGGCGGTGCCGGCGGGCGTTCCCGGGTTCTGGCACTACGCGCCGATCGCCGGACTGGCCGCCCTCACGCTGGTCATCGGTTTCGGTGCCGAGCCCTTCTTTTCAGCGGCGACCAGGGCGGCGGGCCAACTGATGGCTCCAGAGGGTTATGTCGCGGCCGTACTTGGAGGATCACCATGATCGGACTGCTCTGGATCCTCCTGCTGGCACTGGCGTGGACCGCCGTGAACGGAGAGTTCAGCGGAGGCCAACTCGCGGTAGGACTCGTGCTGGGGACGCTCATCACGCTGTTCGTGCGTGGCCCGGGAAACGACTACCTGCGGAAAGCGATCCTGCTTTTGGGCTTCATCGGCTTCTTCCTGTGGGAACTGGTGCTGGCGAACCTGCGCATGACACGCGACGTGCTCTCGCCGAAGCCGCGCTTTTCGCCAGGTGTTGTCGCCGTGCCGCTCGACCTGAAATCCGAAGGGCAGATCACAGCATTCGCCAACCTGTTGACGCTGACGCCGGGGACGCTCTCGCTCGACATCTCGCGGGACCTGAAGGTGCTGTACATCCACGACATGTACGCCGCCGACGCCGACGAGAGCCGCGAAGCGGTGAAGTCGGGCTTCGAACGGCGGATCCGGAGGCTGCTGGAGTGAACGGGACGTTCCCGGTCGACGGGTTCATCGAAGTCACGGCGATGCTCATGCTGAGCGCGGGCCTGGTGCTGGCCATGGTCCGGCTGGTGCGGGGGCCGAGCCTGCCGGACCGGGTGGTTGCGCTCGACCTCATCACCATGCTGGGACTGGGCATGCTGGCCGTGTACTCGATGGCAACCGGCCGGACGGCGTACCTGGACGTGGGCATCGTGCTGACCCTGGTGACGTTCATCGCGACCATCTCGTTCGCGTACTTCATCGAAAAAGGCACGGGGCGGGGCGGGGGGCGCTGATGGGAGCCTTCTTCACCGGGGCCCTGGTGCTCGCCGGCTCGGCGTTGATGCTCATCGCGGCGATCGGCGTCGTGCGGATGCCCGACCTGTTCACCCGCATGCAGGCAACGACCAAGGCGGCAACGCTGGGTGCGGGGCTGGTGATGCTGGGTACTGCCGTGCACTTTGCGACGTTCGGTGTGACCACGCGGGCGGTCGCGGCAATCGCGTTCGTGTTGCTGACGGCACCGATCGCTGCGCACCTGCTGGGGCGAGCGGCGTACTTTCTGGGCGTGCCCCTGTGGGATGGCTCGGTGCGCGATGAACTGCGCGACCGGTACGACTGGGAAACGCACATCCTCGCCTCGGAAGTGCGGCCCGAGAGCCCATTACCGGCGGACCACCCACCGGCACAAACGCCACCGCCGTAATGCATCACGGCAACAGCAGCATCGCATCGCCGAAGCTGTAGAAGCGGTAGCCCTCGCGCACAGCCTGGCGGTACGCATCGAGGACGAACTCCGTGCCGCCGAAGGCGCACACCAGCATGAGCAGGGTGGAGCGCGGCAGGTGAAAGTTCGTCATGAGGACATCCACGACACGGAACTCGTCGCCGGGGAGGATGCGAAGCGAGGTCCAGCCCTCGTAGGGTTCGACCGCCCCCTGCTCGCGGGCGACATGCTCGAGCGTCCGCACCACGGTTGTGCCGACGGCGACCACCCGGCGGCTATCGGCTTTCGCGCGAAACACCGCGCGGGCCGTCGCTTCGGGCACCGCGACGTGTTCAGCGTGGAGCTGGTGTTCGCGCGGGTCGTCGACGGTGACCGGCTTGAACGTGCCCGGGCCGACCTCCAGGGTCACGGCGGCCCGTTGGATGCCACGCCGGGAAAGCGTATCGAGGAGGCCGGGGGTGAAGTGGAGGCCGGCGGTGGGGGCCGCAGCGCTGCGGGCATCGCGCGAGTAGACGGTCTGATACCGCTCGGGGTCGCCCCGGTAGGCGTGGATGTACGGTGGCAGGGGGACGGACCCGACGGTCGCCGGGTCGAAGGGGTGGTCGAAGTCGAGGACGACGGTGTCGTCCTCACGGTGGGCGGCGGTCGCGCCAAGCTCGCCGGCGGAGGTGGCAAAGACGAACCGGCGGCCGGGGACGGCGCGCTTCGCCGGCCGGAACAGGGCCTCCCAGCGGACATCGGTGAAGGGGCGAACCAGGAGCGCCTCGACGGCGCCGCCAGTATCCGCTCGCCGGCCGAAGAGGCGGGCCGCCATCACGCGGGTGTCGTTCACGACGAGGAGGTCCCCGGGATCGAGGAGTCCCGGGAGGTCGCGCACGGCTCGATGCTCAATCTCAAGAGACGCGATGCGGAGGACCATGAGCCGCGCGTCATCGCGAGGCTCGGCAGGGACCTGGGCGATCAGGTGGTCCGGGAGGTCGAAGGTGAAGTCCTCGGTGCGCATCCACCTAAGCATTGCGTCTTCCCTGAGCGCGGTCTACGTTGATGCCGAGGTGCAGCGCATGGCGAACGACAATGGCACTGGCGCAATATCGCGCGAGGAATACGACGAGGTCACGTCGACGCACCTGAGCCTGGACCGCAGCGCAATCCGCCGCGTGGAGGCGGACCAGGTGGACATCCACAAGAGCGCGGTGGGTGTCGCGAGCTTCGACCGCGGGACGATCCGCCAGTCATCGGCGGGCGCGGTAATCGGTCGCAGCGTTGCCATGGACGAGGTGAAAACGGGCATCCTGATCTCGCCGGTGGTGCGAGGGGACGTGCACACACTGCTCGACATGCGGTCGGCCGTGGCTATCGGGTTTGGGATGGTGCTGGGGAAAGTGTTTCTTGCCGCGATCCGCGCCGCGGTGCGACGGGTGACAGGCTGATCTCGGATTCGCCGACAAACTGATTGCTCTCGTCCGTACGGAGCTGACCGCAGGCGGCGGAAATCTCCGAGCCTTTTTCAACGCGGACCGTGCAATTGATGCCCGCCTCGCGCAGGACGCGTTCGAATGCGAGGACCGTGCGGCGCGGGGGGCGGCCGAAGCCGCCGGCGGTCGGGTTCACGGGGATGAGGTTCACGTGAGCGCCAGAGCCGTGCAGCAGCCGCGCCAGCTCGCGGGCGGTTTCCTCCCAGTCGTTCTGACCGGCGATGAGCGCGTATTCGAACGTGACGCGGCGCCCGGTCTTCTTGAAATACCGCCTCGCGGCTGAGACCAAATCGCCTACCGAGGTCGGGCCCGCGGTCGGTACCAGGCGCTGGCGGAGCGTGTCGTCCGGAGCATGCAACGAAATGGCCAGGCCCACCTGCAGGCCCTCCGCGGCCAGCCGGTCGATGGCGTGGATGAGCCCGACCGTGGAGATGGTGATGTGCCTCTGGCCCAGGCCGAAGGCCTTGGGGTCGGTAAGGAGGCGGACGGCCCGGATGGTCTCGGCGTAATTGGCGAGCGGCTCTCCCATGCCCATGAAGACGACGTTGGTGACGTGCTCGCCGCGTTCGCGCAGGAGCCGGGCGATATGGAGGACCTGGGTGACAATCTCTTCGGCCTTGAGGTTGCGCTCGAAGCCCATCTGCCCGGTGGCGCAGAACACGCAGCCCATCGCGCACCCCGCCTGGGTCGAAACGCAGACGGTGGAGCGCGGGTGGCGCTCGCCAGGCTCGGGATACTGCATCAGGACCGTCTCGATGAGCGTGCCATCGCTCATCCGGAGGAGCAGCTTGGTGGTGCCGCCGTCATCGCTGGCCACACGCCGGACTTCGGTGGCGGCATCGAGGGTGAACCGGCCCGCGAGATCAGCCCGCAGTGCGGCCGGGAGCTGGCGCATGTCTTCGAACGAGGCGGGCGACTGGTGCCATGCGGCCCGGAGCACCTGTTCCGCGCGGTAGCGGGGCTGGCCGAGCTCGGCCACCACGGCCTCCAGTTCCCCGGGGAGCAGGCGGAAGAGCGAGACCCTGTCGCTATCGGTCATGCGAGGTGTACCACCGGTTCGAGGGTGCCGCGTTCGCCCGCCAGGAATTGCTCGCCAGTGAGGCGCCTGCCACCGGGGCGCTGGACTTCTTCGAGTACGAGCCATCCGCCGGCGAAGGCGATGGCCGGGCTCGCTCCAATAACGGTCGTTGTCCCCGGAGCCGGCGGGGCCGCCGGCTCCAGCCGGGAGCGCCAGATCGCGAGGCGTTCGGAGCGATACACGACGAACGCGCCGGGCCAGGGGTTGTAGGCGCGCACGGCGCGCTCGGCCCGGCCCGCGGTCATGGAGGCGGCGAGGTGGCCGTCGCTCTTGGAAATGAGGGAGCAGTAGGTTGCAGCGGTTTCGTCCTGGGGTACGGCGACCAGTTCGCCGGCGAGCCAACCGGGGAGGACGCGGACGAGTTCCGCCGCGCCAAGCGCAGCCAACCGGGGTTCGAGCGTCCCGGTGGTGTCGCCGGGAAGGATCGGCGTCTCGACGCGGGAGATGACGGGGCCGGCGTCCATCCTTTGCACGAGCTCCATGATGCTCACACCCGTCACGCTATCACCGGCGAGGATGGCCGCGGTGATCGGGGAAGCACCGCGCCAGCGGGGGAGGAGCGACGCGTGGACGTTGAGGCAGCCGCGGCGCGGGATGTCGAGGACGGCCCGGGGAAGGATCTTGCCGTAGGCGGCCACCACGAAGACATCGGAGCGGAGGGACCGAAGCTGCGCTTGAACGCTGTCGTCGCGCAGCGATTCGAATTGCAGGACTTCGATACCGAGTTCGAGGGCGGCCAGCTTCACCGGCGGCGGCTGCACGCGGCCACCGCGCCCCGCCCGGCGATCGGGCTGGGTCACAACAGCGGGGATCGCCGCGCCCGCGGCAGCGAGCGCGCGGAGCGATGGGACCGCGAATTCCGGTGAGCCCATGAAGACGGCGCGCGTGCTACCCGGGTGTCCTGCCACGGATCCATCTTCACTGGCGATGGGGCCCAAGTCCAAATCGGGGGCGCCGAAGAACGCCAGGGAGCCCCGATTGCGCGGGGCTCCCTTGGCGGCACTAACGGGAGGAGCTGTGGTTAGCGGCGGCGGATGGTTGCGGCGGCCGCGATCGAGCCGAGGCCGGCAAGGACCGAACCAAGCGCGAGGACCACGGCGCCGAGGGTGCCCCGGCCATCGCTGGCCGGTCCGGTGCCGGTGGCCGGCGGGAGCGGGACATCCACGGCGGGGGGCGCCGGGGTCTCTTCGGGGCTCGGCTGCGGCTGTTCCGGGGCGGTGGGCTCTCCGGGAACCGGGTCAGCGCCGGGCACCTGGGGCGCCGGGCCCTGGGGCTCGACCGGGTCGTCGCCACCCTGCGGCGCGGGGATCTCAGGGATCTCGGGGACCTCCGGGACTTCCGGGACTTCCGGGACTTCCGGGGTGCTGGGGACTTCGGGGGTGTCTTCGGGCTCGTCCTGGGGCTCGTCCGGGACCGGGACATCCTCGGGCTGCGGGTCTTCCTGGGGGGCCGGGTCTTCCTCGACCGGGTCCGGTGTTGGCTCCTCGACGGGCTCCGGGGCGGGGTCTTCGACGGGATCGGGAGCGGGATCGTTGGTTTCGAAGAACTCGATGTTGTCGAAGAGCACGACGAGGGTTTCAGGGGCGCTGGTACCGGAGGGCTTGGGTTCCTTGAGGGCGGTCGGGCGGACGTAGACAGACTTTGCGCCGGCCGGGGCGGTGACGCTGTGGCTCAATGGAAGCCAGATGCCCCGCTGAGCATCGGTAAAACCACCGGCCGTGTGCCCTCCGCCGAGGGGCGAGCCGTCGCAGTTGTCACCGGTTTGGAAATGCAGGTAGAGGCCGCCCGCACCGAACGGGGTCTGGCCAAGTTCGATAAAGGCATCGCCCTTCACGGTGTAGTTGACGCCCTCCTGAATGCCGGTCACGCACTGAAGGGCGCTGAAGTACGAGTTCCCGGTGCCCTGGTAGGCGTTGGTGAGCTGCATGGCGCCGTTGATGGCCTGGGGATTGCCGGAAAAGTTGTTCCAGCCAGCAACGCCGCTGGAGAAGTCGCCGTTCTGGAGCAGGTTTGGGCCAGCGGCCGAGGCGAGAACGAGGCCGGCGGCGGCGGGGATCGCCGCCGCAACCCCGAGGATTGAGAGCTTGAGTCGATTCATTCTGGGTTCCTCCGGTGGTGCGCAATCGCGCTGATGTGCGTAAGACCGCGCACGCCCGGGTTTCTTACACGGACTGTTTCGCGGTTCCCGGGCGGGCCCCTCCGGCACTCCAGGACACACCTAGCGTCAGGTACGGGGCGCCCGGGGCGCGTCCGGTGAACCACCCACGCCGGACTGGTGTGTGAACTGCGTCATACGGGTTCTCCGCCACCGTGAGCGGGCAAGGCCGGCGGCGTGGTGGGGGCGCGCGCATCGCGCGGAATGGGGTGCGGTGGTAGGGTGGGACAATCGCGCCCGCCCCGCGGCGGACCTTCGCAATCCTTCTCCACGGACGACGAGATGACCAGGATCGGCATCATGGAAACGGCCATCCGCGATGGCCACCAGTCGCTGCTCGCGACTCGCATGCGCACCGAGGACATGATTCCCGCCCTCGAGCTCATGGACTCCATCGGCTACCACAGCATCGAGTGCTGGGGCGGCGCCACCTTCGACACCTGTATGAGGTTCCTGAAGGAAGACCCCTGGGGGCGGCTTCGGGAAATCAAGAAGCGGTTGAAGAAGACGCCGACCCAGATGCTTCTCCGGGGGCAGAACGCGGTGGGCTATCGCCACTACGCCGACGACGTGGTCCGCGAGTTCTGCGAGCGTTCGGTGGCGAACGGGATGGACATCTTCCGGATCTTTGATGCGCTGAACGACACGCGGAACCTGGAGACAGCGTTCGACGCAGTCAAACGCGCCGGCGGGCATGTGCAGGGGACCATCTGCTACACCATCAGCCCGGTGCACACCGTCGACGCGTTCGCAGCCATGGCCGACCGGATGGTGGACATGGGCGCGGACTCGCTCTGCATCAAGGACATGGCCGGGCTGCTGAGCCCGATGATGGCAAAGGCATTGGTCAGCCGGATCAAGAAGGACCATCCGGATAAGCTCCTGCAGATGCACTGCCACGACACGTCGGGCTACTCGGAGATGGCGTACCTGATGGGCGTGCAATCTGGCGCGGACGTGATCGACTGCGCGATCAGTTCGCTGGCCGGTGGCACAAGCCAACCCGCGACCGAGACCCTGGTAGCCGCCCTTGCGGAGGACCCTGACCACGCGACGGGGCTCGATCTGGCGAAACTGGGCGAGCTTTCGGAGTACTTCCGGGGCGTGCGGAAGAAGTACTGGAAGTTCGAAAGCGGCCTGCTCGGCATCGATGCCGGGGTACTGGCGCACCAGGTGCCCGGCGGGATGATCTCGAACCTGGTCGGGCAGCTGCGCGAACAGGGGGCCGAACACAAGCTCGCGGACGTATTGGCCGAGAATGCGCGGGTCCGCGCGGACCTCGGCTACCCCCCGCTGGTCACGCCGAGCTCACAGATTGTTGGCACGCAGGCTGTGCTCAACGTGCTGACCGGGAGGCGCTACGGCAGCGTGACCAAGGAGACGAAGAACCTCGCGAAAGGAATGTACGGCGCCACGGCCCAGCCGATCGCGCCGGAGATCCTCTCGCAGGTGCTCGGCGGCGAGGCACCGATCACGCACCGGCCGGCGGACGACCTCGCGCCGGAGATGGAAGCGGCGAAGGCAGAAGTGGGCGAGCTGGCCGAAAGCATCGAAGATGTGCTGAGCTACGTGATGTTCCCGCAGCCAGCGAAGGAATTCCTCGAGTGGCGGAAGGAAGGCGGCGGGCCGGAACGCGAACTGGTGGCGGCGATCGTCGGCGCGATGGTGATCGGCGAGAAGAAGGCGGCCAGCCCGGCAGCGGCGCCGGTTGCCATGGCGAGCCACGGCGAGACGGCCCCCTGGCGGAGCTTTGGCCGCATGCGGCAGATGCGTTAGGAGAGAGCCATGGCGACAGTCACGATTGGCGGCAGGAAGTACGAAGTCGAAGTTCGAGGCGACAAGGTTGTCGTCGACGGGCACGAGTACCCGGTGAAGGTGCGCGAAGAGACCGGCTTTGCCGCGGTGAACGCGGGCGGGGTGGCCTACCGCGTACAGCTACCGGGCGCGGCGGAGCGGCAGAGCGGCATGATCGTTGAGGTGGATCACCGCCCGTTTACGTTCGAGTATGAAGGGCGGCTGGGCGGAGGCCCCGCGCCACGCGAAGCCCGGCCGTCGGCGGCGGCAGCGGGCGGTGCGCCACGGGCCGCGGCCAAGGGCGCGGTCACGGCCCAGATCGCCGGCCGCGTGTTGAGCGTCAAGGTGACCGCCGGGCAGGCGGTCGCCCGCGGCGACGTGCTGCTGCTCCTCGAGGCCATGAAGATGGAGAATGAGATCAAGGCGCCGGCGGACGGCGTGGTCAAAGAGATCGCCGTCGCCGAGGGTACCCGCGTCGCCGAGGGCGAAACGCTGGTCATCATCGAATAGCAGGCACCCGGGATAACGCCAGAAGGGCCGCCCCGCACGCGGCCCTTCGCCACGTTCGACAGCCGTTCTAGCCGCGAAGAGTCTTCAACTGCTGGGCGTGGTCATTCAGGTGGTAGGCGACGATCCCGAGAAAGCCGCCCACGGTGTTCTTGCCGAGGCGGGGGAGTTCAATTTCCTGGTCGACCTGGCCATCTTTGACCTGGGCGACGACTTCCATCAGGAGTCCGTGGGTGCGGCGTGTTTCGGAGAGGGCGGTTTCGACGTCCTCGAGAGAGGCGCGAGCGGGCGTGGGCCCGGGGACTCCGATGGCGGCGGCGATGCCCGCGCCGAAGAATGGACCCGCGCTGGCGATGTGTTCCGCGACCTCGCGAGCGCACCAGGCGGCTTCTCCGTCGGCGGAGCCCTCGGGCTTTTTCTCCCAGACTGGCCCGGTCTGTGCCAGTTCGGCGATGTAGGTATCGAAGGCGTGCGCGATGGACGCCTGGATCTCGGCGGCTGAAGCCAATGGGTACTCCTGAGGGGTGGTATGGGGCGCCAGTGTGGGCGATAGGGTTGCAACGAGCTACTGAGGCTGCAAGGCGGTGGTTCTGGCAGGAGCGCGGAGGAAAGCCGGGGGCCGGTTTCCCGTTACGGGGGCGCCGGTAGAATGCGCAACGAAAACTGAACCGTGGCGCCCCCGCCTCAGCATCCTGGAGTTTCGATGCTCGACTACCTGCCGTTCCTCATCAGCGCGAACAGTCTCGGCGTGATCTCGCTCATCATCTTCCTGGCCAGCTCCATCGTGCTGACCATCCCGGTGTTCGCTACGCGCGGGGGGACACAGATTGCATGGTTCGGTGTCGTCGGGTTCTTGCTGACGATCGAGGCGGTGATCCTGATCACGCTCGTGGTGTTGACCAGCCAGGGCGAGATCTTCCAGTAACGCCTAGGCGCATCGGCCCACACGTATCAGGCCGGCATCAGCCGGCCTTGTTGTTACCCCCGGGCGGGCCTAGAGAAGGCGGCGGATGGGCTTCCGGCCGGGGCGCGGGTCGTAGTTGCTCTTGAACATTTCCAGCTTGTCGCGCTCGATAAGATACTTGCCCGCGAAGAGCGTGGCGGGGATCTTCTTCTGCTTGATGAGGCGCCGCAGACTCTGGGGGTGGATGGCGAGCTCCCGGGCTGCTTCAACAAGGTCCAGGTAGTTGTCGAACGGGGTGATGGCGGCCATGGGGGCGGGCACCTCGGTGGGCGGTGTAGCGCCGAATCGCTCAATTGCTTAGGCAGTTGGAACGTTAGCAGAGCGGGATCGTTATTGTCTACAGGCCTGAGCAATTGGACGGCGGCCCGATGGCACCGGGGGCGTCTGGATGGCGCTGATGCGACATACTGGAATCAATGGCTGATAACCTCTTCACGATGCTCTCGGCGTACAAGCCGGGCTCCGCCGCAACACCGTTCGAGAACTACTGCACCACAGGGCTCGCCTACTTCCTCAAGCGCGGCCACCGGATGCTCACGGCCCTCATCGCCCACGCCGCGGGGCTTGGGAGCGACCCGCCTGTGCTGGTGGAAGTGCAGCCGCGGCTGGCGGAAGCCGGCGTTGCCGACCTGCTGCTCACGTACGAGGGCGGCAAGCGCGTCCTCATGGAGGTGCAGGTTGAGCCCGGGGCCGATGAAAGCCTGCTCCCCGGGATGGAGGCCGTGGCCCGCGAGTGGAGCGAGCGGCCGGCGTTCGTGATGCTCGGGCTGCGTTCGGAAGGCGTCGCCGGGCCCTGGGTGCCGATCACCTGGTTCGATGTCGTCGACGCGCTTGATGGCGACCCCGATCCAATCGCACGGGAATATCACGATTTCGTCCTCGAGGACATCCTGGGCACTGGCGAGGTGCCGTTGGACGAGGCCCTGAGCACGAACCGGCTCTATGCGATTGGCGGCGCGGCGATACGGCGGGCGTTCGGGACACGGTCGCGCTACATCAACAGCGCGTCGCGGCCGCTGCACGGGCAGTACCGGTACCTGGGCACGACGTTCACGCCCGACGGCAGCGACATGACGTACTGGATCGGCCTGGTGAACGAGACCGTACCGCTGGGCGAGCACTACCACCTGATGCTGGCCAGCAAGGAGAAGCCCCTGCTGTTTCCGGTGGAGCAGCCGCGTGCGACGGGCGACTGGAAGTGGGCGCACTGGACGGGCATGGGCCGCGTGGTCCGGCCGATCACGCCCTTGCAGTACGAGGGCCTCCTCGAGCGCATCAAGGCCCGGTAGAACGCGCCGGGGCCGCCTAGTCGACGATGGACGAGTAGATGATGTTCTTGAGCTGGCCGCGGAAGTTGAACGTTGCCGAGGGCATCAACTGGGTCATGAAGATCACCACCAGGTCCTCGATCGGGTCGACCCAGAAGATCGTCGAGGCAGCGCCGCCCCAGTAGTAGTCGCCTTCGCCGAGGGAGCCGGCATCGACTTCGTCGAGGGTCATGGCGAAGCCAAGGCCAAAGCCGACGCCCTCGTAGGCCGTCTCGGAGAACGCGCCGATGGCCATCTGCGTCAGGTCCTTGCCGCCGGCGAGGTGGTTGCGGGCCATGAGGTCGATGGTCCGGGGCCCGAGGATGCGTGCGCCATCCAGTTCGCCACCGCGCCGGAGCATCTCGCAGAAGCGGAGGTAGTCCGCGGTGGTGCTCGTCAGGCCGCCGCCGCCGGAGAAGAAACTCGGGTTGGAGCGGTAGGTGCTGCGCTCGGGGTCGTCGATGAGCTTCAACGTCTTGTCCGGCTCGCGCTGGTAGTTCGCGGCGAAGCGCGGCCACTTTTCGGGGGGCACCCAGAAAGATGTGTCGCCCATGCCCAGCGGGTCGAAGATGGTCTCCTGGAGGTACTGGTCGAATGGCTTGCCGGAGATGGCCTCGACCAGGTAGCCGCAGACATCGGTCGCGAAGGAGTACATCCACCGCTGCCCGGGCTGGTACCGAAGGGGGACGAGCGCAAGCTTCTCGATAAAGGTGCGTAGCGTC
>JAHDWR010000103.1:0-9039 GCA_023382755.1 Dehalococcoidia bacterium
ACCGGCAGCATCCCCCGGATGCCTCGCACACCGCTTCCCCGCGCGATCCGCATCAGTACCGTCTCGGCCTGGTCGTCAGCGGTGTGCCCCGTGGCGATGCAGTCCGCGCCTTCCTTGCCGGCAACGAAGGCGAAGAACTGGTAGCGCATCATCCGGGCGGTTTCCTCGACCCCCTGGCGCTGTTTCGCGGCGACCGCTGCGACATCGCCTTCGCCGGTTACGCACTCAAGGCCAAGGTCCGCGCAGAGCTTCCGTACCGCGTCCATTTCCTCGGCCGACTCAGGCCGGAGCTTGTGGTCGAAGTGCACGGCCTCGACGGCGAACCCGAGCCGCTCGCGGAGCCCAAGAAGCACCAGCAAGCAGGCGACCGAGTCGGCGCCGCCAGAAACCGCGACGAGCACCTTCGAGACGCGCCGGAACATCCGCTCGCGGGCCGCCAGCGCAACAACATCCCTGGAGACGCGATCGTGCACCCGCCTAGCGGGGGAAGAGCCGCTCCCACCATGACCCGGTGGGGTTCCCGTCGTCGCGGACTGGGGGGCTGGTGACCACAAAGGGGACTTCTCCATCGCGGATGTAACCGAGCTGGCGGCGGGCCTGCTGTTCAACATACGCATCGGAGGCGACGTAGTCGCGCACCGCTTCCAGATAGGCCTTCCGATCTTCGAGCTCTCGCAGGCGAAGCTCGGCCCGCGCGCGGTCGTCGGTGAGCTGTTGGTTCCGTATCCAGCCTGTGGCCGCCGTGTACGCGAAGTACCCGGCAACAGCCAGGCAGACGATTACGGCTAAGCGGGTGCGGGTACCCTGAAGCGCTCCCATACGCTGTCGTCACACGCTACGCGCAGCAGGGGCAAGATTCAAGGCATCGAGATGGCAGACATCGTTGAGCCGGCCGACCGCAACACGGCCGTTCCGGAGCGTTACCGTGGTGATGGAGGCAAGGTCCATCTGGAACGCCCGGAAGTTCTCCAGCGGCACGTCGAGCAGCGCGCACAGCATCGCCTTGAGCACGAAGTTGTGCGAGACCACGACGACATCGCCCGCACCGACTGAGTGAAGTTCGGCCAGGATCGGCCCCAGACGGCCCGCCACATCCCGGAGGCTCTCGCCGCCCGGGAGCGGTGTGTCGACCGCGTGGGGGCCGGCCCACTCGCGTATGAACTCGGGGAACCGGGCCCGCATCTCCGCGAAGCCGAGCCCTTCCGTATCGCCGACGTGCATCTCGGTGAGTGCATCACGAGTCTCCACCGGGACTCCGGTCTCTACGGCGATGGCGTCGGCTACCTTCCGCGCCCTCGTGAGGGGACTCGAAAGGATGCACGCCAGGGGTGAGCCCGCGAAGGCCGCGCCCACTGCCCGTGCCTGGCGCTCGCCCAATTCGGTCAGCGGGACATCGGCCTGGCCAAGACCCCGGCCGTCGCGGTTGAAGGCGGTCTCTCCGTGGCGGACGAGGTAGACGGTGGTCATGCATCCTGCTCCGGAGCACTGAGCGGGGCCCATAGCCGCGAGATGAACGGAGAGAAGCCGATCGAACGCCAGAACGCCGCGGCAGCCTCATCGGCGGTAATGACCGTCATCTCGAAGTGCGAGATGCCCTCCACCCCCCGGGCCCACGCGGCAACCGCCCCGAAGAGCGCCCGTGCTATGCCCTGACGGCGGTGCGGCTCCTCGACGTAGAGATAGCCGATGGTTGCGTGCCGCTGCGGAAGCCGGTCCCGCTGGTTCGCCTCGACGCCGCCGCTGATGAAGCCGACCAGCCTTCCGCCAGCCTCGGCGACGAATGCGGCGGAACCCTTTCGGAGCAACATCTGTTCGAAGTCGGCGATGAACTCGGGCTGGGTGATTGGGGCCGGAACGATCCTGCGGTCGATCGATGCGTTATGTTCGCGCGCCCGCTGCCACGCGCCGAACAGCGGCGGGCCATCGGCGGCAGTTGCCGGCCGGACCTTCACGCCACCTACTGGTACTGCCCGTAGCGACGCCATAGTTCCCTCGCGTGTGAGCGTTCGTCGAGGACAATACCATCCCGCGCGATCGGCCCGCATTCCGCCCCGGGGAACAGCGCGGCGGCCAGCGCCTCCGGACGGGCGGTGAGCGACTGGTCCGCCTGCATGCGCATGGAGAGGATGACGCCGCCGTCGGCGGGCCGCCAGCGCACCCACGCGGTCGCGGCACGGAGGTCGTATTCCCGGATACGCTCGCCGCGCTCTTCGCGCCAGGGCATCGTCTCGCGCTGGTTGAAGTCCTGGATTGCCGTCTCTGCCCCCGCGGGATCGAGCCCGGGTACCACCACGCTGTAATCCGCCCAGAGCATCGCCGCCTGCGGAGGGGGCGCGCTCAGGGCAACCTCTTCCACCGCGACCACGGCCAGGTCGTCAGTCGACTCCTCCCGGATGCGCCGGGCGAAGTCATCGACGGGGACTCGCGCGTCGAGCGTGACATCCATGACCTCGCGCTCCGCGGTGAAGCCCAGCGGCAAGGGAGCGGCAAACGCCAGTTTTGGATGGGGAGTGAACCCCTGGGAGTACGACAGGGGCAGGCCCGCGCGCCGGATCGCGCGTTCCCAGAAGCGCAGCACATCCAGGTGCGAGATGTAGCGGACGCGTTCGCCCTTGCAGAACCAGACCCGGATGCGCTGTGCACTCATGGCCAGGATGGTACCACGGGCCTGGTCCTTTTCCGGGCGATCAGATCAGCACCGAGGCTGCAAGGTCTTCGGCCGCGCTGTGCGGGTCGAGTTCGCGCGCCGCCACGCGCTTCACCAGCGCCTCCAATTCCTCGTCCGGCGTGGCTGCCCGGATCCGCTCCAGCACAATCTGCCGGGTAATCCCGAGGACCTGGTGGCGCGCGTCCTCCTCCCGGTGCTTTGCCAGCAGGCCCGATTCGTCCAGGTAGCGGAAGTGCTCGGCGATAGCATCGGCGAGCGCCTCGAGGCCTTCGCCCTTCGTCGCGGTGGTCTTCAAAATCTGAGGCCTCCGCGATCCGGCGGGCGAAAGCGCCAGGAGCGCCTGGAGCTGGCTCACCAGGATGTCGGCCCCGGGGTGGTCGGCTTTGTTGACGACCAGGATGTCGGCGATCTCGATGATGCCGGCCTTCAGCGCCTGGATGTCATCCCCGGTGCCGGGGTTGTTGACCAGGATTGTGGTCATCGCGGTCCCGGCGATCTCCACTTCATCCTGGCCCGCGCCGATCGTCTCGATCAGGACGTGGTCGAAACCGAACGCGTCCATCACGGCCACCACATCGGCGATAGACGGGGCGAGCCCGCCGAGGGCGCCGCGGCCGGCCATGCTGCGCATGTACACGCCCGGGTCGAGCGCGAGTTCCTGCATGCGGATGCGGTCGCCGAGGATGGCGCCCTTGGTGAACGGGCTCGACGGGTCCACGGCGACGATGCCCACCGTCTTGCCGCGCTTGCGGTATTCGGCGGCGAGAGCGCCTGTGAGCGTGCTCTTGCCAGAGCCCGCGCCGCCGGTGATGCCGACGATGTGGGTCTTGCCGGAGCGCGGGAAAAGGGCGCGGACGTACTCGCGGCCCTCAGGCGTCCCGTTCTCCACGCGGCTGATGATGCGGGCAAGCGCGCGGCGGTCGCCCGAGAGGAAGCGCTGGACCAGCTCGTCCACGGGTTACTTCTTCACGTTCTCGTAGACGAACTTCACGATGTCCTGGGTGTTGGTCCCCGGGCGGAAGACGGCTTTGAAGCCGAGCTTCGCCAGGGCCTCCGTGTCCTCTTCGGGGATGATGCCCCCGCAAAAGAGGAGCACGTCATCGACACCGCGCTTCTTCAACTCCTCGACCACGCGAGGGAAGAGCTCGAGGTGCGCACCGGAGAGGATGCTCAGGCCGACAACGTCGACATCCTCCTGGAGCGCAGCTTCCGCGATCATCTCGGGCGTTTGCCGGATCCCGGTGTAGATGACCTCGCAGCCACCGTCGCGCAAAGCCCGGGCGACGACCTTGGCCCCCCGGTCGTGGCCGTCCAGGCCCGGCTTCGCAATCAGGACGCGGATCTGCGCAGTAGTGGTGCTGGTGCTCATCGTTCCCTCTCAGGTGTCACGGTATGTTGTGCTCAGGTGAGCGTCCCGGCGCTACTGCCGCTGTACCAGCTGCAGATTCACGCCGTGGGTGGATTTCATCGAGACAAACGCCACGCCGTTGCTCGGGTTGCCGACGCGCGCGCCGGCCGCCCGAAGGTGCTCCACGGCGGCGTCGATGTCCTCGACCTCGATCGAGAGCATGAATGCCCCTTCGCCGCGGTCAGCCGTGAATTGGGCCACCGGCCCCTCGGGACTGACGGCCTGGATGAACTCGAGGTCGCTCGCCCCCACGGGCATGAACGCGTTCTTGATGCCCAGCGCGGGGAGATCACCACCACGCGCCGGGTCGGGAGCAAAGCCGAAGTTGCGCGTGTACGTCGCGATGGCCGCGTCGAGGTCTTTCACCACGATGCCGACATGGTCGATGCGTTTTGCCTTCACGTCAGCTTCCTTCCGCGGGGATGGCGTTGTACTGGATGACGGCGAAGGGTACGCCGCTCGTACCTTCCTTCACGGCCGCGATCTTCGCCCCCGGCTGGACGGCCGGGCGTGGATCGCTCACCGGGTAGCCGAGTTCGCGCAGGCGGGCGACGGCCGCGTCGATGTCCTCGACGGCGAGCACCATCCCCCAGAGCTTCGCCTTTACTTCCTCGTCCGGCTTCACCTGTGGGGGTCCGGCGAACTCCAGGACGACTTCCTGCAGCTTCGCAAAGGCCAGCTGCGCGGACGTCCCCGGCCGGATCATCTTGCGCTTGATCTCGATACCCAGGTTGTCGGCGAACGTCTGGGCGACGGTGCCGCTGTCGTTCGATGAGATGACGATGTGGTCGATATGGGTGGCGCCGATGCCCATGTGGACTAGTGCCCTTCCTTGAGCGGTGTCGCAAACTCCACGAGCACACCGTGGTTGGCCTTCGGATGGAGGAAACAAATCATCCCGGCGAGTCCAAGCCGCGGCTTCTGGTCGATCAACTCGATCCCCTTTGCGCGCGCGCCTTCGAGTTCGGCGTCCACATCGTCCGACTCGAAACAGATGTGGTGCATGCCCTCGCCGCGAGAGGCAAGGAACTTCGCGACGCCGGTGTCGTCGCGCGTCGGTTCGAGCAGCTCGATTTCCGAGTTGCCGATTTCGAGCAGGACGCCACGCACGCCCTGGTCCTCTATCACGCGGTCGGCCGTCACAGCCAGTCCGAGGGCATCACGGTAGAACTTCAGTGCCTCATCGGCGCTGTGGACGACGACGCCCACGTGGTGGATCTTGGTCAACATTCGGCTGGGGTTCCCCTCAGGAAGATTCTTGGACTTCTTCGACCACCGACTGTGGTCCTGTGCGGCGGGCACCGGCCATGCCGGCGAGGACTGCCGCGATCTGGTGCCAGTGTTCGCGGTCATGGTCGATCGTGGCCCGCACCATCCGTTCGAACGCGGAATTCTCGGCGGTCAGGTCCTCGTCGGAAACGTGCTCAAGTTCTTCGAGCAGCCGGTGGCGGCCGCCCTTGAGTTGTTCCAGCACGCTCCAGAAGTTCAGGTCGCGCTTGCGCTCGACGTGGTCGTTGTTCCAGGAGTCCTGGTTCGCGGGGTCGAAATCGAAAAGCGCCGGTCGCGCCCCATGCCGGAACTCGCGTAGCGCCGTCACGACTTCCGCCTCCCACGAGGCGACGTGCCCCACGATGTCCTTCAGGGACCATTCGCCGATGAAGGGCCGGTCGATGTCGCGGATGCGGCAGGTCTCGATATTGCGGACCAGTTGGTTGCGCTCGAGCTCCAACTCGCCCAGGAGACGGCGCCGTTCGTCGGCGCGGCCGCGGACATCGTCGTCGGTCATCAGATGAACACCGGTTCTCGCTGTTCGCCCCACACCTTGCGCAGCCGGTGACTGATCTCCCCAAGAGTAACCCGGGCCTCGACGCACTCGACCATGATCGGGAGGAGGTTGGTGGTACCCCGGGCCGCACTCTCGAGTTTGGCCAGCAGGGCTTCGACCGCGGCGTTGTCACGTTTGGCACGGAGTGCCCGGAGCTTTTCTACCTGCCGCTGGCCGATGGAGGGGTCCACGCGCAACAGGTCCGGCGAATCTTCGCCCTGGTTGATGAAGTCGTTCACGCCGACGATGACGCGCTCTTTGGCCTCGACCTGCATCTGGTAGCGGTAGGCGGCTTCCTGGATTTCCTTCTGCTGGAAGCCCTTTTCGATGGCCACCAACGAGCCGCCGAGCTTATCAATCGTCTCGATGTACTCGCGCGCCTCGGCCTCCAGCCGGTTCGTCATGTCCTCCACGTAGTAGGAGCCCCCGAGCGGATCGACGACATCGCCCACACCGTTCTCGTAGGCGAGGATCTGCTGGGTGCGGAGGGCGATCTGGACTGCCTTTTCGGTCGGCAGCGCAAGGGCTTCATCCATCGAGTTCGTGTGCAGCGACTGGGTGCCGCCCAGGACAGCGGCGAGCGCCTGGACCGCAGTGCGGACGATGTTGTTCTCGGGCTGTTGGGCGGTGAGGGTCGCCCCGCCCGTCTGCGTGTGGAAACGGAGCATCTGGGAGCGCGCGCTCTTCGCGTTGAACCGGTCCCGCATGATTCGCGCCCAGAGCCGCCTGGCCGCGCGGAACTTCGCCACTTCCTCCAGGAAATTGTTGTGGCAGGCGAAGAAGAAGCTGAGGCGGCCCGCGAAATCGTCGATGTCGAGCCCGGCGGAGAGCGCGGCTTCGACGTAGGAGATCCCGTCGGCCAAGGTGAACGCAATCTCCTGGGCAGCGGTGCAACCCGCCTCGCGCATGTGGTAACCGGAAATGGAGATGGTGTTCCACTGCGGGACCGTGTCCTTGCAGTAGGCGAAGACATCGGTGATGAGCCGCATGCTCGGTTGCGGCGGATAGATGTACGTGCCCCGGGCGATGTACTCCTTGAGGATGTCGTTCTGGACCGTGCCACCGAGTTTGTCGGGCGCGACGCCCTGGTGCTTCCCGACCGCGACGTACAGTGCCAGCAGGGTCGAGGCGGTGGCGTTGATGGTCATCGAGGTCGTGACTTTGTCCAGCGGGATACCGTCGAACAGCGTGAGCATGTCCTCGATCGAGTCGATCGCGACACCGACCTTGCCGACTTCGCCGGCAGCCATCGGGTCGTCGGAGTCGTAGCCGATCTGGGTGGGAAGGTCGAAGGCGACCGAGAGGCCGGTCTGGCCCTGGTTCAAGAGGTAGCGGTAGCGCTGGTTCGACTCTTCGGCAGTGCCAAACCCGGCGTACTGGCGCATCGTCCAGAAACGGCCCCGGTACATCGTGGGCTGGATGCCACGGGTGAAGGGGTACTCACCTGGAAATCCCAGCTCGGTGGTGGGGTCCCAATCGCGAAGGTCATCGTGTGTGTAGATGGGTTCCACCGGCATCTTCCCGGTGGTTTCGAACACCCTGGCCCGTTCGGGGGCCCGTTCGATGGCCCTGGCATAGGGACCCTGCAGCCACTCGCGCTTGGAGGTGATTGGCATTATGTGGAGACTCCGGGACGCATGGAGGCCTACCCCTGACGAGCAGGCATTCTGGCCCGAAGTATAGGCGCGCGGGCGAGGCGCGGCAAACGAACGGCCCTACGGATCGCGCGTGTCGCGAACCTTATCAACCAGGCGCTTCAGCCGTTCCGCTTCGAAATCGATCGGTTCGCGGATGATGGCCAAATGGCGCCTGCGTTCGTGCAGGTCGTCGTCGTAGGTGTGGATGCGCTGTGGCTGTCCCATGTATTCATGTTCGGCAAGTCGCATGCCGAAGCACAATCCGCGTTCCCCCCAATAAGGAATCGCCTCGTCCGCGGACATGCCCGGTGAAGACCGGGGGAATCGGATTTGCATAATAGGGGCTTCCCCTCTTGACAAAAGAGTCTATAATCGGCCTCCACGCTCCGGGCAGGTGGCGCCCGGGTGGGGATTTGGTGAACATTTCGCGTCCGTCCTTCGAAAGTTGCCTGCTGGTGGCGCCCGCTGATGCGGCCACGCGCGGCTTTGTGCGGGCGCTCCACGAGGGGGGCATGGCTGTCCTCGAACGCGAGCCCGGGCAGCCATCGCTCGCCCTGGGGCGGACTGGCGAATTCACCGCAGTCGCCTGGTTTGTCGACCCTCGCTCCGCCTCAGCCCCACTCGCAATCGTGGAATTGGCTTCGGCCGGCGTGCCCGTCATAGCGGTCCACGCCCAGGGCTCGCCCGAACTCATCGCCGAATGCCTGCTTGCCGGGGCCGATGCGTGCCTCGACATCGACGCGGATGCGCGCGTGGTCGTCGCCCAGATCCGCGCGGTACTCCGGCGCCGCGGGGCGTATGATGGGGCACCAGCGGAAGCTTCCGGCCTGCTTCAGGTTGGGGACCTAACCGTCGATGTAGATAGATGCGAGGTGCAGCGCGCGGGAACGTTCGTGGCCCTCACAGCATCGGAGTTCCGGATCGTGGAGTTCATGGCCCGCAACAGCGGCCGCGTGCTTCGCCCCCACGAAATCCTCAATGCCGTGACGGCCGACTACGAATACCTCCCGCGGGAGGCACAGGATGTCTTGAAGGTCTATGTCCGTCGCATCCGGCGCAAGCTGGAGCCAACCGAGACCGAGCCACAATACCTGGTAACCGTCAGGGGCTTCGGGTATCGGCTCGAAGGTGGAGCGCGACTCCACCCGGCGAGCGCGACGGCACATACCGCCTAGACGCCTGTCTCCCGGGCGCCATGGCCTCCCGGGAGTACTGGTGAGCGACATCGGCAACGACGCAGACGACGCAATCCTCGAACGGCTGCACGAGGCAGCCTCGGGTGATGCCGCCGTGCGCCAGCTCCGGCGCCGCTACGACCTCCTCCGGGAAGATTACGAGCGACTCCTCGACCGGCTGGGCGAACTCGAAGACCGCCTCAACGAGGCGGCCGACCGCGCTGCCCAGCCTGCCGGGCCCACCCCCCCCCTAGCCGCCACCCGGGGCGGACCCCTCGCCGCGCCCAGTTGGCCCCCCCCCGCCCAATTACAGGCCGCGGGGGCGG
>JAHDWR010000103.1:9049-11540 GCA_023382755.1 Dehalococcoidia bacterium
CCGGCCCTGATTCCACCTCCTCCGTTTTTTTTCCGACCCTCTCCTCGACCGGGTGGGGTTCCTCGTCCTCCCCCTCTCCGAGGCGCCCGACCGCGCTGCCCAGCCTCCCGCTCCCACCACCCCCTTCGCCTCCACCCTGGCCGACGCCATCGCCGCGCCATTGATCCGCCTCCGCGACGATTACCTCGCAGCGGTGGCGAGCATCCAGTCGGTCGTTACGGGCCTCGAAGGTCTGGCATCGGGATTCAAGGGCCAGCACACGTCGGCGGGAAGGTCCGCCGGCGAAGCGGCCGCAGCAACGACGCCGCCCGAGCGGACCGCGAACCATGCACGCCCGGCCAAGATCCACCTCGATGTGAAGGGCTCCGGGTTCGGGGAGCTCCTGGACTTCCAGGAACGTCTCTCGCAGCTCGGCGGCGTGGCACGCGTCTCCATCAACGCCATCGACAACGAACGGGCGACGCTCGTGGTCGAACTCGATGCACCCTCGCATTAGCGTACAGGCCCCGATCCACCTTCGAACCCTGTAGACTCCCGCGGCAGCTAACTCCTGTGCTCGGTGGAACGGTCTTCTTCGTGCGGCACCTCGAAGCAACCATCGGCCGACCGCGAACGCCGGGCCTTGGCCGTATGGTAGGCAACTGAAGGAGATGGAAATGGACATCGCCGCGTACAACGCCGCGTGGCTCCGGGCCTGGACTGAAAAGGACACGGCGAAACTGCTGACGTTCTACCACCCGGACACGCTCTACAAGGACGGGCAGGTGCCGGCGGGCCTCAGTGGGCACGCCGCCCTTGGTGCGTACCTCGACAACCTCTTCAAGATGACCCCGCCGATGGAGTACGTACCGGACGAGGTGTGGCCCATCTCCGGTGGATTCTGCGGCCGCTGGATTTGCACCATCTCCCTGCCTGACGGCTCCCAGCGAAAGATGCGGGGATTCGACCTGGTCCTGCTGGATGGCGACCAGATCACCCTGAACGAGGTCTACACCCACAATCTGCCCTGAGCCTTCAGCGCACAATCCGGAAGAACTCGACGATCTCCTGGCTGAGCAGCGCGGGCTGTTCGAGCGCGGCAAAGTGCCCGCCCTTCGGCAGTTCAGTCCACCGCGTTATGTTGAATCGTTGCTCCGCCCAGCTCCGCGGGACGCGCCATGGCTCCTTCGGGAACACCGCCACCCCGGTCGGGACCTCGACCTTCGGATACATGAACGCCCCCGGGTCGCGCCGCGCCTCGTAGTAGATGCGGGCCGAGCTCGCAGCGCTTTCCGGTGCCCAGTAGAACATCAGGTTCGTAAGCAGCACGTCCCTGGGGAAGGTCGCCTCCAGGTCCGCCGGGTGGTCGCCCCAGGCGTGGAACTTTTCGACCACCCAGGCCGCCAGCCCCGCGGGCGAATCGCTCTGCGCGATGGTGAGCGAATCGGGCTTGGTCCCCTGGACGTTGCTGTAACCCGTTTCGCCGGCCTGGAAGGCATCGCGGGCCGCGATGGCGGCGCGGTCCTCATCCGTCGGTTGGGCCGGCGGCGGCGCGATGACGAAGTTGAGGTGCGCGCCGGCGATGTTCGCCGCGTGGGCCGAGGCCATCTTCGCGCTGATGATCCCGCCCCAGTCGCCCCCCTGCACGCCGTAGCGCGGGTAGCCGAGTTCACGGGTCATCAACGTGTCAAAGGCCGCCGCGATCCGGCTGATGCCCCAGCCCCGTTCGCGCGGCTTCCCGCCGAAGCCAAAGCCCGGCAGCGCCGGGATGACGAGGTCGAACGCATCCTCCGCCCTGCCGCCATGCGCTGCCGGGTTGGTCAGCCGGTCGATGAGGAAATAGAACTCGAAGATCGAACCTGGCCAGCCGTGGATCAACAACAGCGGGAACGGCGACGGACCCGTCCCTTTGATATGCCAGAAGTGCAGGTCAACGCCGTCGACTTCGCACAGGAACCCCGGATGGCGGTTCAGGTGGCCTTCGTGGAGGCGCCAGTCGTACGCGGTGCGCCAGTAGTCGCAGAGTTCGCGGATGTAGGCCAAATTGGCGCCGTAATCCCAGGCGGCGCCGGGGAGCTGTTCGGGCCAGCGGGTGTGTTCGAGGCGGGATCGGAGATCTTCCAGGACGGCATCGGGGACATGTATCTGGGAGGGTCGCGGAGGCATTCGCGCATGATAGCCAGCACGGCGGCGGTGTGCAGCGCTTCTCCTTGACCCTCCGGAAGGCCGAATCTAGCATGAGAGGTCGTTGCTGAGGTAGCTCAGTTGGTAGAGCACGGCACTGAAAATGCCGGTGTCCCCAGTTCGACCCTGGGCCTCAGCACCACGCACCAGATTCAGAGCTCGACAATAATGTCGGGCTCTCTCTTCGTGAAGGGCTACCCCTCGGCTGCCAGTTGGGGGTTCGAGACCGTCAGCTTGTCGTGGGTCACCCGGCGGAGGTGGGCGAGGACTGCGTCGCGCCAGGGGCCACCGTCCGCGTCGCCGTGCTGGATGCGCTCGCTCAGCTCCC
>JAHDWR010000104.1:0-2549 GCA_023382755.1 Dehalococcoidia bacterium
GCGCCAACATCGCCGGCTTCCTCCGCGTCGCCGATGCCATGCTCGCGTTCGGCGTCGTCTAACCGGGCCATCGCGGGGAGCCCGGTATACCCGGCTCCCCGTCCCGTTTCTCGCGGCGTATAGTCCGCGCCCATGCCCTACGTCATCACCCAACCCTGCATCGACGTGAAGGACGGCTCCTGCATGGACGTCTGCCCCGTCGACTGCATCGCCACCTCCCCCGACGCCCCCATGTACTACATCGACCCCGACCGATGCATCGACTGCAACGCCTGCCGCCACGTCTGCCCCGTCGACGCCATCTTCAGCGTCTGGGAACTCCCCCCGGACCAGCTCGAGTTCGAACGCATCAACGCCGAGTTCTTCAAGCACTGAACAACGGAGGCCGCCAATGGCCGGTCCGAACGACCCCGATAGCTACGAACGCGCCGAGCTCGAACAGCGCGTCCGCGCCGTCCTGAGCTTCGAACCGCCAAACCCGCCACGGTCGCGCCGCCGCTTCGGCCGCCTGCTCGACATCCTCGATGCCCTCATCCGCGGGCTCGGCGGCGGCAACCGGTGACGAAACGCTGCAGGTGACTGCGGCACGACCAGTCCCGGCGGGCCCCATCGATGAGTTTACACACCGCGTCTTGACTCCCTTCGCGCCGCGGCGAGACACTGCAGCCGGCGGCATGACGCTTGGTCGCGCCGCAAGGAGTGAGCGCGGATGCCGGTCGAGCGGGTAGCCCCCGAAGAACTTGAAGCCATCCTCCGGGCGCAGCATGTCGCCCACATCGACGAGGACACGCAGCGCATCCTTGCCGCCCGCTCCTGCGGCTGCCCGGTGGAGCAGATCGCTGAATGCATGCACGTGGCCCAGAGCTCGGTCTACCGGGCCATCGACCGGGTCCAGGTCGCGATCTTCGACCCGCATGGCCTGAGGCACGACCCGTGGGCGGCGGCGCGCTGGTTCTCGCACCACTCTGGCTGCTGCGTGGCCTTCGCCGCGGGGCTGATAACGAATGGGAGAATTTTTCCGAGAGAAGAAGGGTTGAAGGGCTGATCTCGGACTTCCATGCTCCTCTCACCACTGGTGAAAAGGAGGCTGTGGATGGGGATGCTACGCGTTTCCTACAGACCGTCACGAGTCGCCATCGCGGGAGCTGCTGTTGGGCTCGCCGTGACCGCTGCGGCTGCTCTCGGTTTGGCCCTTGCTGGAGGGCCAGATGAAGCTCCAGTCCGGCCCATTGGGGAGGTGAAGATCGGCACGCCTACTTCCCCCGACCCCATCAAGAGCCGACCGTTGACTCCTGTGGAGGTCGCAGAGGGCGTCTCGTTGGGTCAACTGGCGGTGCTTCCCCCTGGGGCTGTGCCGTCCTACGACTGGTATAACCATGCCGACAAAGCACGGGGCGAGATAGAGCTCCCCGCACTCCGCGCCGACGACCCCAATGTGGTGAAACTCGACCTGACCTTGCACCAGGTTTCGCCGCCAGCCGGATTCGAGATTACCGGGCGCCAGGTGACCGCAGTGGTCCGTGCCGACGGGACCGCCCGGCTCTTCGCCGAAGGTGTCACGCTCACCTCGCCGGACTTTTGGCCAATCAACATGGAGATCTACTCGATCAAGGATGGCCGCAATGCCGAGACGGTCGCCCCTGCTGGTGGTGGCCCCTCCGAGCTTTCCGTCTACGATGCAAAGGGCACCCCGGTCTTGATCGAGCACGGAGCGCCCTCGTCACGTCTCCAGCCTGTGCTCCGGGCGGCCTTTGTCGTTGGATCTGACTACGTGATCGTCAACGCGGGGCCTCTTCCGGTGGAAATCCTCACTGACCTCGTGGATCGATTCATTGCGGAGAATTCTCGATGAGGCAAGCACTGGGACTATTTGGAACGTTCTCTCGCGGGCTCGCGATTGGCCTGGTCGTTGGCGGGCTGCTGGTCATCGCCCTTACACCTGCGACAAGCTCCCGAGCCGACAATCCCTACTCTCCCGTGTGGATACTCAACGGCATATACGGGTCTGGCTGCTCAGACTGGAAGAACGACACCGGCTATTTCCCTGGCACCGAAATCCAGTACCTAACCAAGTGGTCCGGCAGGCCGGAATTTTGGAATCTGGCGACGGCCCACGTCTGCTGGCATAATGACGAAGCTTCTTCAGAATGGTGGCGAGCGATCGACTATCCTGCTTATCAGGGAACATATGTCGAGTACAAGACCTACATCAACGGGCCCAACCTCGCGGAGGGAGTCAGTTTCTTTGCGGCGGGCGGTTGCCCAGGAGTGGGCGCCAATGTCTGGACGCCCAACGGGGCATATGCCGGGCAGATGCACTACTGGCACGTCACTGCGCTGCCCAACGTCCTTGGCACCTACTGGGCGAACCACTACTATGGTGGTGGAGTTTCCCAGTCACAACGAACAATTGCTACCGTACTCGACCACGCCTCAGATTCATGCACCAACACTGGGGACCATCTACATCAGGCCATTTACCAGGGAGGGTGGGCCCAGCCGAACAAAGAGGGTGCCGTCACCTGGGCGCCGTTTTCGTTTGGCTGGTA
>JAHDWR010000104.1:2649-11471 GCA_023382755.1 Dehalococcoidia bacterium
CCCAGCCGAACAAAGAGGGTGCCGTCACCTGGGCGCCGTTTTCGTTTGGCTGGTAACCAGCATGCATGGGGCCGATAGGAGCAAGCTACACTCCACCTGGCGGGCCGCGACTGCACTGGCATGCTGTATGCTACCCATGGTGATGAATCAAGAGCCGATCGATCGGAGAAGTGAACGGTCGGTCGCGACCGATCGGCCCTTTTACTCAACGCTCCTGCTCGTTTTCGGTCCTGTTGTCCAGATTGGCGGGTGGCTTGCGGCATTCACGGACATCGGAGCGGCCATGGCAATTGGCGGCGCCTTGATGAGTGTCGCGGGAGGGCTGGTATACCCAACGCCACGGCGCATCTTGGCTGCTGGAATCGGTGTGTTCGCAGGCGGAGG
This sequence comes from Dehalococcoidia bacterium, assembly GCA_023382755.1. Taxonomy (GTDB): domain Bacteria; phylum Chloroflexota; class Dehalococcoidia; order Tepidiformales; family Tepidiformaceae; genus Amarobacter. The sequence goes on from JAHDWR010000104.1 coordinate 3,034, forward strand.
ATGGATATTGGCCTTACCAGTGGTCGTGAAGTAAGTGGCGCCGCCGGTGCGGCAGCGCTCCCTGAGCCTGATCGCCGGTGCGATCATCATGGCATCGTGCGTCAGCTGTGGTGATGCAACTGACGCACGGCCAGTGACGCGCGAAGAGGCTGAGCACGCCCTGGCCGATATCGTCGCCATCGCCAGGTCGGGGAACTTCGATGCGTTGTGTTCGTACCAGGGCGTGAACCAGGCGATGTGCGAGCGCCAGCTGAAGTTCGCGGGAGTCCCTGCTCCGTCGACCGCACCCGCCGTAGTGTCGTTACGTGAGCTCCGGGCTGACCCGCATTCCGGGCTCGTCCTGCGCATCTGCGGGACGAAGGATTCGGGAGAGCAATATGTCAGTGATCTCCCTGTTTGGCGGGTCGACGGCAAGATCGAGGTCCAAAATCCGGTGTACTGGTCCGGGACCCTGATCCAGGAGTTGGTCTCGGGGGAGACTGCGCTCGCGCAGCGGCAGCCCGTCCCGGAGTGTGGCTAGCGCCCCGTAGCGCTTCGGCCGCCTGCCGGATGTCCTCGACGCCCTCGGGCGCGGACGGGCCATAATGACACCGCCTTCAAGCAGAGGAGGTCCACATGCGTGAAGCCGACCGGTTGCAGGTATTTCAGTTCCTCAATGAGCTCGAGCGCACCGTACACAGGGCCATTGACTCCCTGGAGGCCGGGCCCCTCGACGCTCTCCGATCTCAGATCTCCCGGGACACGCTCCGCTGGTTGGATTCAGCCCCGGTGCCGGAGAGTGTGGCGCCCGTGGCCGTGGCGATGAAGACGGCACTGGAACTCGTCGTTCGCTCGGCTGGACACACGGCGGATTCGCTGGACGATGAGCTGGAAGCTATCGGGAAGGATTTGACCACAGTCGCGCTGGAACACGGCATCGTACCGGTCACGCTTGAGGTGAGCCGCCGATTATTGACGCGCGAACAGCTGGGCCCTCCTCGACCTCTCGGACCCGGCATGGCGGGACCTACTAGAAATCGCGCTCCAGCAACACGGCCACCCCGACCCGCAGGGAGTCATCGCGCGCCTCGGTCGCATGGGCGGGAGCTGATCCCTACCCCACACCCACCCCCGCGAACGCCTCGTCCACCAGCCGGTGCACTTCTTCGTCCGCAAGGCTCGTCACGCGGCCGTCGTCGTACTCGCGCATCACCAGGTCCAACATCCGCATCAGCCGCGGGTCGCGCTTCTCCAGCCCCGCCGCCTCCGACGGGCGGTGCTTCTGCATCCACATCAGCAGCCCCGCCGCGCCGCTCTTGTCGGTGATGGCCACCCCGGGCGGCCGGTTCAGCAGCCGCGTCGTGTCGAACGGGTTGTAAATCTCCTCGTCCTTGATCATGCCGTCCGCGTGGATCCCCGCCCGGGTCACGTTGAAGTTGTCGCCGACGAATGGCAGCCGCTGGTCCACCACCTCGCCGATCTCCCGGTAGTAGTCGGCGATCTCGCTGATCACCGTCGTGTCCATCCCGTGCGTCTCGCCGGTCAGCCCGATGAGCCAGAAGACCAGCGCCTCGATCGGAGTGTTCCCGCTGCGTTCGCCGATGCCCAGCAGCGTGCCGTTGTTCGAACTCGCGCCATACAGCCAGGCCGCCACCGCGTTCGGGATGATCGCGTTCAGGTCGTTCTGCCCGTGGAACTCGAGCGCCTCCGATGGCACCCCGCCCTCGGTCTTCAGCAGGTGCGTCAGTCGGGGGATGCCGCGCGGCAGCGCCGCGTGCGGGTCGGGCACGCCCACGCCCATCGTGTCCGGGTAGCGCACCTTCACCTGGATCCCCGCCTGGCGGCCCCGCTCCATCAGCGCCTGCACGAACGGCAGGACGACGCCGTGGAAGTCCGCCCGCGTGCTGTCCTCGATGTGGCAGCGCGGCACCACCCCATCCGCCAGCGCCGCGTCGACCACCTCCAGGTAGCTCGCGATCACCGCCTCGCGCGTCGAGTTCAGCTTCTTGAAGATGTGATAGTCCGAGATCGAGGTGAGGATGCCGGTCTCCTGCAGGCCGGCTGAACGCACGAGCTGATAGTCCGCCATCGTCCCGCGGATCCACCCCGTGATCTCCGGGAAGCGGTAGCCCAGCTCCTGGCAGCGTCCCACCGCCTCGCGGTCCTTCTTTGTATACAGGAAGAACTCCGACTGCCGGATCATGCCCCCCGGCCCGCCCAGGCGGTGCAGCAGCTCGTACAGGTGGACGATCTGCTCGACCGTGTACGGCGCGCGGCTCTGCTGCCCGTCGCGGAAGGTCGTATCCGTGATCCAGATGCGGTCCGGCGGGTCGAGCGGCACCGGTTCACGTTCGAACTGGACCAGCGGCGGCAGAGTATAAGGGAAGGCGTCGCGGAAGTAGTCGGGCCCTTCCTTCGAGGTGTGCGCGCTCGCGTTCGCGTAGGTGAGCCATCCTGGTGCCATGGTTCCAGAGTCCTCCGTCCCGAGTTGATGATTGTATACAATCATGTTCCGGGGCCGGTGACTACTCCCCAAATGCCAATAGCGCGGGCCCGAGCTATAGCCTGGCCCCTCGCCTGTACGTGGCCGTCCAGCGCCGGACTCTCTAGACTCCGCGAAATGTCAGAAACCCAACCTCTCGTCATCGAGGAACGGCGCGGATCAGTCGTTTGCCTCGCCCTGAACCGCCCCGAGCGCCACCACGCCCTCAACAACGCCCTCAGCGACCAGCTGGGCGACGCCATCCTCCGCGCCAGTGAAGACCCGGAGGTTGCCGTCCTCATCCTCACCGGCACCGGCGACAAGGCCTTTTGCGCTGGCGGCGACATGCTCGAGATGAGCGGCGTCGAGGGCGCCCAGGAGGCGCGTTCGCGCAGCGCCGGCGGACTCTTCGGCGTCCTCGCGAAGACGCCACAGCCCGTCATCGCCGCCGTCAACGGCTACTGCTTTGGCGGCGGCGCCCGGCTCGCGATCGGCTGCGACATCCGCATCGCGTCCACCACGGCCAGCTTCCGCCTGCCCGGCTCCGAGTACGGCCTCGTGGTCGCCGCCGCCTCGCTTCCGCGCCTCGTCGGCGCCGCCCGCGCCAAGGAGTTGATCTTCACCGCGCGCAAGTTCGATGCCCGCGAAGCCTTTGAGTACGGGCTCGTGACTTCGCTCCACGAACCGCAAGCGCTCATGGATGCCGCCTGGTCCATGGCTGAAACCATTGCGAGCATGTCCCGCTCGGCCGTCCAGGAGGCCAAGCGGGTCATCGACGTGGCTACGCTCTCCGATGAGGCCCGCCATATGGAGGACGACGCCAACCGGCGCCTGCGCGGCAGCCCCGAGCAGGTCGAGCGCTTCCGCGACGCCACCCGCCGCGTGACGGGCCGCTAGAAAAGGGGAGACAGCCGATGCCAGGCCCGCTTTCAGGGATCCGCGTACTCGACTTCACCTGGGCGCTCGCCGGCCCCTACGGCGTCATGATCCTCGCCGACCTCGGCGCCGAGGTCTGGAAGATCGAGGCCGCGCACCAGAACGAGACGCGCCGCGGCAGCGGCCCTTACGTTCATGGCGTAAGCACCTATTTCTTCTCCGTGAACCGCGGCAAGAAGAGCGTCATGCTCGACCTCAAGACTCCGCAGGCGAAGGAGATCGTCTACCGGGCAGTGGCACAGGTGGATGTCCTTACCGAGAACTTCTCTCCGGGCACCATGGACGACCTGGGCTTCGGGTACGAGAAGATGCGGGAGGTCAACCCGCGGCTCATCTATGCGTCCACGTCGGGTTTCGGGCACACGGGCCCCTACCGTCAGCGCGGCGCCGTCGATGCCATCGTCCAGGGCATGGGTGGCGTGATGAGCATGACCGGCCATGCCGATGGCCCGCCTGCCCGTACGGGATATTCCATCGGCGATATGGGCGCTGGCATGTTCACCGCGATCGGTGTGCTCTCGGCCCTCGTCGAGCGCGACCGATCAGGCCTGGGACAGCACGTCGATGTCGCCATGCTCGACACACAGGTCGCGCTCATGGAAAACGCCATCGTGCGCTACACCGCCACCGGCGAAGTGCAGGGTCCGGTCGGCTTCCGCCACCCCCTGAGCACACCCCACCAGGCGTTCCCCGCCAGCGATGGCTGGGTGGTTGTCGCCAACGTAAAGGACCACAACTGGCCGCTCTTCTGCGCGACCATCGGCTGCGATGAGCTCGCCACCGACGAACGATTCGCCACCAACCCTATCCGCACGCGCAACTATCCCGCCCTCGAGCCCATCCTCTTCGAAGCCTTTCGCAAGAAGACCAAGGCCGAATGGCAGGATTTGCTTGGCCCGATCGCGCTCGTCGGCCCGGTTAACCGCGTGGATGAAGTGGTCGCGGACCCCCAGGTCGCGGCCCGCGAAATGCTTGTCGACCTCCCGACCTGGACCGGCGCATCGCTTCGTGTCTCGAACACTCCGGTGAAACTCTCGCGGACGCCCGGCGGGGCCATGCGCGGCGCCGCGAAACCTGGCGAACATGCGCAGGAGATCCTCGGGGCACTCGGCTACTCCCCCGGCGATGTCGTCCGTCTCATCGAGGCGGGCGTCGTCGGACAGCTGCGCAAAGAGTAGCAGCGCTGGACAGCGGTGGTGCGGTGGCCCCATGGGAGGAGGCATCGACCCCGAGCTCCATACCAGCCAGCTCGAGTACACCGAGGGGCGGGGGTGCCGCCCCGCCGCCGGCTCTCGGCCTTGCGCGAGAGCGGCCGGAAGCATCGCAACGTCGGCCCTCGAGATACTAGACTCACCCGCATGACCGTACTGGACTGGCTGCTCGATGGGGACCCGGCCATCCGCTGGCAAGCACTGCGCGATCTTGCTCATGCCCCGCCTGAGGCCGTCGCTGCCGAGCGCGCGAGGGTCGCCTCCGATGGCTGGGGCGCCCGCCTGCTGGCGTTGCAAGGCGAAGACGGCCAGTGGGCGGGAGGCGCGTGCTTCCCGGCCCGGTACTTCGCCGAGCGCGAGCGGTACCGGGGCCAACCCTGGACCTCCACCCTGCCAACACTCCAGCTCCTCCATGACTTTGGCGTCGACCCCCACGCGGACCGCGTCCGCCAGGCGGTGACGCGAGTCAGAGATGCGTGCCGCTGGGAGCACGCCGGGCAGCCGTTCTTCGGCGGCGAGGTCGAGCCCTGCATCAACGGCAGGGTTGTCACCCTGGGCACGTACTTCGGTCAGGATGTGGATGGCGTGGTCGACCGCCTTCTCGGTGAGCAGCTCGAGGACGGCGGCTGGAACTGCGAGGCGGAGAACGGTTCCGTCCGCTCGTCGTTCGCGACCACGATCAACGTGCTGGAGGGGCTGCTCGCGCACGAGCGCGCCAACGGCTCCTCCCCGGAATCCATCGCGGCGCGACGACGGGGCGAGGAGTACCTCCTCGAACGAAAGCTGGTCCGTCGCAAGAGCACCGGCGAGGTCGTCAACCCGGCCTGGCTGCAGTTCTCGTTTCCAACGCGCTGGCACTACGACGTGCTGCGTGCCCTCGAATACTTCCGCTCGGCAGGAGATGCGCCGGACTCGAGGCTGGCCGAGGCGGTCGATTGGCTCCGTTCCAGGCGGCAGGCCGATGGCACCTGGCTCCTGGAGAACACGCATCCCGGCGCGGTCCACTTCGAGCTCGAAGATGGCGACAGCCGGCCCAGCCGCTGGATCACGCTGCGGGCACTTCGCGTCCTAGGCTGGTACGACCAGTCCGCTGGCTGAGCCGCGGACGCCGGGCGCGCCGTGGCGCTACCTGGCGGGCACTGGCGCGGCTCGTCGCCGTCACCCCCGCCAGCGTCGCATGGCGGACACGGACCTGAGCCGGCCGCGTGGTCGCTCGTGGTAGGCTTCAGCGCGTGAGCCGTGGGACACTGCTAATCGGTATCGCTCTGGCAGCGGGCGGCGTTGCGCTGCTTGCTTGCAGTCCGCGCGAGCCTTCCCCCGAACCGCTCGACGGCCCTGCCACCTGGAACTCTTCCGCGGCCGATCTTGCTGGTCACATCCAGCGCGCACTCGATGCGAAGGGCCACTACGTGCTGACCGTCGATCAGCACAACCTGGTCCTGCCACAGTGGGGCGGCGTCGACGCTGGAGTCGTCGGAGTGAGCCCCGATGTCGTCGTTGCCGAGCTTACGCGGACTGGCGATGGCCGCTACTCCATGATGCGCACCAACGGAGAGACCTATTTCAAGCGCGAGACCTGCGGCGAGTGGGCACGGGTCCCCGGAGGTGTTGCCGATGTCCTTGCCCCGTTCGTGCTCATCGGCAACCAGGGCATCGCAGCAGCAAGGGGCCTCCAACTCCTGCCGGGGCGCACGGCCATCGGGCTTGAACTGCCCGTCGCCGGCAGCGTGACCCTCCGTTACGACGTTCAGACGTATCTCCCGGTCGAGATTTGGGCGCTCGATGAGGCCTCAACGGCCCGGCGGCTACTGTGGACCTTCGACTACGACTCTCCGCCCCCGGCAATCCAAGGCCCGACCGAAGACGGGCGTCAGCGGGCTCCTGAGCGCGGCCCCGGCGGCAACCCCTGCTAGCACCTGCTACTGTTCCGCCATGGCCCTCCCCCACCTTGTCATCACCATGGGCGACCCCTCCGGCATCGGCCCCGAAGTGGTCGCGAAAGCCCTCGCCCGCCCCGAAGTCCACGAATTCGCCCGCCTCACCGTCGTCGGCGACCCGCTGCTCCTTCGCCCCTACGCTGCCGTCCCGCTGAATGTGCCGGTGTTCGAAACCGCCACTCCGCCGCCCGGCGGCTATCCGGTCGGCGCCGTCTCCCCCGTGTCCGCCCGCGCGGCCCATGGCTGGGTCGAACACGCCGCCCGCATGTGCCTCGCCGGGGAGGCCGATGGCATGGTCACGGCGCCGGTGAACAAGGAAGCCTTCCAGCTTGCCGGCATCGCTGATACCGGTCACCAGGAGGTCCTGCAGCGGATCAGCGGAGCACCCTACGTCGCCACCATGCTCGTCTCCGGCAATCTCCGGTGCATGCACCTCTCCACGCACAAGCCGCTCCGCGCGGCCTGCGCCTTCGTCACCCGCGAGAACGTCCTCCGCGCGATCCGGCTCACGCACGATCACTTCCTCCGCTGGGGGTTCCAAAGCCCCCGCATCGCCGTCGCCGCGCTGAACCCTCACGCGAGCGACAACGGCCTCATCGGCCGGGAGGAGCTCGATGAGATAGCGCCCGCCATCGCCGATGCCCGCGCTCGCGGCATCGAGGCCACGGGGCCACATCCCGCCGACTCCGTGTTCAACCACGCCATCGCGGGACGCTACGACGTGGTTGTAGTCATGTACCACGACCAGGGCCACATCGCGATCAAGGTCCACGGCTTCGAGCAGAGCGTCTCCGTCAACCTCGGCCTGCCGTTCATCCGCACGTCGGTCGACCACGGCACGGCCTTCGACATCGCAGGCCAGGGCATCGCCGCCGAGACCAGCATGGTCGAGGCCATCCGCCTCGCCGCCGCCCTCGCGACCGGCTCCCACCTCAGCTGATGTCTTGCAGGGCAGTGCCCTACGTATTACCCTACATCCATGAAGAAGACGAGCGTCTACCTGTCCGACGAGGATCGGGAACGGCTTGCCCGGCTGGCGGAGCGCGAGGGCAAGTCGCAGGCGCTCGTCCTGCGCGAGGCGCTCGCGATGTACGACGCGTCGCTGCCCGACCGCGAATTCGAGCTGTTCGGCAACTACAAGCTCAGAGAAGGGATCCCGCCGCCCCCCGACTCCGACGACCCGCAGGACTTTCAGGACTGGGTGGACAATGTCCTCATGCAAGGTTTCGGAGGGGACATCCAGGAGGGCAAAGGATCCGGTTCGGGCGGGTGACCATCATCGTCGATGCTGCACCTGTCGTGTCGCTTGCAACGCTCGACCACCCCGTGGCGCGCCGGGCGGCAGTGCTGGTGAGGAACTCCCGCGACCAACTGGTCATTCCGGCTCCCATCGCGGCCGAGATCGACTACCAGCTCCAGACCAAGATGTATCCGGCGGCCAACAGACCCTTCCTCCGCGATCTCGCTCGCGGGCGGTACCAGGTAGCCTGCCTTGAACCGGGCGACTACCAGGCGGTGGTCATGCTTGACGAGCAGTATGCCGCCCTCAATGTCGGCCTCGCCGACCTCTCCATCGTCATCCTCGCCGCGCGCTACCGCACCAACCGCATCCTCACGTTCGATCAACGCCACTTCCGGCTCATGCGGCCCCTCCAGGGGGGGACGTTCACGCTCCTCCCCTTCGATGAACCACCCTCGTGAACTCTGGTACAATCTCCGCGTGCCCAGTCAGTTCACTTCCCCGGTGATACCAACCCCGCGTCAATCACGCGGGGCTGCCATTTAGCGCGCCTTTTCTTCTCCCGCTTCCCCATTCGCACCCACACCGTACCCTCGTGATGGAAAGGATTTCCGCGCCATGCCAACCGACCGCGTCCAGCTCTACGACACCAC